>SVQT01000010.1 GCA_015065215.1 Oscillospiraceae bacterium | reverse complement strand
ATACCGAAAGCGTGCTGCTGGTGGGCTCGGAGGAGACCTACGCCCTGATCGACGGGATGTTCTCCACCGTGTGCGAGTGCTTCACCAGCAAGCGTATTCACATCGGTATGGACGAGACCTTTGGCCTTGGCACAGGCAAGTATCTGGATAAAAACGGCTACCGCGAGCGCCACACCATCTACTTTGAACACCTGGAAAAGGTGAAAAAGATGGCAGAGGCACGCGGTCTTGACCCCATGATGTTCAGCGATATGTTCTTCCGCCTGGCGGGCAAAGGGCTGAAGGGCTACATCGATTACGATACACGGGTGCAGTTTACCGAGGAATTCCGAAACAGCATTCCGCAGGGCGTACGCCCCATCTTCTGGGATTACTATAATGCGGACAAGAATTTCTACACCGCGAACATTGAAAAGCACCGTTACCTCTTTGACCGCGAGCTCGTCTTCGCGGGCGGCATCTGGCTGTGGAGCAGTCAGGGCCCCCTTTACTCCCGTTCCTTTGATTTCACCTTTCCTGCGTTGGACGCCTGTCGCGAAACCGGCGTTCAGGAGATCCATGCAACGGTCTGGGGCGGCGATGACAGCCACCTGATACTGGCAATGCCGGGTCTTGCGTGGTTTGCCGACTACGATTACGTGGGCGGCTATGACGAGGCCTCGATGAAGCGCTGCCTGCGCTACGCCTGCCACGTGGACTACGACACCCTGATGCTCTGCGAGTTGCCAGAGCATCCCGACGGTCAAAAAAGCTCCCTCACCCGCGGCCTGCTCTACAACGATCCGCTGCTGGGACTTGCCGACAAGCATTTCGAGCATCTGCCCATGAAGGATTTTTATGCCGCGACCACCGCCAAGCTGGAGGCAAACAGACCGAGCAATCCCCTGTTCGCCCCTGCCTATAAGCTGATCTTAAAGCTTTCCGCTTTGCTGGAATACAAGGCGGACTTCGGCGTGCGACTCAAGCGCGCCTATGATGCAAAGGATCGCGCCGCGCTGACCGCGTTTCTTGCGGAATGCGACGTCGTTCTCCAGCGCCTGCACGCCCTGCGCGACTGTCATTACAACGTTTGGATGTACTATAACAAGCCCCACGGCTGGGAGGTCCACGACATCCGCTACGGCGGTCTCATTCAACGCTTTGACACGGTCAAACGCCGCCTCGCCGACTATCTGGAGGGGCGCGTCGCACAACTGGAAGAGCTGGAGGAGGAACGTTTGCGCCTGTACGGCGAGGACGGCGACGGAGACCCTATCCCCGCCTACTATTTTCTGTGGAAACGGTACCGCTTCTACGCTTCGAAGAATACGATCTAAAAATACGAAAAGAACCCCCGTTTTTCCTCTTGCGTTCTGCAAAAATGTGGTGTATAATGAAGAAAAAAGCAAGGAGGCTACGCCTGATGTTACTTTCAGCAAACGCAAGCATTGAAAAGGCAGAAAAGCTGGTCGAGCTTGGATACGACGCCATTGATGTCGGACTGACCGGCGTGATCTATCATGACGATCCCCTTCCCCACAACCCCATCCTGGATACCGAGGATTACGAGACTGTTCTGGATCCGCACATTGCCAAATGCAAGGAGCTTGGGCTAAAGATCCTGACCACACACATTCCCTATCGCTTCAACTATGCCGACCCTACCATTGAAAATTACGACTACTATTACAATATGACGGTTCGTGCCCTGCGTGCGTCGGAATATATGGGTGCCGAGTGGACGGTGGTCCACGTCCGCGAGGCGGCGGAAACGGTAGCCTTTGTCAAGCGTCTTGTGGCCGATGCCGGGGTAAAACACATCGGCATCGCCATTGAAAACATGGTCAAGTATTCTATATCCGAGGTGATCAGTGCCCATGACATCCTGGAGCAAGAGGGCTACCGTGTCGGTGTTTGTCTGGACACCGGGCATTGCCATATCAACAAGTACTTTTCCTATGACGTGGCAGAGGCGATCCGCGTGCTGGGCAAGCGGATCAAAATGCTGCACGTGCACGACAACACCCGAAACGCCGACAGCCATTTCGTCCCCTCCATGGGTAGCATCAAGTGGAAAAGCGTGATGCATGCACTGGCCGACGCGGACTACGAGGGGGCCTTCAACTTTGAGCTACAGCCCGGCAAGATCCCAGCCGAGGCAAGAGAGGAATATGAAAAATTCTCGGTGGCCATGGGCCGCTATCTGATCTCGGTTTTTGAAGAACGTATGCAGGAAAACGCAAACAAATAACGAAAAGAGCGGCAAGGAGCAATTGCTCCTTGCCGCCACTTTTGTATCATCTGTTCCCCGCCTGCCGATGCACGCGATAAGGCGTTTTGCCCGTCATACGGCGGTACACGTTAATAAAATAGGACGTACTGTTGTACCCGCACCTTTGTGCCACCTCGGTAATGCTTTCGGAACCTGTGCACAGGAACTGCTCTGCCTTTCGTACTCTGGTTATGTTCAGATATTTGCGAAAGGGCATACCCAAAACACGCTTGAAGCTACGCGAGAAATAACTGTAGCTCATACCAAGCCGCTTGGCAAGCTCTCTTTCATCCACGTCCTGCGCATAGTGATCCGTCACATACACCATTGCACTATAGATCAGCGAAACGGTCTGGTCGTTGGGGCGATCTGCTTCATATGCGCTCCCGCGCAATATGGCAAGCAGCAGCTCCATGATCTTCAATCGAATGGCAATCTCCACCGCATATTTTTGCGTTTCGTGCTCTGCGATCAGTTGGCGCAAAATGTCTGTCATGCCGCACGCCTCCAACTCGGAGTGCTTCCATACGCTTTTTTGTCCCTTGCGATGCAGAGCGAAACGCAAAATATACTCCGCGCCGATCTCGCGACGGGTAAACTCCAGTAAAAAGGAGGGCGGGATCTTCATCACGTAATATTGGTTGACCAGCTGATCGCCGGAAAATACGTAGTGAATGGAATTGGAGCAAAACAGTATCAGATCCCCCTTCTCCACCCGATGCTCCTCCCCGTCAAGCACAACGCGATAGCTCCCCTCTTTAATATAAAGCAGCTCCACCGCATGGTGCACATGCGCGGCACAAGCCACATCCGCCGCTCCGTTGGATTGCAGAAAAAATTCTGCCTCCTCACCGGCACGGCGGGGACTTTCTACATATATCTTGCCTATCATCTCATTCATTTTTATTTCTCCACAGGACAAATTTTTGATATTTTTGAGCAATTCTATTATAGCATTTTCCACAGCAAAAGTCTATAATAAAATCGTAGCCCCCCCTTTCAAAATTTAACAAAAAGGAGATCTTACAAATGGGCAGAATTGTAAAAATCGGTATCATCGGATGCGGCGGCATTGCCAACGGCAAGCATATGCCCTCTCTCGCCAAGGTTCCGAACGTCAGAATGGTAGCGTTTTGTGATATTATTCCCGAGCGTGCGGAAAAGGCAAAGGCGCAGTACGGTACGCCTGATGCCATTGTCTATACCGATTATAAGGAGCTTTTGCAGGATGCACAGATCGAGGTCGTACACGTGCTGACCCCCAACCGCGAGCACGCGGACATCACGGTGGATGCCCTGTATGCAGGCAAGCACGTTATGTGCGAAAAGCCTATGGCAAAGACTGCGGCAGATGCCAGAAGAATGTATGAGGCAGCCAAGGCAACCGGCAAAAAGCTGACCATCGGTTATCAGCACAGACAAAAACCCCAGAGCATTTATGCCAAGAAGTACATCGACTCCGGCGCTCTGGGCGAGATCTATTACGCCAACTGTCTGGCGATCCGCCGCCGCGGCACCCCCAACTGGGGCGTATTTCTGGATGAGGAGGCACAGGGTGGCGGTCCCATCATCGATATTGCCACTCACTCCCTTGATCTGACCCTTTACCTGATGAACAACTACGAGCCGGAAATGGTGGTGGGCAAGACCCACAAAAAGCTGGAGCACCCCGAGGCAGGCAACATCTGGGGGGACAACGGCGTCAGCACGACCGCTCTGGAGGAGGCAGCGTGTGCGTTCATCCGTATGAAGAACGGTGCCACCATTATGCTGGAGACCAGCTGGGCACTGAACACCGCCGAGCCCGTGGCAGAGGGCAGCTGTGTGCTTTGCGGCAGCAAGGCGGGCTTGCAGATCAAGAACGACGAGCTGAAGCTGAACAAGATCGAATTTGACCGACAGACCGAAACGCTGGTCAACACCAAGAAGGGCGGCGTTGCCTTCTACAGCGGCGCGGCAAGTTCGCCTGCAGAGGTAGAGGCGGCAAACTGGATCAAGGCCATTGTCGAAGACACTGACCCCGTGGTACTGCCCGAGCAGGCACTGGTGGTCTCGAAAATCCTGGAGGCGATCTATGAATCCTCCAAAACCGGAAAGCCGGTGTATTTCGCATGAAGGTAGCAATTTTCGGCGTTTGGCACGTCCACGCCACAGACTACACCAAGGCTGCTATGAAGGAAAACGAGGTCATCGGCTTTTACGAGCGGGATGATGCGCTTGCCGCCGCCTTTTTGGAAAAGCACGCCATTCCCCGCTTCTCCACCCCCGAGGATCTGCTGGCAAGCGAGGCAGAGGGCGTGATCGTCTGCTCTGCCACCTGCGACCACGCCGAGGATATCATCCGCATCGCCAACGCCAAAAAGCACATCTTCACCGAAAAGGTACTGGCGCTCACCTCCGATGACTGCGCACGCATTGAGCGCGCGATTGCGGAAAACGGCGTGCGCTTCACCATCTCGCTGGTGCACAAGTACAGAGCCGCACGTATGGCGGTCAAGCAGATCGCGGACAGCGGGGAGCTTGGCAGGATCAATTATGTGCGCTTCCGCAACTGCCACTCCGGCAGCACTGCGGGATGGCTTCCGCCCCACTTTTATAATCAGCGGGAATGTGGCGGCGGTGCCATGATCGATCTGGGCGCCCACGGTATGTATCTCATCCATTGGCTGCTCGGAATGCCCGTTTCCGCCGCCTCAACCTTCACCGTTTGCTGTCAAAATCCCGACACGGTAGCAACAAACAAGGACATGGTGGAGGATAATGCTGTCACCGTAATGAACTTTGAGGACGGTGCGATCGCCATCAACGAGACTGGCTTTGTTTCCGGTGGCTCCCCGGTTGTATTCGAGGCACACGGCGAGCTTGGCTCGGTTCGTATGGAAAACGAGCGCGTCTACAAGCGCAGTAAGGCGACCGACGGCAAGTCGGTTGAGGTGGAGCTCGGCGATGCGCTCCCCTCCCCCATCCAGCAGTTTCTCGACGGCAAGCCTCTGCCCGGCTGCGGCATTGAGGAGGCGAAGGCGCTGACGCGTATGATGGAAATGGCTTATCGGGCTTAAAACGCAGAAAAAATCCCCCCAAATGGGGGGATTTTTCTTGCTTTTTGCCGTGTTTTATGCTACAATGCAATCAAGATCCACCGAAAGGAGCAACCACTATGAAGATCGCTACCACCACCAGCGATTTCGGTCGCTACTGTTCCACCGATACCGACCGCATCCGCGAGCTACACCGCACAGGCTTTCGCTATATTGACCTGAGCATGTATTCGCTCTCTCCCGCTTCTCCTCTCATGAGCGACGACTGGAAAAACGAGGTCAAACGGCTGAAAAACACCGCCGATGAGCTGGGGATGCAATTTGTGCAGGCACACGCGCCCGGCACCAATTATCTTTCCCCCAAGGTCACGGATCACGCCTTTTTGCAAAAGTCTGTTCTGCGCTCGATTGAGGTCTGCGGGGCACTGGGCATCCCCAACAACGTGTTACATTTCGGCTGGGCAAAGAATCTCTCCAAGGAGGAATCCTTTGAGAAAAACAGAGCCTACTGTCGCAAATTTCTGCCCACTGCGGAGGCGTGCGGCGTGAATATTCTGGTCGAAAACTCCTGTCAGATCAATATGGGAGATATGTATTATCCCAACAGTGCCGCGGACATACTGGAATTTCTCTCCTATATCGACCACCCGCAAGTTCACGTTTGCTGGGATACCGGCCACGCCAATTGCGAAGGAGCGCAATATGATGAGATTGTAAAACTTGGCAAGGAGCTTTACGCCATCCATTACAATGACAACTACGGCCTTTCGGATGCGCACACCATGCCCTATTGCGGCACGCTGAACAACGACGAGCTGATGCACGCCTTGATCGATGCCGATTTCAAGGGCTATTTTACCCTGGAATGCGGCTCGCTTCTGCGTGACGCGGGCAGCTGGCCCCACAAGCGACGTAGCTTTGAAAAGGACACCCGACTGCTGGCGCCCCCCTTGCATTTACAGCAGCAAGCCGAGGCGCTGATGTATGAAACCGCCAAATATATCCTCTCCGCTTACAACATCTTTGAGGAATAAGAAAAAAGCCTGCTGACGTGATGACCTTCAAGGACATTCACTCGTCCAATCCGCCCTTGGGGGCAAGGAAAGCAATTGCGCCAGCAAAAAACAGCAAAAAAGCAGATCACAAGGAAGAAATTTCCTTTGTGATCTGCTTTTTTTCAAACAAACAAATTTTGCACTCTTACCCTCATAAAGCGCGAAAAAGCGTGACATACTATCCGCAAAGAGCGTGAATTTCTATCACGTTTTCCACTTTAATCAAAAAACAGGAGGTTTTTTATGAAGACCCGTATTCTTGCCATTCTACTGGCGCTCCTTTTGTCGGTTGGTGTGCTTACCGCCTGCGGCGGCAACAGGGATGCCGATGTTCATGTCTTTTATTACACCTTCAGCGACACCTATGTTTCTTCTGTGCGCGGTACGTTGGGCGCAGAGCTCGGCAGAGCAGGTTTTTCCTATCAGGATTATGACGGCAACGGCAACCAGACAACCCAAACCGAGCAAATCCGTACGGCCATCACCAAAGGCGCAAAGGCGTTGCTGGTCAATATTGTCAACACCGGCTCAGACGATGCGGCACAGGAAATTGTTAACCTTGCCAAGGATGCCGGTATTCCCCTGATCTTCTTTAACCGTGAGGTCAGTGATACGATCATTTCCTCTTATGAAAATTGCGCTTATGTCGGCACACGTGCTGAGGAAGCCGGTATCTTGCAAGGCGAAATGATCGGAGAGTATCTTGTAAACAACTATGATCAGATCGATCTGAACAATGACGGCGTGATCTCTTATATTCTATTCAAGGGCGAAGAAGGCAATAATGAAGCGATCTACCGCACCAAATACAGCGTTGAAAAAGCAAACGAAATGCTTTTGGCGGCAGGAAAGCCAGCGCTCCGCTTCTATGATCCAGCCAATCAAAACGGCTATCATGTTGACCAGAACGGTCAATGGTCCTCCGCGGCGGCAAACAACTATATGAACACCGCTCTCGCCTCCTATAACGCCGCCAACGGTAATATGATCGAACTGGTGATCTGCAATAACGACAGTATGGCAGAAGGGGCCATCTCGGCATTGGACGCTGCCGGGTTCAACAAGGGGGGGAGCTCGCCTACTATCCCGGTCTTTGGTGTAGATGCCACTGAGGCGGCAAAAACCTTGATCAAAGACGGCAAGATGGTGGGCACCATTCAACAAGATGCCGCCGGCATGTCCAGCACCCTCTCGTTACTGACTGCAAACGCTTTGGATGAAAACAAAGAATTGATGAGCGGCACAGAAAACCTCCCCGTTGATGAAGCTGTCAGAAAGATTCGTATTCCGTATGCAAAATATCTCGGTTAAAGAGCAGGCCTTTGACCCTGTCTTGCTGGAAATGCGGGACATTGTAAAAAATTTCCCCGGTGTACGTGCGCTGGACCATGTGCACCTGACGGTCAAAGCCGGTACCGTTCACGCCTTAATGGGAGAGAACGGTGCCGGCAAATCCACCCTGATGAAGTGCCTTTTCGGCATCTATGAAAAGGATGGGGGCGAAATCTATTTAGAGGGGGAACGGGTCGAGTTTAAAAATCCCCGACATGCTTTGGATAAGGGTGTTGCCATGGTGCATCAGGAATTGAATCAAGCTCTGCAACGCAATGTCATGGACAACATCTGGCTGGGGCGCTACCCGACCCGCTTCGGGCTGACCTCAGAAAAGGAAATGGCCCAAAAAACCCGTGCCATTTTTGAGGATCTGGGCCTATCCATTGATCCCACCCGCATGATGTCCACCATGTCTGTGGCTGAACGGCAAATGGCGGAGATTGCCAAAGCGGTTTCCTATCACGCCAAAATCATTGTACTGGATGAGCCCACCTCCTCGCTTGCCGATGAGGAGGTCGGGCACCTCTTTCGCATTATCCGCACCTTAAAGGAGCGGGGATGCGGCATCATCTATATCTCCCACAAAATGGAGGAAATCCTGCAAATTTCAGACGAGATCACTGTCATGCGCGACGGTGCGCACGTGGCGACTGAATCCGCCAGTGAGATGACAATGGAAAAAATCATTCATTTGATGGTGGGACGCGAGCTTTCCAATCGCTTTCCGCAAAAAAATAAAAGCATCGGCGAAACGGTATTTGAAACAAAAGGGATCTCCTCTCGCTATACCAAAGTAAAGGACGTCTCGATCTCGCTCAAAAAGGGCGAGATCGTGGGTCTGGCCGGCCTGGCGGGTGCCGGGCGAAGTGAATTTTTAGAAAACATCTTCGGCATTTCCACAAGAGAACGCGGCACTCTTTATCTCCACGGCAAAGAAATCCGTAACCGCACCGCGCGCGAAGCCATCGCGAACGGATTTGCCCTACTGACCGAGGAGCGACGTGCCACCGGCATTTTCAGCATTTTGGATATTACCGAAAATACCACCGTCACCGCATTGAGAAAATATCTCAGGTGGCGTATTCTCCTGTCTGACCGTGAGCGACGTGCCGATACCGATCGTATGATCGAGCGACTCAGCGTGAAAACCGCCTCAAAAGAGACACAAATTCGCACGCTGTCAGGTGGCAATCAGCAAAAGGTTATTCTGGCACGCTGGTTGCTCACCACCCCCGAGATCCTGCTTTTAGATGAACCCACCCGCGGGATTGATGTGGGCGCCAAATACGAAATTTATCAGCTAATGCAGGAACTGGCAGAGTCGGGAAAATCCATTTTGATGGTTTCCAGCGAATTGCCTGAGCTCATGGGCGTTTGCCACAGGATCTATGTCATGTCGGGGGGCGAGATCACCGGCGAGGTGGATGCCGCCACCACCACCCAAGAGGAAATTATGACATTAGCGGCAAAAAACGTATAGGCTTGGCAAAGGATGCGCAAGCCTTTAGGAAGGGACACTTTTCATGAAAATCAAAGTGATCGAAAAATTCAAAAACATGGACAAGCGGGAGCGAGGCATCTATGTGCGGGAGCTGCTGATCAACAATTCCCTTTATATTTTCCTGGTGGCGGCAATCATTGTGATTCAGTTTGCCAATCCCCGCTTTCTTTCCTGGCCCTCTATTATCAATATCATCTCGCTTTCCGCCGCCAATCTGCCCATCGCGTTGGGCATTGCCGGTGCCATTATTTTGACCGGCACCGACCTTTCTGCCGGCCGCATCGTGGGACTTGTTTCCTGCGTTGCCGCCGCACTGCTCCAAAGTAACGACTATCTTGGCAAAATGTTTCCGGGGCTTTCCACGATGCCGATTTTCGTCGTCTTTTTGATCGTGATCGCCATCGGTGCCCTGATCGGTCTGATCAACGGCTTTTGCACCGCCACCTTTCATCTTCACCCTTTTATCGTAACACTTTCCACACAGCTGATCGTCTACGGCGGGCTCTTGCTTTTCCTGATGATCGGCAATAACAACGGACAGTCGCTTTCCGGTTTATCGACCGGATACACCAATTTCATCAAAGGCAGTATCATCTCACTTGGCGGCACTCCCATCCCCAACTATGTATGGTATGTACTTGTCATCACCGCTATTATGTGGGTGGTTTGGAATAAAACCACCTTCGGCAAAAACATGTTTGCGGTGGGGTCTAATCCGGATGCCGCGAACGTGTCGGGTGTTAATGTTAAAAAAATCATCATTTTGGTCTTTATGCTGGCAGGCGTCCTCTACGCTGTCACCGGTTTTATTGAGGCAGCACGCATTGGCTCGAATTCCGCCAACACGGGGCTAAACTACGAGCTGGATGCCATTGCGGCCTGCGTCATCGGCGGTGTCTCCTTTGTTGGCGGCACCGGTAAAATCAGCGGTGTGATTTTGGGCGTGGTATTGTTGCGTTTGATCTTTGTGGGTCTGACCTTTTTGGGCATCGACGCTAACATGCAGTATATCATCAAGGGTCTGATCATTCTGATCGCCTGTGCCATTGATATGCGCAAGTATTTGGTACGCAGATAAAAAGAAAGCGGCTGTTGCCGCTTTCTTTTTATTAATTTTCCAATTTATGTATAATACTTTCTAATATTGAATTGTAATCTCGATTTTTATTCTAATTTTTTGAAGCGTGTTTTTAATATTTTTAAAAAGCGCGTGTTTGCAGCTTCTTTTTAGCCCCGCACTTGCTTTTTGGCCAAAAGGGTGTTATAATAATAAGGTAAGCAGATCACACCAAACGGAGGTGTTATAAATGAAAGATATTTTGCGTTTGGCATTGGCCGTCCCCGCATTGAAGGTGGCAGATGTCACCTATAACAAAAACGCCATTTTGGCACGTATCAAAGAAGCACACGAGCTAGGCGCAACCGTACTGGTTACACCGGAGCTTTCGCTGACCGGCGCCAGCTGCGGCGATCTGTTTTTCTCAGATGTGCTGTTAGACCAATGTCTACTTGCTTTACAGGAGCTTGCGACCGCAACACCTGAGGATATGCTGGTTGTAATCGGTACACCTATCAAGGCTGGAGGACGCGTCTATAACGGTGCCGCCGTGATCAGCGGCGCTATGCTCAACACCATTGTTGTCAAATCCAATTTGAGTATTGGCGAACGCCGCTATTTCTCCTCGCGACTGCATGCGGACTGCGATCTTTTTGATACAGACGGAAGCCTGCTTGGCACGGTAAGCGATACTTGCCTATTTGAAACCAATGACGGTACCACCTTTAAAATTGTGATCGGCAACGATCTTCTTTCCGACACCGCCACTGCCGAGGTCATTTTACATCTTGCGGCAGATAACGCCTTGGTGGGGGCGCGTCAACGCCGCCAGCGCACGGTATTGGAAACATCCGCCCAGGAGATTGCCGCTTGCATTTCTGTTCACGCGGGCGCGGAGGAATCTACTGCGGATCTGCTTTATTCGGGTCACGGTATCATGGCATTGAATGGCAAGACGGTGGCAGAAAACAAAAACATCGTCGACAGCAACTATCTGTTGGTGGCAGATATTGATCTGGGCAAGATCCGTTACGACCGCTGTCGCGCCACCACTGCCCCTACCACTGGCAATAGATTCTCTCTGCCCGTATCTCTTGCCGCCTCCGACGGCTCACTTTTGCAGATCAGCCGCCTGCCCTTCATTCCGGATGACAGAGCCGCGCGTGTGGCGCGCTGTCTGGAAATTTACGAAATGCAGGCCGCCGCCCTCGCCCGCCGTCTTTCGATCACCGGCGGTAAGCTGACCATCGGCATTTCCGGCGGTCTGGATTCCACACTGGCTGTTTTGGTTGCCGCACGTGCCATGGAAAAGCTGGGGTTACCCAACACCAACATTACAGCGGTGACGATGCCTTGCTTCGGCACCTCAGACGAAACGCTGCAAAACGCCCTTGCGTTGATGACGGCACTTGGCGTGACCTCCCGCACCGTTTCGATCAAGGAAGCGGTTTTGCAACACTTCAAGGACATCGGCCACGATCCCAAGGATTATTCTGTCACTTATGAGAACGCCCAAGCCCGTGAGCGCACCCAGGTGCTGATGGACATTGCCAACCAAATTGGCGGCATTGTGCTGGGTACCGGCGATCTTTCGGAGATGGCGCTTGGCTGGTGCACCTACAATGGTGACCATATGAGCATGTACAGCGTGAACGGCGATGTACCCAAAACCCTGGTCCGCTGGATCGTGACCTCCATTGCCGAGGAAAATGTGTTCCCCAAAGCCAGCGAGGTGCTTCTACGCGTAGTAGACACCCCCATCAGCCCCGAGCTCTTGCCCCCGGACGCGGTGGGCAAGATCGCGCAAAAAACCGAGGATCTGGTCGGCCCTTACGCCCTTCACGATTTCTTTTTGTACTGGGCAGTGCGCTATCAATACACGCCCGCCAAGATCTATGCATTGGCAAAGCTTGCCTTTAACGGCGTTTTTGACGGCGCCACCATCAAAAAGTGGCTCACGGTATTCTGGCGCAGATTTTTCAATCAACAGTTCAAGCGCAACTGCGTTCCCGACGGCGTGAAGATCGGCTCGGTAGGACTTTCTCCCCGTGGCGACTGGCAAATGCCATCAGATGCTTCTTCTGCGCTTTGGCTTGCCGAGATCGAAGCCATTGAGGTATAAAAAACATGCCAAAACCCCCGAAACGGTATTAAAAACCGTTTCGAGGGTTCTTTTTTTATCAGAGTTCTACATCAGCAAAAGCGGGATAATGATCTGAGAGCGGATCATAATATTCCGGTGTGTACCGGTCAAAGCGGCGCACCGCCAGCTGATCGTTTCCCAGCACCAGAATATGATCAATACCACGCTCAAAGGGTTGCGGCTGATAGTGGCGATACCCGTCGGGAAAGCAGTAATGATACCCATTGAAAGGATTGGCGTACTCGGTCGCTACGTCGTGGGCATGCACATATCCGCGGCGGAACGCTTCCTCCATCATGGGCGAGCTGTAATTGTCATTCAGGTCACCCAGCAAAACAGCAGGGCAGCCGCCATGCTTGGCACGATATTGATTGATCAGATCAGTCGCGAGGCCAAGCTGATAGGCACGGCATTCACCCGAACCCGCCTGATAGCTTTTCGCGGCAGGATCGCGGTTTTTCCACCACAGATGCGTATTGGCAAAAACGAAGCATTTGCCGTTTTCCTTCACGCGCAGCACCGCCAGATTGCAGGATTTGCTGCGCACATCATTAAAGCAGCCCTCATACCCCTCAAAAGTCTCCGGATAGCAGAGATAATCCGCATCCACCAGCTCGAACCGATCCGAACGGTACAGAATACTGGTAAAGCGCGTCCATATGACGGTATATTTCAGTCCCAGCTTGTATAGCTCGTGAGCCAGCAGATCCACCATGGTATGCGAGGCCTCCTGTAGCCCGATCACGTCCGGCCGTGTCTCGGCATAGACGCGGGCAATGCCGGGCATTCTTGCCTGCGCCGAGCAATCCAGCCCCTGTGCCTCCCATGCGGGCTTGTTGCTATCGCAATTCCAAATATTGTTCGACATCAAACGGAGATTAGCCATGCCGTTCCCCTCCGTATTAGATTTCCACGTCGATCCAGACAGGGATATGATCCGAAAGGCACATATAATAATCCGGCGCGTAGCGGTCATAGGTACGGATCGTACCCTCGTCAAAGCCGCGCACCAGAATGTGATCGATGGCATTGGCGGCGGGGCCGGGCGTGTAGCCTTTGTAGCCATCCGGGAAGCAGTAATGATGTCCGTTGCCCTCGTCACGGTGCTCTGTCGCAAGATCGTAGCAATGCGCAAAGCCGCGGGAAAAAGCATGCTGAATGCAAGGCTTGCTACGTTGCGCATTCATATCACCCATAATAACCGCGGGGCAGTCATATTTGGCCTGCAACTGATCCAGGCAGTCAATCGCCAGCCCGATTTGGTAGGTGCGCGCTTCGTCAGAATAAGGCTGATAGCTTTTGGAGGCTGGGTCGCTACTACGGTACCACAGATGGGTCGTCATCAAAACAAAGAGCTTTCCGCTTTCCTTGACGCGAAAAACACCCGCATTATAGGATTTGGTCTTGCCGTTGTTGAAAACACCCTCGTGGCCCGGGAGCTCCTCGGGATAGACAAGAAAAGTCGAATCTACCAGCTCAAAAAGGTCGGTACGATAGATGATGGGGGTATCCTTTCCCCACAGTAACGCATAGGGCAAGCCCTCCTCAGAGAACAGGCGCATCAGCTTATCCGCCATCTTTGCGGTAACCTCCTGCAAGCCGAGAATATCCGGCTTGGTTTCGATATAATACTTCAAAAAGCCGGGCATGCGGGCAGAATAGGAGCAATCAGCACCCATCTCTTCCCATTTGGCATTGTTTTTGTCACAAGCCCACTGATTGGTACTCATCAAACGGAGTTTTGTCATTTTCGCTTCATCCTTTCAAAGAAAAATAAAGGTCGCCCTTTCAAAAAAAGTATAGCACACGCGTTTCAAGCTGTCAAGCGCATTTTTATCTAAAACCGCGATACGGTATTGAAAAATCGCCACATCCCCTGGGGGATGTGGCGATTTGAGAAAACGCAATCGATTACTCGTCAGTGCCACCGTTGTCATCGCCGGTGCCACCGTTGTCATCACCGGCGCCGTCGCTGTCATCGTCGCCGCCATCACCGTTCTCTTCGTCTTCGGACTCGTCGGTACCGAAGGGATCGTTGATCACGTCGTCATCACCGGGCTCAGAGGGCTTAATCTCAGGGATCTCGTCCTCGGGCAGGGCTGCCGCAAAGGTTTGGAGCAGGGCTTTCAGTTCCGCAGAGTAGGGATTGATCGCGTTGACCTCGTTTTCCAGCAGGATTGCCGCCAGTTCAGCCAGCGAAACACCCTTTTCGTCAAACTCGGCGTAGAGATAATACTCTGTTGCCCCATCGGGCTCGGTATTGTTAACCGTCAGCTTGGCATAGCCCACAGCCACAAATCTGCGGCCGTAGTTCTCTTCCTTGATGTTGGTAAGAGCAGCAGTAAAGGTAATACCGTCCTCGGTTTCCTCATAGCTTCTGTCAGCGGGAATATCCTGATACTCCAGGCCCGCTTCAATGAGTGCCGCGTGCGTCAGGAAGCCGTTGGTGGTGGCCAAGAAGTCCGCGGGGACAATGAGAGTACCCCATTGTACACCAGTCACCTGGCTCATCAATTCGGCAGGCAACTGCTCACCCATCAAATCAAGGGCATCCTCGTCGATAACAGTAGTAAAGCGGATACCGCTGATATACTGATCCTGATCACCCAGCTCAATCTTCATCAAGCGGATCTCACCCTTACCGGTGACCTTGTGATACTCAGTCACAGCTTCTTCGCCACTCATAATATAGGTAAAGTAGCTTTTGCCCGCATAAACGATCTGCATATTGTTCTGGCGATCGACCGCGATATTCTCGGCAGTCTTACCGGTGTAATAGTAATACTGCTGGACATCGCTCGCCATAAAGATGCCATCGTTGAGCGTAATGGTAGAGGCGGCATTGTATTTGTTGATTACATATCGGCCAATGTCGCTACCCGAAACAAAGGTACCGCCATCAATGATGATCGTGCCGTAGTCATCATCCTCACCTGCCATGATCACCGAGTCCTTGGTGGCGTTATTGGAATCATTACGTTCCCAGTTGGCGGCAAGCACGTACAAACCGCCCTTGATGATCAACTGTGCCGTGGTTGTGGTTGTAACCTCGGTTGTGCCATTGGTGGTGGCCGTCGCGCCACCGGTTACGCGCGCTACAGACATACCGTTGCTATAGAAGTAACCGGCATTGATCGTCGCGGTGCCTTCCTTAATATTAATGGTGGTATCGACATTACCGTAGGTGTAGTAGCTGCCGCCGTTGATGGTCAGAGTCGAACCCGCGGCGTTGAAATTCACAGCATACGAGCCGGTGTTCTTGGCGGTTGCAGCAGTATTCTCAGCGGTATTTTCGGTGGCGGTAATGGTGGGGTTATTATCAAACAACACAGTAGAGCCGGCAGGCAGCTTATTGAAGTTGAACACACTCTCCACACCGCCATTGGTGGTAAGGTTACCGCCCAACACTTTAACATGCATCGGCTCGGTCGCATTGGTGGTGACCTCCAAAATGGCCTGACCGATCGCCGTCATTACAGGGCCGGTGCCGTCTTCGCGGCCAATGGTCACATCGGCGCGTGCGGTATCCACGATGCAAAGCAGGTCAGAGGTAGAGTTATGCTCAAAGGTACCGCCGTAGATATCCACGATACCGTCAAAGGTACCGCCGATACGGAACATACGGCTGGTGCCGCCGAACTCAAGGAAGTTACCGTCATAGATCTTGATGGCACCCCTGGTTGCGCCATACAGGTAAATGGTATTACCGGTGGTCTCAACCACATAGTTGCCGCCGTAAACGGTATAGTACACAGCTGAGTCATTACCGTCACTGGTGCCAAACAAGCAGGTCTTGGCATAAACATCAGGACCTTCCTTGCTACCGGGCGCACCCAGGTTGATGGTATGATCGTTGGTACCCTTATAGACGGAGAAGCCGCCGGTGGAGTTGAAGGAACCGCCATAAACCCACAGAACCGAATTGTTACCGGGTGTATAGACATTGCCGGAGGTCTTTGTATACACGCCGTCATGGATATACAGCTTACTGTTGGTGTTGGTCACAAACATATTGCCACCGTTGGTGGAATTGAAAATACCGTTATAGATGTTAGCGATGTCGTCATCACCCACCGTCAGAATGGTCTTGACCGCGGTAAAGTCACCGTTGTAAATGTTCAAGGTAGCTGTTACGGTACCGTCACTATTATTTTGACCCATTAGAATGGTACTCTTGCTGTTAGAGCCCTTGAAGACGCCGCCGTAAATATTCACGGTAGCGTTTGTGTTGTAATTGCTATCGATCTGAATCGCATGACCGCCGTTGGTCTGGAAGGTGGGGCCCTCACCGGTCTCTTCATCGCCCACGGTGACCGTGACGGTGTTCTGGCGGATCGTCATGATGGTGTTATCAGCAACCAGGGTGCGGAAATGACCGCCGTACAGATTGACCTCGCCGTTATGCTCGAAGATCAGAACCTTACCGTATGCGTTGGTACCGGGGCCGGTGTTGCCACGCAGGAAGGTACCGCCGTAGATATTGACCGTACCGGTTGCGTCTTTTGCGGCGGAAAGCACCTGATTATTTCCTTTATTATTGACATAGAAGTAACCGTCATAAATGGTCAGCTCAAAATTCTTGGCACCCGCGTCAATATAGATATTATTGCCGGTGGTGCCGGTATCCCGGAAGGTAGCGTAGTAGAAGGTCATCTTCATGCCACTGCCGCCGCCGGCCCAGATCGCTTGAGCGTTCTTCTGGATGAGAGTGGGGCCCTGCTGCGTGCCCTCGATGCCAAAATAGACGTTGGCACCGTCACCGATGGTAATGGAAGCGCGGTCAGAAGTAAAGGTGCCGCCAAGAATATACGCTGTGGTTGCGCCATTGAGCACAATACCGTCACAAGCGGCAGCGCCGGTGGTATTGGCCTCATAGTAACCGCCGGTAAAGTAAACGGTATTATTGCCGGCACTGCGGGTACCGATGATGCCGCCCTTCTGATTGACGATACCGATATTATCAAAGCGGAAGGTGCCGCCCTGCAAGGTAAAGAAGGACATGTTGGTCACCGACGCGGTCAGCGTGTAGTAACCGTTCTTCGCGGCGCTATTAAAGGTCATCTCGGCCGTGGCGGGTCTGCAACGAACATGCACACCGTAGTCGTAGTCATCCTCACCCTTGGTAGCCTTTGCGGGCTGCTCCCAAGTAATATCACGAGCAAGGGTAAAGGTGCCGCCATTGCCCAGATAGAATAGAGCGCGCTCCAGCTCAAAGCCATAGAAGCCAGTAGGCGCCGCGTCCTCACCGTTGGTGACCAGGTAAGCAAAGCCCTGTTCGATATAGCCGTTGGTTATCAACCATGTCTCATCATAAGTGACAGACTGGAGATAGTGGAAGCCGGACTTCACATAGTCAATCTTAGTATTGGCGTTATAGACAGGAGACTCTGGATAGCCAAAGGTGCTGATTTTATATCCCGCATCAATATACATGCCGTACGCGGCATCCACACCCAAGCGGTCTGTGGTTTCATAACCGTTGTAACGGAAGGAGTAGGTGGGGCGCTTGGTGGTAGCGATGCCAGGATTGTTTTGAGCAAAGAAGTTACCGCCATAAATACGAACATAGCTCAAATCAACGTTACCGGCGCCAAAGATGGTGCTGCCGTTGTCGTTATAGAAATCACCGCCCAAAATGTAGGCATAGCCGGCACGGTCCGAGTCAGAAACACGGATCAGCTGTGTGCCGGAGGTGGTCTGCACAAACTCACCGCCCGCGATCACCAGGGTGTGACCGCGCAAGGAGCGGATCAAAGAAGCACCTACCTCAGGGCCCGCGATAAAGCGGCCGCCATAGATGGCAGTGGTGGCAGAGCGCATCTGGTTGTCGGCCTCGGCGGAAATGTTGGTTCTGCCGTACAGACCCAGAACATTATACGCGTCGTGGCCGTAGATCAAACCGTCATAAATATCCAGAAAACCACCCAGATTCGCAACGGTATGCTGAGGAGCGTTGGAAGCGTATACGCTGTCCTCACCGGTGATTTTGACATAGACGTTTTGGCCGTGCAGGATCAAGGCCGCTACGCTAGAGTCGCTACTCGCTTGAAAATCCGCCATGGCCTGCGCGCTATCGATGTTATCGTAGGCGTGACGGTCATTCACATTGGTCAGGATCTGGCAGTTATCCAACACCACATTGATGCGACAGCTGTCACTGCTATTGTGATTGGCGGAAAGGAAGGGCTCTCCGGTAATTTCGTAATTTTCGTCAAACAAGGCACTGATCGCTGTTGTAGAGACAAGCAAGCCTGTATTGGGGGTCACCACAGTCAGGTCGCTGACAGACACATCAGTACCATGATCCTTGATCCAGATCACAGGCTGATAGTCGTTGCCGGTGGCATCATAAATAGCAAAGCCATTGCCCTTCAGCGTCAGGTCGCGATTGATAACGATCTGCTCACTCACCGTAAGATCGGCAAGCAACGCAACTGTATCGCCGCTTCTCACCCAAACGGCAGCCGAAACGAAATCGGCAAAATAGCCGACCAGCTCACCGTTGTTATCAAAAAGCGCAAGGACATCCTCGCCCTCGGTGAACTCTTTGTCAAGCGCGGCGACATCCTCTTCGGTGCGCTCGTTTTCTGCCTCGGATCCCTCCTCGTTATCGCCAGGCTCGCCCGGCAAGGGATCTGAAGGGGAAGTTACGGACTCGGAAGGGTTGTTGCCTCCCTCCTCGCCGCCAACTTCCGAGCTGGTCTCGGGCACCATAGCGGAGAGCATGGTGGCGGGTACCAATACCACAACCATCATGACCGCGATAAGTAACGCAAGCAGTTTCTTCATGTTTGCTTCTCCTTTTCGCTGTAGTATCGTGAGAGATTGGCTCCTGCACCCATCTCTCGCAAAGGAATAGGGTTTACACGATTATATTATATAATAATTAACTTCACAGGTCAAGGTTATCAGCTGTATTTTTACACTTTCTCGCTTTTGAACAATCACGCACAAACGCGCAAGCGTGCGCAAGGCAAAAAAACGCGGAAATCCCATACCGTCTGCCGCCTTTTTCTCTTTGTAAATTTGCACAAATTCATATTTTCAGGGCAGTGTCAATTTCCGCGCCGCCCTCTCTTGCGCCTTTTTAGACAAATCTCCTTCTTTTCCCGCAAAATCGGCAAAACGTGTCTTAGCATCTCCCTCTTGACACCGCCATTTGAAAAGTGTATAATAAAAAAGCCCCGTAACGGGGCAAGAAAACCAAAGGAAGGACTGCCAATGAAACACGTGGACATCTATACCGACGGCGCCTGCCGCGGCAATCCCGGCCCCGGCGGCTGGGGAGCGATCTTGGTTTACGGCAATAAAGAAAAGGAGTTATCCGGCGGCGAGGCGCACACCACCAACAACCGCATGGAGTTATCCGGTGTCATTGCCTCCCTTCGCGCCCTAAAAGAGCCCTGTGAGGTCACGCTAACCACCGACTCGAAGTATGTAGCTGATGCCGTTATCAACGGTTGGGCCATCGGCTGGCGCGCGAGAGGATGGAAAAAAGCCGACAGATCTCCTGCGCTGAACCCCGACCTTTGGGAAGAGCTGCTACAGTTATTAGAGCGGCATAAAGTCACTTTTGTATGGGTAAAAGGCCATGCGGGGCACCCCTATAATGAGCGTTGCGATGCCTTGGCCACCGCCTTTGCTGATACCTTTTCTGCCCCCTGATTGTGAAACAACAACCAAAAACGCGAACGCCGGACAGGAATGGCGTTCAGCGCTGAAAAGACGCAAAACCGCCCGAACAGCAATTTGTTTTAAGTGAGTGCGACACAGGCCTTTTCATATCAAGCAAACAACAAAAAACGTAGCCCCCAAGAGAGAGCAGGGGGTAAGGGGCGCTCTGTATCGGCGCTCCTATTTGCCCTCTCATCCGCTTGCGCAGGAGCTCCCCCTTGGGGGGAGCCTATGGCTAAAGCGTTTTATCTCCACCACTTCAAATGGTAGTTTATGTGCCCTAAAGGCACAATCAATCAAAAGTCTTGTATCAGCCGTACCCATTAAAGCGGATGACCGTTTGGGGCGGTTTTCTTTTTTATTCCTTTATTTATATTTTCCTACCATCAAAACAAGGCGCCCCCGATGCCGGGGGTGCCTTGTTTTTGTCTATTTGTGGATTAATAGAACACACCGTAATCAGAGAAGCCGAGGAGATAGTAAACATAACCGTCATACATAAACTCGGCACACTTGACAGAAGAGTTTGCATCATTCAAATCGCAAATGAAGCCGTCCAGCATAACGCCGCCGTCAATAGTGATCTCATGGCCCTCTTCTACTACAATCGCGCAGATCGACGTGATCTCGACATCATTGCCAAGAGTTGCGATCAATTCATCCCACGCCTCATCTTTTACAGCTAGTGTGTCAACAGGAGCGCCGGCATAGGGATAGAAAATATCAGACAAGCCATCGGTGCCGCCACTAACAACAGTAGCCACGTGATAACGGTTCTTGTTGGGATCGTAGTGATCATAGTGAACCAGATCGGCAGAAGTGCAACCAAGCTGCTGGTTGGTCACAGTTTCCAATGCGATAACGTCGTCCACATACTCGGCAAAGGTCTCTCTCTGCTCTGCCGTGTAGCGAGAATAAACTGTACCGCTCTCGCCTTGGACAGTGTAGCAGTAGGTTTCGTTCGGGCCGGGACGGCAATCGTTCAGCGCCGCGATAGCCGCATCGTAAATGGTGCCGCCACCCAGTCCGCCATTCTCAGCATAGACATAGAATTCCTCGCCGTTCACGGTCAGTTTAACATAACCTCTGGCGGTGTACTTTCTAGCATGGTTCTGTTGCAAAATGTCGTTCACCGTACCTGCCACATAACCGTATCCGTCTTCATATTTATACCAATTCAACGTATCATCGTCGTTCCACTCAATATCCGAAACAACGTCTACACGCTTTTTCTCGGCAGCATCCAACGAAGCATGGGTCAGCTCGCCGTCCATATCCGCCACATACTGAGCGGGAACGATCAGCATACCAACGGTAATGCTGGCAGTACCCATCTCTCCCGCACCGATTTGGCCGAGAAGCGCTTTGTACTGGGCATCCGAAACAGCTGCCAGGAAGCGCAGGCCAACAGTACCGTTCAAGCGGAATTCAGGTTCCGCGATTTGTTCCATCTCAAGGATCAAAGGCTCAAACACGCCGGCATCACCTTGCTGGAAGGTTACCTTTTCACCGGCACGGAAAATCTTGAACTGGCTGGTATTCCCGTTGGTCAACACGCCCGCCCAACCGAAAACATTCTCGGCCGCAATACCGGCAGGTGCCGCGGGAACAGTGACATTACGAGCGCCCGACACAGTGCCAAATACCGCAACCTCATTGCTATCATTCACAAACCGAACACCAGCGCCACCCTCAGCGGAAATGCCGCCAAAGTTCTGGAACGCCTTTCCGATGATCTGCTCAAACCAGCTAAGCACCATGTCATGGCCCGCATCGTTCAAATGGCTGATGTCATTGGCGCCCACGCAGTATAACTTGCGGAAGGTGGCATTGGTCATAAAGACAGGCATAACATCATTATCGCAAGCGCGAAGGGCGATTACGCGGTCGCTGTTCAGCGATTCTACGTAAGAAGCGAACGCGTTGGCATAGTCCTCGGTGCGAAGACCTGCTTCGTTGACCTTGTTAGAGGTCAAACCGGTCGCATCCAGATCAACCAAATTCCAAGGCGTTACACAAACGATCAAAGCGTCGGGATTTTTTTCAATCAAGCCGTTCAGTACGATCTGCACGGCACCAAGGAAGGTAGCGGAGTTCAGCTCTCCGATCTCACCGAGCGGCACATTCTGATTATAGTCGTTTCGACCACCCTCAAAGATCACGAGGTCGGCACCATCAACCATAGAGGTGTAACGGTCAACCATAGGATTATTGGTGGTCACATAGTTGGAAACAGTGCTGCCATCCTTACCATAATTATAATAATCCATGTTGTAGAGACCGCCCAGCTTTGCGAGCCAGGTAGCATCAACATGAGCGCCACCACCGTACAAATAGCTGTCACCGATAGCGACCATTTTCAAACCTTCTAATTCATTATAACAGGTACCCTCACCAGGAGCGGTGATATAAACCATAGGAGCAAGGGTCGCGCCATTCACCTCATTACCAACATTAGAGTAGCAAAGACGAATATACTCAATATCTTCGGTGGTCGTGTAGGTGTAAACGCGCTTGCCGGCATAAAATGCCTCATCACGAGCAGTGGCACCGTCGCCAACACATCCGCCCCCGATCATCTCCATTGCGACAGCGGCACCCGAAACACCGGTATAATCACTACCGTCAAACCGAGCGACCGTATAGACAGTATCCGAAGCAAAGTTAGAAGCGCCTGCCTCCGCGTCATGAACAAGATCGGTAAAGGTAATGGTCGTGCCCTTACCGTAAACAGGAATGACATCGCTAAAGGAGTACACCGGGCTACCCGACACCAGGCTGCCACTTCCCACACCAATCAGACCGCTGTACCAACCGAGCATGTAAGGCTTGCCAGCCTGTGTGGCATCAAAGCCGGCGGCGATCAGGGCGGGAGCCCACGCTTCGGCGTTGTTTTCCTTATAGGTGAGCGCCGGCGTAGCCGTTCCGCGCGTAGTGACGCGAACGATCTCGTTATCGTAAGAGGTCGTGTAGGCGTAATGGCGATTGCCCTCACCGTCAACAGTCAGGCAAACGCTATCGGTAGCACCCGCGGACAAGCCATAAAACAGATCCAATCTGCCGTCGGCACCTACCGTCCAGGTAGAAAAGGCATATGCCTGATCGGTGCTGAACGCGGGGCTGTCAGCCGCCTCGGTTATATAAAGCGTGGTGCCCGCCTTGGGTACGATAATCGGCATCGAAAGATTATAGTCGTTAGCGGGAACAAAGCCTTCTATCTTCACGCTGTTGATGTAGCCGTAATCGTTGGTATAGGAGCCGACGAAGCCTTTGATCCACTCGACGTCAACAGTGCCCTCACCTGCTGTCTCCCCTTCCATAAAAGCGGGGGTGTAGGCATATACCTTCGGGCAAGCCTCAGCAGTGGTGGCATAGGTGTTGTCCGCAAGTCCGCCATAGCAGGAGAAGCGCAGATACTCGTTATCCCGCGTGGTCGTATAAAAGTAAGTGATGACCTCGTTGGTCGCGTCATAATGCTGATTTTGATTGCTGGTTCTGGGCTGCGCAACAACATTGGCGCCCGCCGTATCGATCACCCAACCGTCCTCAGTCGCCTTCCAGCTGGTCAGCAACATGGCGTTCTGACTCATCGAACCCTTCACTGTGGATTCAGACCACACCAGCGTAGTGCCGGCCTTTGGAATCTTGACCACATCGGAGTAACGGTAGGATGCATTGGCACCGGTGGCAACCGTTTTCCAATGATTACCATTATCATGTGCCGGCGAACCGATATAACCGTTCGCCCAGTTAAGATCCGCAATGGCACCGTCCTCGCCGATGACCGCATCGTCAAGAACGGGGATCTCAGCTCCTGCTGTCAGTACCAGCATCGGCACCATCCCCAACGTCATCGCCAGGACGAGGAGAACGGCCAGGAGTCTTCTTTTCGTGTGCTTCATGAATGGAACCTCCATAAGCAAATTTGCGGCACGCGTTCGTGCCCGTACAACAGACCCAATTATAGTGGTCACATAAACATTTTAACACACAAGGAAACAAAAGTAAATAGCCTTTTTACACAAAAATAATTAAAAAATATATATAATATGCAAAAAACCTCGTTTCCCCTTGTTGCGGCAAAGGTAAAAACGAGGCTTTCTCATCCAAGCAATCGCCTTAGTCGGCCGAAATCGGCTCAAAATCCGCCGCGCCGTGAAGGCAGAGCGGACAAACAAAATTCTCTGGTAGCGGATCTCCCTCATAAACATATCCGCAGACACGGCAGATATATCCTGTTGTTTTTGGGGGCTTCGCTTGGGGCTTCATGTTTTTTTGATACTCCTCATAGGTCATGGTCGACGCATCGGTCAATATCCGCCCTTCAGTAACCGTACAAAGAAACAGCGTGTGGGTCTTCAGATCCACTGTTTGCGCTACCGACAACGAGAAAAAAGCATTGGTATACGGCATCAGCAAAGGGAGGCCATTGGCTGTACGCTCTGCTGTAAAATCATCGAATTTCGATACCGTTTTGCCACTTTCCATGCCAAAACGCTGAAAAATTGTATAAGGGGTATCGGCAGAAAGGCAGCACACATTCATCGTTCCGGTCGCGCAAATCATATCATGCGTCAAGCTGTTTTTGTGAATGGCAACCGCAATTCGATCCGGCGTATTCGCCACCTGCATCACCGCGTTCACGATCAATCCGTTGTCACGCTCCCCCTGCCGCGCCGTCACCAGATACAACCCATAATCAATGCGGGAAAGCGCTTGTGGATCTATCGCATCAGGGGCGCACCGCTCCGCTTCTTTTTCGCAGAACTCCCGCATCATTCGCGAATCTTGTCCAAAATCGTTCACATTTTCCAACAGCTCAATTTTACCCTCAAAATCCTTGCCTTTTTGCATTTGATCTCCTCCTTCGTTAGCACGACCGATACGGTCTGACTTTTCGCTTCAAAAACAGTTTTGCCCATATGCGGCGCTTTTACGCAAAAAAAGCCGCCCAGCAGAGCGACTTTTTTGCGCGGAGAATCAGTGGCCGGCAACCTCCAACACCACCTTGCCAACACTCTCACTGTTGGCAAGCAACGCATGTGCCGTCTCGGCCTCGGTCACGGGTAACACGCGGAAGATGGTGGGACGCAATTCGCCGTTTTCCACTTTTGTCCAAACGTCCTTCACCAATTTGCCGAGGATTTCCGCTTTCATGGCGGGTGTGCGGGAGCGGAGGGTGGAGCCAATGACACGCACGTTGCGCACATACACATTTTTCAGATCCAGATCGGTATGCGTACCACCCAGCGCGGCAATCATGATCCAACGAGCCCCGTGAGCAAGATAGCGCAGGCATTCGCCCATCTCCTCGCCGCCAACGCAGTCGATGGCAACATCCACCGGCCGGCCCGCCTCCAGCTCGCCCTTTAAAACATCGGCCAGCTTTTCCTTTTTGGTGTTGACGATCAGATCGGCGCCCAACGGGGCAATCGCCTTTGCTTTTTCATCCGAACGCACCGTGGTGATCACACGGATACCAAAGGATTTGGCCATGGGTATGATCACACTGGCAAGTCCGCTGGCGCCGGCCGTGACCAACAGCGTATTTCCCTCTTTTATACCGCCCTCGATGAACATATTAAGGTAAGCGGTGGCAAACGCCTCGGGGATGGCGGCCGCCTCGATCATGCTCGTATTCTTCGGTACGGGCATGCACATTCCCCAAGGCACAGCAACATATTGGGCGTAGCCGCCACCACCAAGCAGAGCGCAAACCTTGTCGCCCACCTTGAAACGGCCTGCGGCCGCCGCCTCGGCCCCCAGCGAGACAATCTCTCCCGAAACCTCCAGTCCCATCCACTCAGGGCAACCGGGAGGGGGCGGGTAATCTCCCGCTCTTTGCATCAGGTCGGCACGGTTGAGCGCCGCGTAGGCAACCTTGATCACCACCTCGTCAGTCTTGGCGACGGGATCCGGCACATCGCTCCAGGTCAGGGTTTTTCTTTCGTCGTTTTGAATCAGTACTGCTTTCATTTTTTCTCCTTTCAAAGACCATTTATCCCAAGATAACGATCCATTGCAATCTGTCTGTGATTTTCGGGATCATAGATACCGTCTGCCACCATATTATCCCTTGGAAGCCCATCAAGCTCTCGCTTCAACCCCTCATACAGAGGCATCAGATCACCTTGATCCCAACCAAGAAAACGCAGTATTTTACTGTTGTCCATAACGCGGTCAAACAAACGGTCATAGCAAAGCTGCCAAAGATTGGGCAATTCACCGTCAATGGCCTTGATAAAATCCTCTGTATCCACCCAAACCGCCTCCAGGCCGACCAGCTCGTGATAATAATCGGCGATCTCACCCCAGGTGTGGTGCTCGGCGGTACAAGTTGAAAAAATCTCACCGAATGCATCCTCGCGCAAAAGCAGTCCCGCGATCATGCTCGCCACATCCCCGGCCCAGCTCATGGTCGCCTGCACATCTTTGGCCGCGCGCGGCAAAACCACCTTTTTGCCCATTAGCGCCCGGCCTACCACCATGGGCATTTCCAAGGTCACCAACTGAAACCGGCGGGAAGAATAGGTAATAGCAGGGCGGACCGCCGTCCAATTGCGAAAAGCGGATTTTTTCAAAATATCCTCGCCGCGCGCCTTGTAAAGGCTATAATCATCGGAGGCTAAAAATTTTGCGTCATGCGATGCCTCCAAAAGCCTTGGCGAGGTCTCGCGCACCGGATGCTCCTCGTTTGCGTAAACGCGATAGGAGGAGAGATAGATATAATGCTTGGTTGAGGAGAGCAGCATCTCATGCCACGCCGCAAAGCGGTCGGTATGATAGGTCATAAAATCCACGATGGCATCATAGCCGTTTTCAAGAAATTTTGATACCGTTTCGGGGTCTTTTGCATCTCCCACGTAATATTTCAAGCAGGGATCGGTACTTTCCCAAGCATCCAGCGATAGCACATCCACCGTCCAACCGTCCGCGCGCAGTTGTGGGATCAGATAGCGCCCCATAGCACCCGTACCGCCCATCACAAACACTTTTTTGCTCATTTGACCTCCACGCCGCAAGAGCGCATGACGAAGCTATTGAGTGCCAGCTCATAATCGGGGGTGTAGGGGTTCTTTTTCTCGCCGCGTGCTATGGCGGCAAAGCCTTCCATCATGGCGCGGTAACGATGGAAACCGTCCATGCGGATTGTTTCACCCCTTGCAGCCCAGGCAATATCATTGGTAAAAGTAAAATCCGAGAACATCAGGCCGCTGTCGCCGCCGGATTCCAGAGGGCAAATCTCAACCGTCCCTTTACTGCCCACCACCACCAGCTGACGGCGCTGAAAGCCGCCGCACTCGTCGTCGGTGGCCTTGGCAAAGGAGACCCCCTTGGGATATTTGTATACCGCCATACCGAAATCCTCGCCATCCTCAACCGTAGCGGACATGCTCATTGGCAACACCTCCAACGGCTCACCCTGCAAGCGATAAATAAAATCGATCATGTGGCAACCGAGGAAAAAGAGCATGCCGCCAGGAAAATTTCCCATCCAACGACGTTTCTTATCCTTGTGCCAGCAGTTCATCTGCGCCTCTACGTGCAGGATTTCGCCAAGCTCACCGGCTTTCACCAGCTCATACATCCTTTGAATGGCGGGATTATAACGATACATATAGCCGGTATGGAACGGAATATCCCTTTCCTTGACCAGCGCAATCATTTTTTTGAAATCCTCGTGTTCCACGCCGCCCGGCTTATCCATATGGATGGGGAGGCCAAGCTCCAGGGCAAAGGTGGCATATTTGGTGAGGTTGCGCTCAAAGGTTTCAATGGTTGCGCAATCGATCGTCTTATCAGCGGCAATCTGCGCCAAAGTCAGGCGTGGATAGGGTGCGTAGACCTGCGAAAGCTCCTTTTCGCGGGGCGGCTCGTCCTCGGGAACGCAATAGCCGACTATTTCAAAAACGTCGGGCATTTCCGTCATTGTTTTGAAGATGGCAGAAGCGTGATCGTGATTGACGCCAATCTGCACAACACGCAGCTTTTTCATACCGTTTGTCGCCTTTCTTATATTTGGCGCCAGTCAAATTGCGCCACGGTGGGGAAGGAGCGATCATGAATGATACGATCATAAACAGGCGCGCATTCCGTGGGACTGTACTTCGCGGTCAGCATCGGCTTGAAATCCAGGCGCCCGGCCGCCTGTAGCCGCAGTACGGCGGTAATATCGTCCCGATGAGTAAAATAACCGGGGGAGGATTCCGCTTTGGGGCGAGCGTTGGTATGGGCGCCAATCATGGTGATGCCAGGACAGTGGACTTTGCGATAATAGTCGATCTGAAACTCCTTGCTGCGTGTGCAACCAAGCAAGGCTACTCTGCCAAACTTCGCCATACAGTCCAGTGCGCCGTCAAGGCCGGCGCCCACGCCTGTGACCTCGATACAGACTTTAGCGCCGCCGTCGGTGACCGCTTTGACCCGATCGGCAAAGCCCTCCTCAAAAGGATCGAACACATAGTCAGCACCGCCTTGTACTGCCTCCTCACGACGGGTAGCGACCGGGTCCACGCCAATCACAGGATAAGCACCAGCGGCACGCAAAAGGCGAATCGCCAGCTGGCCGAGCAGTCCAAGGCCCATAACCATCGCGGGCTCTCCGATCTCCAGCTTTGTCTTGCGAATCGCGGCAAGCGAAAAGGTGGCAATAAAGGAAAGGGCCCCCTCTTCAAATGAAATGTCGTCAGGCATCTTGACCACCTGCTCTTCCGGCACGATATTATAGTCCTGATGCTTACCCCAATAGACCACCACACGGTCACCGGGTTTAACGCTTGTGACCGCCTCACCCACACGGACAACCACGCCGGCGGAGTTGTAGCCGCTGGAGCGGGGAAAAGAGGTGTCGGGAGCGTGTCTGCCGGCCACGTTGGCGTCACCGATGATGTTCGCGCGCTCGGTACCGGGGCTGATGGTGCTGACTTCTGTTTTGACCACCACATCATGGGGGCCTTTCAACTCAATATCCTTTTCAATCAGCTCCGCGCAGTTCGGTTGCGGAAAAATAATCTGCCTAACCTTCATGAAACAATCTCCTTTTTTGACATTAATTTCATTATACTCTATTGACAGCATAAAATCAAGGTGCTATACTGATATAAAATAGCACAATTCTATGATTTGGAGGCTTTCATGAACGCCATCCCTCTTCTGTCAAGCTATAAAATAAAGCGGCTGGTTTATGATAAAATGCGCGCAAAAAAATTCATCTCCTTCGCAAGACCTTGCATCGGTTATCTTTTGCGCGGCACCGCAGAGTTTTGGATAAACGGCCAAAGCTATACCGCGTGTGAGGGCGACTTGATCTACATCGCCGCTGAAACCGAATATTATTCGCTTTGGATCGGCGATCCACAAGTACAATGGTACTCGGTGGATTTTTCCTTCGCCGATCCGCTGGCCTTTTCGAAATTTCGCTTTCAAATTCTAAAAAACTACCCCGTTGAGCGGCTAAATGCGATGTGCAAGCACTTCGATGAAAGTCCACTGCTCTCAATTTCTGAGTTCTACGCTCTGCTCTCGGACCTGTACACCCGCATGGAACAAAGCGACTATACCCCCAAGTATGGCAAGATCCGCCCCGCGGTAGAATATTTGCGAGAGCATTATGCAGAACCGATCAAAACCGCCAAACTGGCCGCCCTTTGCGGTTATAGCGAAGCGCATTTTTACACGCTTTTTCAAGCTCTGATGCAGGTGTCACCCATGACCTATAAAACCAATTTGTTGGTTGAACGGGCCATGCGAGAACTGCTGGAGACTAATGACGGTATTGACGCCATCGCCGCCAGGCTCGGTTTTTCCTCGGCCAATTACTTTTGCCGTGTTTTTACCAAAACAGTAAAAAAGACCCCCGGCGAGATCCGTCGTTCCAGCCAAAAAAAGAATCCGCCGCCATCCGCTCAAAAGCCAGCGTGCGATCCCCTCTCCATCCCAGCTATTTCTCACCCTTGTGAACAATAGCCTCAATACGTATTGAAAAAACCGCGCTTTCCGTTAGAGTATCCGCTAACGGAAAGCGCGGTTTTTTTAATTCTTTTTTAAGTATTCGCAAATTCTCGCAAAGGTCTCATCGCTAATATCATGCTCGATTTTACAGGCATCCTCTAACGCCACATCATGAGAAACGCCCAACGACATCAAAACCTCGGCAATAATGCAATGGCGTTCATACATTCGCTTTGCTACCGCTTCCCCCTTTTCGGTCAGCGCAAGACCGCCATTGGGGGCGACAGTCACAAAGCCGTCAGCGCGCAGCTCCCGCAGCATCACACTGACAGTGGGGCGGGAAAAACCCAGCGCCGCGCAAAGATCCACTGCCCTCACTTTTTCTTTTTGGCGACTTAGAATAAATATCTGTTCCAGATAATTCTCGCCCGATTCGTGGATCGACAAAGCAGCACGCCCCCCTTCTTTTTTATTTCAGTTCTTCTTCCTCGTCTTCTTTTGGCTCTACCAAAATGGTCAGCTTGGTGACGCGCTCCTCTTCCATTTGCGTTACAATGACAAACAGATTTTCATAGCGGAAGCTATCGCCAATATGGGGATCCGCCTCCAACATCTCAATGGCCCAGCCGCCCATTGTGGAATATTCGCAAGTAAAGTCCTCGGGCTTGACAAAATCAATTTCCTCAAAGAAATCGTCAATACTCATATCACCGATGACTTCATATGTATTCTCACCGGTAGCATAGCACTCGGTCACAATCACATCGGTATCGTCCCAAATATCGCCAACCAGCTCCTCCAGAATATCTTCCATAGTAACAACACCCAACGTGCCGCCAAATTCGTCAATCACAATAGCAAGATGCATCTTGGCCTCGCGAAGCTTAGCCAGGGCAGCGGGCAGCTTCATGGTTTTATGGAGCTTACAGGGCTTCATCATCAAAGCGCGGATATCCGGCTTTTCCTGATCCAGCGTCGCCTTATAGTAACGGTTCAATGACAGAATGCCGATGATATTGTCAATGCTTTCCTCATAAACCGGCAGGCGGGAGAACTGGGTGGCATCCGACAGCAACGCGGCGATCTTTTCTTCCTCGTCATCAATATCCAAAGCGGTCATATCAATGCGGGGGGTCATGATCTTTTCAATGGTGGTATCATGAAAATCCAAAGTGGACTGCAACAGCTCTCCCTGCTCTTCATCAATAACACCTTCTTCCTCAACGGTGTCGATGATCGAGACCAGCTCCTCTTCTGTTACGGTGGGGTCATCGTTTTTGTGATCGCTGCCCCAAATTTTGCGCAAAACAAAGAGTAGCGCCATCACAATACCCACAAACGGTATGAGAATAACGGTCAAAACACGGGTGGGAATCGCAACAATGCGAACCACCGTATCGGCATGCTGCTTGGCAAGCACCTTGGGCACAATCTCACCAAAAATCAGAATGACGACAGTCACCAGAATTGTGGCAATGGTAGATGCCAGGCCCACATTGTTCGCGAACAAATTCATCACGATCAAGGTGGTGCAGGTAGAAACGGCAATGTTGGCAAGGTTGTTGCCGATCAAAATGGTAGAAAGCGCCGTGGTAAACTTTTCCGTGATGTGATACGCCACCTTTGCGGTGGCACTGCCGCCCTCGGCGGCGCGGCGCAAGCGCATCTTGTTGGCGGAGTTAAAGGCAATCTCGGAAGCCGAGAAATAAGCGGATAGGCAGATCATAACAAAAATAACCAGATAAGCCCACCACATGTGCGAAAAATGCTCTTGGAACGTCATGCTTCCACCTCCTCTTCCGACTTGGCGGCCATGCGCTCGGCAAGATCCTCTGGGTCAAGAATGTGGATGATCACTTCAGTCAAACGGTCACCTTCTACCGTTTTTGCCGTGATCTCCAAATCGTCATAAAGAAAGCTTTCCTCTTCCTTTGGCAAACGCCCAAAGGTTTCTAAAACAAAGGAGAGGATCGGCTTTGCGGCAATATTGCGGGGAGCGGGTTTCTCATACCCCATCCGCTCAAAGGCATTACCCATCAACATATGGGTGTTCACCATATATTTATTGCCGCCCAGTGTCTGGAAATTCTGGTCGACCACATCTTCTTCGTCAAAGATCTCGCCGACAAGCTCTTCCAGAATATCCTCAATCGTCACCAGACCTACCACCTTTTTCCGCTCATCCTGCACAATGGCCATATGACGCTTGTGCTGACGCATTTCGGTAAGCAGATCATCAATTTTCGCATCGCTCCGCACAATAAAGGGCGGAACCATCACAGAACGCAGTTTTACCTTTGGATTTTTGCGGTACTCAGTCAAAAACGCGCGGGCGCGCACCGTACCGATCACACGTTCGGAATTGCTTGCCCTCACAGGCATACGGGAGTAGTTGGTATTGCGAATCGCCTCCAATATCTCCTGTGTGGTCGCATTGACATGGATGAAATCAATATCCTTTTCCATGGTCATGATGTCGGCAACCGTGGTTTCGGCAAATTCCAAAGCGGATTTGAGCATATCCCCCTGCTCCTCATCCACAACGCCTTCTTCCTCAGCGGTGTCAAAGATCTCGGTCAGCTCATCTTCGGTAATAGAAGGCTCCGCCTCTTTTTTGGCGAACAGCTTGGAAACACCGGTAGAAATCAAACCGAAAAGCGCAGAAACGGGGGTCAGCACCTTCATCAAAAAGCGTAGCGAGGACTGAAAAAAGAGAGATACCGACTCGCTACGGTCATTGGCAAAGCTTTTCGGAATCATTTCGCTAAAGAGGAAAATGATCACTGTGCTGGCCACCGAACAGATCATCGAAAACGCGAAGGAATCCAAAAAATCATCATCTTTGTTAAACGCGTTTCGGAAAATATCGGTCGCCAGAATGGTAAAGACAGAGGCACCCGCAATCTTGGTCACATTATTACCAATCAGCAGGGTGGTTAAAGCTTTGTCAAATTTGTTGACGATGTACATCACACCTTTGGCCCGTTTGTTGCCATCATCCGCTAAGGTTTTTATCTTAATCTTATTGACTGCGGAAAAAGAGCTTTCGGTAGCGGCAAAATACGCACCACCGATCACGCAAATGATAAACACGATCCATAAGGGTATACTGTCAGGTGACATGAGAAAAAAACCAACTCCTTGCCTATTTTTTATACTACCCCATAATAGTATTAATTGTTATTATAACACACTTGCCTCCCCCTGTCAAGCGGTACACTACTTTTCCGGTGCTTTTCCGGTGCCCTAAAAAAGCGCAAGGCAAGCGCCATAAGGGGGGCGCTTTCTCCCCCTGTCTGCAAACACGTTGGCCAGGATTTGTAGCCGAAAGAATAATATCCTTTGACAAAACAAAAATTTTATGTTATAATAACAAAGATATAATGGAGTAGTATGCAAAAAGGAGGAAAAGCTATGGTGCGCATTACCGACATTGACCCAAACGGCCGCGCCGCCAAGGCGGGCATTTTGTCTGGCGACACCTTGGTGTCAATCAACGGCAACAGCATCGCGGATGTTCTGGACTACCGCTTTTATCTTGCCGAAAAAACCATTGTTCTTTCTCTTTTGCGCGGCCAAAAGGCGTTCTCGGTCAGCATCCGTAAGGATACCTACGACGACATCGGCCTGGGTTTTGAAACCCCACTGATGGATAAAAAGCAATGCTGCGCCAACCGCTGCATCTTCTGTTTTATTGACCAGTTGCCAAAAGGACTGCGCCCCTCGCTATATTTCAAAGATGACGACGCGCGCCTCTCGTTTCTCCACGGCAACTATGTGACCCTGACCAACATGCGGGAGGCCGATATTGACCGCATCATCAAGATGCGTATTTCTCCGGTCAATGTTTCGGTACATACCACCAATCCCCGGTTGCGCTGTGAAATGATGAAAAACAAGCGGGCGGGGGAGGTTCTCTCCTACCTGACCAGGCTTGCGAACGCCGGCATTCGCATCTGCGGCCAGATCGTGCTCTGCCGCGGCATCAATGACGGCGAGGAATTACTGCGCTCTATGCGGGATCTGGCAAAGCTCCATCCTGCCGTGAGCAGTGTTTCGATTGTGCCTGCCGGTCTGACCCGATACAGAGAGGGACTTTACCCCTTGAAGCCCTTTACCCCCGCCGAATGCCGGGCGGTGATCGCCGCGGTTAACGCTTTCGGTGATACCTGCGAGCGAGAACTTGGCAACCGCATCTTTTGTTGCGCCGATGAATTTTATCTCAAGGGCGAGCTACCCTTGCCGGAGGAAGCGTATTACGGCGACTATGAGCAAATTGAAAACGGCGTTGGCATGCTCCGCTCCCTGATGGCGGAATTTGGTCGGGAGCTGACATTTTTAGAGGACTATCTCCCCCCAAAAGGCGTCAATGGCCGCAGAGTATCTATGGTGACCGGAAAAGCCGCCGCACCCACCATGCGCTTGCTGGCAGACACCCTGATGCGCAAGATAAGTGGCATAACGGTGCGGATTTTTGAGGTAGAAAACAAATTTTTCGGCCCTGAGATCACGGTCGCCGGTCTGCTTACCGGCAAAGATGTTGCCGACCAGCTTTCAGGCAAGGATCTTGGCGACGAGCTCCTGTTTCCGGCAACCATGCTACGTGCCGAAGGGGATCTGTTCCTTTGCGGCATGACACCAAAGGAACTCTCTGAAATCTTAGACGTCCCGCTTCGCCCTGTAAGGGGAGACGGGGGCGAATTGTTAGCCGCCATGCTGGGCGTAAAATGTCCTTACTGATTTGGCAAAACTTTTATAACCACCCTATAGGAACGAGGTGTTGATAATGGCAAAACCTGTTGTGGCCGTCGTGGGCCGCCCAAATGTGGGCAAAAGCACTTTTTTTAACAAGTTGATCGGTGAACGCCGCTCGATCGTAGAGGATACCCCGGGTGTAACCCGTGATCGCATCTACGGTGAAACAGAATGGCGCGGGCGCAAGCTCACCTTGATTGATACCGGCGGCATCGAGCCAAAAACCGATGACGTTATCCTGTCGCAAATGAAGCTACAGGCTGAACTTGCGGTAGAGAGCGCCGATGTGATCATCTTTCTTTGTGATGTGCGCACCGGCCTCACCGCCGCCGATCGGGATGTGGCGATCATGCTAAAGAAAAGTGGCAAGCCGATCGTTCCTGCCATTAACAAATGCGACAGCGTCGGCCATCTCCCATACGAATTTTATGAATTCTACGAGCTTGGCTTTGGCACCGAACCGATTGCCGTTTCCTCTATTCACGGCACCGGCACCGGCGACGTGCTGGACGCGGTAATGGAAGCTCTCCCCGACGCGTGGGAGGAGGATGAGGAGGATGACAGCATCAAGGTAGCGGTCATCGGCAAGCCCAACGCGGGGAAATCCTCCATGATCAACCGCTTGGTGGGCAGCAACCGCCTGATTGTGTCGGATATTGCGGGTACCACCCGTGACGCGGTAGATACCGTGGTGGAAAACGAACACGGCAAGTTCACCTTTATTGACACGGCCGGCATCCGCCGTCAATCCAAGATCAATGACAAAATCGAAAAATACAGCGTACTGCGTGCCCATATGGCGGTGGAACGCGCCGACGTATGCCTGATCATGGTAGACGCGAATGAGGGTGTCACCGAGCAGGACGAAAAGATTGCCGGCATCGCGCACGAGGCAGGTAAGGCCTGCATTATCCTGGTGAATAAATGGGATAGCATCGAAAAGGATAACAGCACGGTCAAGCAGTTCACCACGCAAGTTTATGAGGCGCTTGGCTATATGCAATACGCTCCCCTGCTGTTCGTTTCGGCGAAAACCGGGCAGCGTGTGACCAATATCTTTGAGCATATTTGCTACGTTCACAATCAAGCCAATACCCGCATCTCCACCGGCATGCTCAATGACGTGCTGGGAGACGCCACTACCCGTGTGCAGCCGCCCTCAGACAAAGGCCGCCGCTTAAAAATCTACTATATGACGCAAATCAGCGTAGCCCCCCCCACCTTTGTCATCTTTTGCAACAGCGCACCGCTTTTCCATTTCTCTTATCAGCGGTATCTGGAGAACTGCTTACGTGACACCTTTGGCTTTCGCGGTACGCCCATCAAGCTGATCGTGCGCGAGCGCGGAGAGGAGGCCCCCCATGCGTGACGCGGAAAGAATCATTGATAAGGTTAAAATTTATGTCAAGGCGGGCAATGGCGGTAATGGTGCGGTTGCCTTTCACAGAGAAAAATATGTAGCCAGAGGCGGCCCCTCAGGCGGTGACGGCGGCAAGGGCGGCAATGTGGTCTTTCGGGTGGATCCCGGTGCCACCACCCTGCTCTTCTTCCGGGATCACCGCAAGTTCATCGCCAAGAACGGCGGTGACGGTAAGGGCGAGAAATTCCATGGCGCCAACGGCGAAAACGTGGAAATTCTTGTACCGTTAGGGACCCTAATTCGGGACGCTGAAACAGGCAAGATCATCAAAGACATGTCTGACGAAGAACCGTTCATTTGCTGCAAGGGCGGCAGAGGTGGCTGGGGGAACCGGCGCTTTGCCACCCCCACAAGGCAGCTGCCCATGTTCGCCAAGCCCGGAACCGCCGGTGAGGAACGCGAGCTGATATTAGAATTGAAAATGCTTGCCGACGTGGGTCTGATCGGTATGCCAAGCGTTGGCAAATCCTCTATTCTTTCTCGCATCAGCTCGGCCAGACCCAAGATCGCCGCCTACCATTTCACCACCCTTTCCCCCAATCTGGGCGTTGTGCGCACTAAGGGGGAAGCCGGCTTTGTCGCCGCCGACATCCCGGGGCTCATCGAGGGAGCCGCCGACGGCGCGGGACTGGGCCATGCCTTCCTGCGTCATATCGAGCGTTGCCGACTGCTGCTTCATGTGGTAGACATCTCCTGTGAGGAATACCGTGATCCCGTGGAGGACATTCGCAAGATCAACGAAGAGCTGGCCCGTTACAGCGACAAGCTGGCGGCACTCCCCCAAATGATCGTTGCCAACAAGTGTGACGCGCTGGACGAAGAGCGGGTAGATCTAAAAGCCTTCGAGGCCTTCGTGCAAAAAAACGGCTGGGAGTTGCTTTACGTTTCCGCCGCCACCGGCAAAAATTTGGATGAGCTTGTAAGCCGTGTAGCCAAGCGTTTGACCCAATTACCCCCGGTAACGGTATTCGAAAGTGAGCTTTCGCTGGAGGAAGAAATTGAGGAGGTTGACGAGAACGAGGTTACCGTTCGCCGCGTGAATAACGATTTCTATGTAGAGGGCAAGTGGCTGACCGAGCTGGTAGAAAGCGTCAACTTCACCGACTATGAATCGCTTGCTTACTTTGAAAAAACGCTGATCCGCCGCGGCATCATCAAGCTGCTGGAGGAAAAGGGCTGTACCGACGGCCACACTGTCCACATTTATGACTTTGAATTTGAATTTGTAAAATAAAAGGAGGAGCATCATGAATATTTGGCATGATATGAACCCCAAAGAAATCACCCCTACTGATTTTTCCGCTGTTATCGAGATCTCCAAGGGCAGCCGTTGTAAGTATGAGCTGGATAAGCATACCGGTCTCTTGCGACTGGACCGTGTGCTCTACACCTCTACCCACTACCCCGCCAGCTACGGCTTTATTCCCCGCACCTTTGCGGATGACGGAGACCCGCTGGACGTGTTGGTGCTTTGCAATGAGCCCATCCAGCCCCTGACCCTGGTGCGCGTTTATCCCATCGGTGTCATGCGTATGTTGGATGACGGACATATTGACGACAAAATCATTGCTGTTCCTTTCACCGATCCCAACTATAACAACTACCGTTCGATCGACGAGCTGCCCGCCCACATCTTTGATGAAATCATGCACTTCTTCAAGGTCTACAAGCAGCTGGAAAACAAACAGACCGACATCAAAGAGCTATACAGCCGCGAGGAAGCGGAAAAAATCGTCCGAGAGGCCATCGACGGCTACGTAGAGAAATTCTGCCGCGGCTAAGTCTCTTTTGCACAAAAAGGGTAATCTACATCAAGTAAACCGAAATTTTTTGCGCCAAAGGGGCTGAGACATTCGATGCAGAAGTTGTGATCTTGGCACCGCAGGCGTACAACGGTACGTCGAGTGCCGAGCGTGCAAAAAAGATAGAACTTCTACCCTAAAAGCCGCTTTGCCATCAAAAAAGTGATGGCAAAGCGGCTTTGTTCTATACTTTTTCGTGTATTTTTTTGTTCGGCGCTCATGCAAAGCACCTTTTTGGTCATTTTGTTTCCTTTTTGACTTGCGCATTCCGGAAATATCGTGTATAATGACCATAGTGCCCTATAAATAAGGAGGGTTCTGTATGAAACGATTATTTTCCGCTCTACTGTGCCTGCTGATGCTAACACCGCTGATCGCGTTGCTACCCTTTGAGGCTGCCGCGCAATCAACGGTTAAATTCACCGTCGCAGACAAAAACGGCAACGCCACCACGACATTTGTTTACGGCGAACCCATTATGATCACACCCCTGGTGGGTGAGGGTGCCGACTGGATCGGTATTGCCCCGAAGGGTAGAGTCAGCTACGGCTCGGTACGCCATAAGCGTATCGCCGCGGGTTCTAAGGATAGCCGCCCCGGTGGAAATGGCCTGGGCCTGAACGTGCCGTTTGATCTTCGCACGGGTGCGGCGGTAGAGACTCGCTTTGCCCAGTATGCGGATATTTATCCCGGTGATTGGACCATTTTCTGGTGCAAGGGCGGCGGTGTAGCAAAAGATTACGACACCACCTCCACCATTGATATTACCGTTACCAAGGGCCCCATGACGGTCAATAAGACTGAGTTTGATTACGGCGAGCCGATCCTGATCACAGCCAAGGCAAAGGAGAACCCCACCTATAAATCCTGGTACGGCATCGTGCCGGATGTGAGTGGAGCGCCAAAATACAGCCACGGTACCATTATCAACCGTACCGCTGACGGAACCGAGGACGATCTGCGTGATTATTCGGATGCCCTGAGCGGCACCGTTAACAATAACACCACGAAATGGGCAGAGTACTTCGGCATCAGCAAAAAGCAGCTGCTTTGTCTGCCTGCCGGCACCTATTGGCTGGTGTATTGCGAGGACTCCCAAACCGTGAACGGCGGTGCATCGGTCACGCATAAGATCCAGATCAAGATCAAAGCTGCGTTCACCACCAACAAGTCCGTTTATTCCTACGGTGAGGCGATCAACGTCAACATAGGCGCGGGACTTGAGGTGGGTGACCATATCTTTATCGCGCCAAAGGATCCGGATCTGGAGGTGACCTACAATTCGATCCGTTGGCAGACGCTGACGGCGGCAAACCTTTCTGCCGGCAGCTTTAATATCGCAGAAAGCAAAACCACCAGCAACTATCCCGATCTGTGGAATCTGCCTCCCGGAGAATATAGCCTTTTTGTCACCTACGCACCGGACGGCACCGCGCCCAAAAAGAACCACGGCACCCGTGTGGATATTACCATCAGCGGCGATATTCCCGACGCACCCATCGGCATTACCTATACGCTAAAAGACAAAACAACCGGCTCTGCGGGCGGTAGGGTCACCGTCAGCATCGACCCCAACGAGGTGAATGACGTTTATAATCTGCCCACTCACGTGATCCTTTACTGGGGAGATGAAAACGGCAAGCTGGCGGATTACACCTACATCTCGCTCTATAAGGTGACGGGTGCGACCGTAGAGATCGACCTGGCGGATGTAATGGTGATCCCTGAGGAGGCGACCCGGTTGATGGCGTGCTGCTACAACGGTGCCGGCGTTTCCGAAGGACTGATTTCAGTGAATCTGCCCGCCGACCGTACCAAAGTACCGGATAAGGGTGATCTGATCACCTCCTTCCAGATCGTGAGTGACGTGCACTCGCAGGAAACGCAAACGCACAAGTACAATCAAAGAATTGCCCAGATGCTGGCGGATATTAAGATGGTCGATCCCAACTCAGTCGGCATTTTCGCCGCCGGTGACTCGGTGAATGACGGTTGGGTGGAGGAATACGAAAACCTCTACGCACTATGGGAGCAATCCGGGTTGTCCGCTCCGTTCTTTATGGCAACCGGTAACCACGAATGGAAGATCGGTGACATCGACAACTCCTATACCTCGGATTACGAACGAGAAAAGGACCGCTTTATCACCTACGCCAACAAATTTTTGATCGCGGGCGGCTATGAGGAGAATGTCATTACCAACGGAAAGCCCTATTATGATCTGTGGGTCAACGGCTTCCACTACATCTTCCTTGCCAGCGAGGCCCCCATTACCCACGCCTATTTCAGTGATGCACAGCTTTCGTGGCTGCGGGAAAAGCTGGCCGAGGATCGGGACCAGAATCGCCCCTCCTTTATCCTGCTCCACCAGCAGTTGTATAACGTGGTGGACGGCGCCATGCCGATCCAGGATTGGGACGGTGTTATTGCGGGCGATGCTAACTACGCCGCCTGGAAGTCATCAGGGGTTTGGAAGACCAGGGGCCTTTACGAGGGGCCCTTCCGCGAGATCCTGTCGGATTTCCCGGAGGCAATGCTGTTCAGCGGTCACAGCCACTGGGATATGACCGACAGACACAACATTTATGATCCCGACAATCCCACCGACATCAACGACAACCCCAGGGATGGCCAGGGCAATCTCCTTTATACCGAGCTTCTGCCCAACTACGTGTTCAACACCGCTTCTGTTGCATATCTGGTCAGTGGCGTGAATGATGAGGCGGGCCTCAGTTACTCCAATTGGAGTAGCAGCAAGGGCTATTACATTCGCGTGTACGAAAATTGCATTGAGATCTGGGGCAGAGATTTCTCCACCGCCCAATGGGTGCCCAATGCCATGTACCGCATTGGTCTGGATCTGTCGTCCTGCGATCATGCGAATACTGCCGATTGCGCCTGTGTTTGCAAGGATTGCGGCGACACGCTCACGCCCTCTGAAGACCACGACACCAACTATGCGTGCGATACCCATTGCAAAAACTGCGGCGAGGCAGTTGAGCACGCCGCGCATACCGGTGAGAAGATCTGCTCCACCACCTGTAAATACAACTGCGGCACGGTGCTTTCCAATACCCCCGCCCACAACATAGCAACGCCTTGTACCGATACCGTATGCCCCGTTTGCAACGAAATGGTCATACCGGTTGCCCATACAGGCAAGAAGGCTTGCTCCACCATCTGCATTTATGGCTGTGAAATCCCCCTGATACCCACGCAAAACCACATCGGACTGCACGATTGCTCAGTTGTGTGTAAGAATTGCGGCGAGCCCAAGCTACCGGAAAGTGCCCATAGCATCAATGTGTACTGTCGGGATACTGCCTGCTATCTATGTGGCGCTACGGTCAATCCGTTGCCCCACGTTGGCGCGTACGCCTGCTCTACTGTTTGCAAATATGGTTGCGGCGGGGTCGTGACACCCACTTCTGAGCATGATTACGGAGCATGGGAATCTGTAAAGCTGCCCACTGCGACCACAAGCGGTGAGCAAAAGCACACCTGTGCCGTTTGCCATAAGGTAGAAAAGGAAACACTGCCTCCCATCAGCGAGAATACCACCGATACGCCCAACGCCAACAATGGCACTCAAACGGGTGCCACTGATCAAAAGGATGGCAATATCGGTCTTGTGATCGGCATCGTGCTCGGTGCCGTTGCCGTGCTTGGCGGCGCGGGCTTTGCCGTTTACTGGTTTGTGATCAAAAAGCGTAAAACTTGATGATATTTTCAAAAAATCCGGATGACAGCCATCCGGATTTTTTGTTTTATTGTAGCTTTAGCGCAGGTAAACCATCTGTCTATGCAGGAGAAAAGGAAACACTTTAGCGATAGGCTCTCCCTGAGGGTATACTCCCGCGCGGCGGGTGAGAGGGGGCCCTCCATCGCCCCACATCGCCGATGTAGAGATGTGCGTGCCACCGCGACCACCGTGAAGCTGTCGGCACGCTCGCAAAGCGAGGGCAACTTTCGTTCGAAGGGGTAGACTTTGCCGGGCCTTCGGCAGCAGTGTGCTTGTTGCTATTGAAAAACGTGTTTATCCTTGCTTGAGATAATCCCGTGGCGCGCAACCGAATTCCTCTGCGAACGCACGGTAAAAGGTACGCAGAGATGCAAATCCGCTCTCCAGCGCGCAATCGGTGATGCTGGTTTTTTTCTCGCGCAGTAGCGTCACAGCATTTTTCAGCCGCATCGTATTGATATAGCGGTTGATGCCAATCTGAAAGCAAGCGCGAAAGCACTTGGAAATATAATTCTGACTGTACCCCAACGCACGGGCCACTGTGGCTGTTGAAATATTTTCTTTATAATGCTCATTGATGTAAAAAAGCAGTTTGGCAGGCAGATCGGTATCCTGTGGTTTGCCGAGCGCCCCCAGCTCAATCTGCCTTAAGACAGTACCCAAAATCACATGGATATATCCCGTGCGCTCCACCGCATTCAATGCCCCCTCTGACAGCATCCGTACCGCTTCACAAATCCGCATCATCGCATTTTTGTCGCGAATCACCGGGCGATACGCCTTTTTGTTCCGAACGGCATCTACAAAATCCGGGCAAAGAAAGGCAGGAATAAATAAAATTGTGTATTCCCCCTCCCTCACTGAGCGGAAATGATGCGCTTCGTAGCCAAGTACGACCGCAAGCTCGTTTTGGCAAACGGTCGCTCTTTCGTCGTTGATCCAAACCTCCGCCTCGCCACCGCGCACTAAAAGAAGTTCAATGTGTGAGTGGAAATGAAAAGAATCGCCATTGAGCCGTTGATAGTTTTCAATATGAAAATGACAGATCCGCTCACGCTTGATATGAAAAGTCGCCTGCATATATCCCCCAAAATGACACAAATTACTTGTTATTTGACAAGAACTTGCCAAATAAATATGTTATACTCATTATAAATGGGCGGAAAGCAAATGTCAAGATGCCCGCCAAAATCCGAATCGGAGAGAGTTGCTTTACTATGGAAAACCGTAATCAGATGCTGTTTTCGCGCAAAGCCATCGCCAAGATCATTGCGCCGATGATCCTACAGGGCATCCTGTCCATTGCCATTGGCATGGTGGATTCTATGATGGTATCCAACAAGGGAGAAGCGGCCTTCGCAGGCGTTTCTCTGGTAGGGTCGCTGGATACCCTTCTGATCACGCTTTTTTCCTCTCTGACCAGCGGCGGCGCCGTGGTTCTGGCGCAAGCGGTGGGGCGCGATGATCAAAAACGCGCCTGTGACGCTGCCAAACAGCTTTGGTACGCCGCCACCATTGTGGCGACTGTCATCACCGCAACAGTCCTGCTCCTACGCATACCGCTGTTACATCTGCTTTTTGGAGAGGTTGAGGAAAGCGTTATGCAAAACGCCATCGCCTATTTCTCCTTTGTGGCGCTCTCCTTCCCCTTTTTGGCAATTGAAAACAGTGTTTCCGCCACCTTTCGCGCCCAGGGAGACAGTATGATTGCGTTGAAAATTTCTCTGTTCATGAATCTGCTGAACATCGGTGGCAACGCAATCCTGATTTACGGCATGAATCTGGGTGCAGCAGGCGCCGCCATCGCAACGCTGATCTCGCGCGTTATCGGCGCGCTGCTGATGACCGTGATCGCCCACAGAAAAACACGCTTTATCTATCTGGAAAACCTCTTTCACTATCGTCCCGATTTTGCGATCATCAAGGAGATCCTGCGCATTGGCATACCCAACGGCGTGGAAAACAGCATGTTTCAATTTGGCCGGTTGATGACCTCCAGCCTGGTTTCCTCGCTTGGTACGGTGGCGATTGCCGCCAATGCCGCCGCGCTCTCGCTTGCCAATCTGCAATACACCACGGGCAACGCCATACAAAGCACCATGGTTGCTGTGGTGGGCAGATGTATCGGCGCCGAAAAACGGGATCAGGCCAAGCATTATGCCCGCTCCTTACTGGGGATTGGCTATGCGGCACTCTTCGTTGTGGTCGGATTGATGAGTCTGTTTTCGGCACCGCTTCTCCGACTTTACGGCCTCTCCGGTGAAACTGCCGCCCTCGCGCGACAGCTACTGCTTTATCACGGTGCCGTTTCGGTTGTCATCTGGCCGGTGGCGTTCTGCTTGCCCAACGCATTCCGCGCGGCAAGCGATGTGCGGTTTTCTATGATCATTTCTACTGTGTCCATGTGGGCATTCCGCGTAGCACTCGGCTATGTACTGGCGCTGGAAACCGTCTCGATATTCCAGCTCGTCTCCTTCCCCGGGATGGGACTTGGCGTGATGGGCGTCTGGATCGCCATGACGGTGGATTGGCTCTTCCGTGCGGTATTCTTTCTCATACGTTTTCTCAGCGGAGGGTGGCTTGCCAAATACGATGCGCAACACCTCAAAAGCCCCGAAACGGTATAGAAGGGGCTTCACATAAGCGCCAAACAAAAAACACACAAAAAGCATAGAACAAAGCCGCTTTGCCATCAAAAAGGTGATGGTAAAGCGGCTTTTTGGGTAGAATTTCTATCTTTTTTAGTTGCGCTGTCAGCATCCGACGTACCGTTGTACGCCTGTGGCGCCGAGCGTGCAACTTCTGCATCGGATGACTTGGCCCCTATTTTTTAAAGCTCAGCCATGAAATCAAAAACGATGTCGTCATGACCGCGCAGAGCTTCGTGCTTGTAGTCGGGATAAATCTTCATCTCCTTCTCACAGGTCAGCTTGTTATAGGCGGCAAATTGGCTGGAGGGCGGGCAGATGTTATCCATCAGACCGGTCGCCCACAGCACCTTGGCGCGGATGCGCGGGGCTAAATTCTGGATGTCGATATAACCCAGCTTGGTAAAGATCTCATCCTCGCGCTCATGGCGAGGATCGTAATGGCGGAAGAAGCCGCGCAAACCATCATACGCATCCTTGGCAAGATCCATCTCCCAAACGCGCTTGTAATCGGAAAGATACGGATGAATGGGCGCGCACAGCTTGATCGAAGGCACCAGTGCGGCGCAGACAACCGTCAGGGCGCCGCCCTGCGAGCCGCCGGTGCAACCCACGCGGGTCTCATCCACATGATCCAACCCCATAATGATGCGGGCGAACATGGCAGTATCCAAAAAGAGATCGCGGCAAAGCAGGTTGTTGGGGTCGCCGTCAAGGCCGCGCACAAAGGGGGTCAGCATGGTGCCCACAGTGGGCACGCCCACGTCCTGAGAAAGGCCGGCCTGACCGCGGCAATCCATAGATGCCACCACATATCCTTGCGAAGCATAAGGTAAGAGCTTGCTATAAGAGCCGCCGTCGCCGCCAAGTCCGTGAAAGAGCAGTACGGCGGGAAGCTTGCCTTGCGCGTTCTTGGGCACGGCAACCTTGCCAAAAATAACGGCACCCTTGGTAGAGGTAAAGCGCAGCTCGTAAAAATCGGCGCAGTTGGATTTAAAGGGGTGGGGCTTAAATTCGGGCTTGGGATCGATGGCGTTCATTTCGGCCAGCGACCTCTCCCAAAACTCATCAAAATCGGCAGGGCATGGGGTGCGACCCATGTATTCTTGCAATTTCGCAAGAGGCATATCAAGTTGTGGCATGTTCTTTCTCCTTTTGGCTGTTTTTTAAGCACGTTCCCGGGGTTAATCCTCAATGGCGGCTTTGCGCGTATTGACATCACGGAAAAACTTCATATCAAATTTCGCTTCGCGCTCGTAGGTGTAAAGACCGTTTTGCTCCTGCTCTACGTCATACAGCTGGGTATAGCAGAAGGCGAACATGGTGGGGTTATCCAACAGGGCATCGGTCAGACCCTTATAGCGGTCCAGGAACTCTTGTACGGTAGTGGGCGCGTTGCCATAGCCCCAGCCCTCCTTGCTTGACCAGCGGATGCCGCCGTATTCAGACATGAACATCGGAATCTGTCCATCCCATTCCAGGGGCTGCTTGCGCTTCACATTGGGGTCCCATACCTCCCCATCCACCAATTTATCCAGCTCAGTCTTAAAGAGGGTTGCATCCTGCTTGTAGTTGTGCAGATCGTAAATATCGGTGACCACGTGGTAGTTGCCGCTGGAATCAATCACGGGGCGGGTTTTATCCAGCGCCTTGGTCATATGGTAAGCAGTAGCGATCACGTCATTGCATTGATGCTTGCCCGTGGATTTATTATCCCAGGTCTCGTTGAAGGGACACCAGCCAACGATAGCGGGATGATTGTAGTCGCGGGCAATCTCCTCGGCCCACTCGGTCATAAAGGGGAAGACGCTTTCGGGCACGGTATGATCCAGCCCCCAGTTGGGGAACTCGCCCCAAACGATATAGCCCAGGCGATCCGCGTGGTACAGGAACAGCGGCTCGAAGATTTTCTGATGCAACCGCGCGCCGTTAAAGCCCGCGGCAAGGGAAATCTCAATATCGTTGATCAGCGCTTGCTCATCCCTTGCGGTATAGATGCCGTCCGAATAAAGGCCCTGGTCCAGGACCAGGCGCTGGTACACCGATTTGCCGTTGATCAGAACACGTCTGCCGTCGATGCGCACCTCGCGCATTCCAAAATAGGTATGTACCTTATCCCCGGCAAACTCCAGCTCCAGATCGTAAAGGCGGCCGTTACCAACCTCCCACAGGTGCAGCTCCTTGAGCTTTATTGTAAAACTCACGGTGTTGCCCTTGGTAAATCTCGACCCGTGTGCCATATAATTGCCCTTATAAAGCGCGACCGCATTCAGCACGCCTTCGCCTATCACGTCAGCCTCAAGCGTAATATAGCCATTGACAATATCAGGGGTAATGCGGAAATTCTTGATGTAATTCTTGGGGACAAACTCCATCCAGACGGTCTGCCAGATACCGGTGGAGCGGGTATAGTAGCAGCCCTTGGAGAAGGTGACCATGCTCTGCTTGCCGGAGGGAATCATACGATCCTTAGTATTATCTCTGGCGTGCACCACCAGCGTATTCTTGCCGACGCTCACATAGTCGGTAATATCCATGCAAAAGGAGATAAAGCCACCTTTATGACTGCCCACCTTTTTTTGATTAACATAGATGGTCGCCTCATAGTCAACTGCGCCAAAATGCAGTAAAACACGACCCGTCATGGCACTTTCGGGAATGTCGATCTCACGGGCGTACCAGCAAGCGTTGATAAAATCTGTATGACCGATGCCGGAAAGAGCGGATTCGGGGCAGAAGGGCACCTCAATCTTGCCGTCAAAGGCGGTCTTTTCAAAGAACTTCTTTTCTATACCGTTGTCTTCTTTGTCAAGGCAGAAAGACCAAGTGCCGTTCAGGTTCACCCAGTTATCACGGCGAAACTGAGGATTGGGAAATTCAGGACGAAACATCATTTACCTCCGTATATATGTATTGTTGTTCGATTTCGCATCCGCCTTTATTTCTTCTCTACAACAAAGAAGAAAGGGGAAGCGGGAGAATTGACGATACGAATGAGGGTACAGCAGATTTTGTGGCGATCCAGCATAGCGAAATAATCCTGCACCATCCTGCCCTCCGCATCGCCCTCGGCATGGCCGGGGTAGACGGCTACCAGCAAAATACCGCCGTGATCCAACAGCTCCACCGCCGCCTCGATGGCCGGCATGGTGGTTTCGCGCATGGTGGTGATCTTCTTATCGCTCCCGGGCAGATACCCAAGGTTAAACATGCCGGCCCGGATCGGTTCCTGCACATATTTTTTTACATGGTGATGGGAATCCAAAATCAAGGTATAATTATGGGGGCACCCCTCCCTCTCCAAATTTTCGGCTGTCGAGGCAAGTGCCATTTCCTGCACGTCAAACGCAAAGACCTTGCCGCTTTCCCCTACCGTTTTGGAAAGGAATACGGTATCATGACCGTTGCCCATGGTGAAATCCACGGCAGTATCCCCTGCCCCCAAATGATTCAGGATAAACTGCTTTTGCAGCTGCAAAAGATCGATCATACTGCCGTATTTGCTTTTATTCTCACTCATTTTTCCAACAGCTTTTCAAAGTAAGGCGCCAGATTTTCCGCATAGAACTGGAACCCGAGGACATTGGGGTGGAGATAGCCGTCGGCAAAGAAGGTGGCCACATTGGGAACCAACGTCATACCGTCTACCACTGTCACGTCAAAGCGGGCGGCAGCCTCTTTGATGATGGTGCGCATATCCTCAAAGCTACCCACACCTGTCACGCGACCCATATCGGCACGCCACAAGGGCAGAATGGCCACGATCGGCACATTTGGATACTTATCACGCAAACGGGCAAAATGACCGTTGCAACAACCCACAAGGCGGCCGCGGGTGGTTCCCGACCAGTCGTTGGTGCCATAGGCCACCGAGACCAGGTCCGGCTGATAGAAATCCATTTGATCGTCCACGGCACGGGGATTGAAGCGCTCGCCGCCAATACCCTGATTGATCACCTCCGCATCCAGCATGCGGGCCACCTGATGCGCATAGGTCATCGAGGCATAGGCGGAGGTGGAGCCATGCGTAATAGAATCACCAATAAACAAAAATTTGTGCTTGCGGGGGGCGGCATTTTCAAAGAGCGCGCCGTCGTCAAGTGTTACGTCAAAAATCTGCCCCGCGCTGTGGTGAGGAAAATAGATCTCCACCGTCTTTTTGCCCGCGGGCAATTTCACAAGCAGTATATCCGTCCCCTTGCCGCATCCGGTGTGCGCATACATCACACCATCCGCCCAGACGTCAAAGGTGTGTCCGCCGCCAGCGGGTGTGGACACCCACTGAAAGGATAGGGTTTCGCTATCGGTTACAAAGCGGGAAAGGATACCCGAGGTATGAAACATGGCGCCATGAAAGCGATCCCCCTCCGGATACACATGCTCGCGCACATATTTACCGTAGCGGTAAAGCACAAGCTTACCGTCCTGTTCCCGGATTTCCGCCGCGCCACTGATGGTAGAGCGTAGCTGTTCGTTGGTCAGTATCATATCGGTCACTCCTTTCAGTCAAGATGGGGCTTGATGGCGTCATGTAACGCGTTGGCATAAAACTTAAAGCCGTAGTCGTTGGGATGCAGATACTTGTCTGCGCAGACCTCCCGCAAATGGGGGATCATACGGGCACCGTCCACGATCACAACGCCATCTTGCGCGGCCGCTGCGTCCCGCACGATCTGCACACCCTGGGCAAAGGTACCGACCTTGGTCACCCGATCGTCGTCGGCGCGCCAGATGGGAGTAATGGCAAAGATCTTAGCGTTTGGATAGGTGGCGCGCAGCTTAGCATAAAAAGCGTTGGCGTTGTTGACAGTGCGCTCCCGCTCCTGCCCTGACCAGTCATTGGTGCCGTAGGCAACGGTGATGATGTCAGGCTCAAAGTCCAGCTCCGGGTCGATTAGCTCTGGGCGAAAGATCTCGCCGCCAATGCCTTGATTGATCATTTCCGCATCCAGCTTATCCGCAATCAGATTAGCATAGGTCTGGGAGGAATATTGGGCATCGTACCCCTGGGTGATCGAGTCACCGTAGCAGAGCATGCGACGGCTCTTTTGCACCGGCTCAAGGATCGCGCCGTCGTCCAGCGTTACGTTATAGATGCGCGCCTCGGCAAGGCAAGGGAAATAGACCGCCACACGGTGCTTGCCCTCCGGTAGCTTGACAGTTACGGTGCTTGTGGCCTCTTTGATCTTATCGTGGCCGAAGTGCTGCATCATAACGCCATCCACAAATACATCAAAATAATAGAACACGCGGCTGGAAGCGATCTTGGTGTGATAATCAAAAGAAAACTTCTCAGCATCGGTTACAAATTCCAACCGCACGCCCGAGGTAGCGTGTGCTTTGACGCCGAAATCCGGCTTGATCTCGTCATAGTGAGCTTGCTGGCGATCTGTAAAACGGGTAAACACAAATTTCCCGTCTGCCTCACGCACATCCAACGCGCCGTGCACTATGGCACGAATATCTTGCAGTGTCAGTTTCATAATCCACTCCTTTAGTTATCATTGCGATGCAGATCCGAGCGTAAAAACTTGATGGCCCGCTCTACACTGTCTTTAGAATTTTTCCACGGCTCTTTGTCATAGCGATAGTCAAACTTTTTGCAAAACCAACTCACATCGTCAGTCAGCGTTTCCAAATACCCCTTCACCACCCGGTCGGTGAGGGCACAAAAATCGCCCAGCTTCTTTTTGGGTAGCCGAACCGCCGCCTTTTCCAAAAGCATCCGATAGTGAGGCAGACAGAAGTACGGCTGCTTTTTCATCTTTTCCACAAAGGTCTCGTCGGTATCGTAAAGCAAAACGACCGTTTCGGCCATATGTTGAAAATGAAAATCTATACGGCCGCAAACATAGCAGGAATTTTCCAGAGCGGCAATTCGTTTGGTGGGCTTTTGATCGGGGCGGCCGGTAATCATCGAAAGCAGACCTTTATGTAAATCCTCTTGCAGCTCATGCAGATGGCTTTCCAAGGTCAGGGCCATGCCAAGGCGGTTTTTTCGCACAAACATCATATCATAATGCGTGCGGCAAAAGCCCAGCTTATTGGTTTTGATCCGCACATCCGGCTCCATCATTGAGGCGCCAAGGATCAGATCCAACTCATCCTCTTCCAACTTGCGGTAAAGCGCGCACATGGGGCAACCGCAAGCGGAATCGGCGGCAGACTTCTCAAACGCCTCGTTGACGGGTATGGTATAAATTTGTTCCATTCTTCGACTCCTTTATATCATAGATAACTTTATTATAACTGTTTTATATGCAGATTGCAAGCAAAAAGCAACATTTTTTATAAATAAATATCACAGCTTTTTGGTATGCCGCGCTCTTTTGTCGGGCATACTGATAGTGAAAGCCAAAAAGAACAAAGGAGGAAGAAAAATGAACAAAAAAGCAATCACCGCTACCAGCGTTTTAAGCGCTCTCGCGGTTGCCGGAACTGTAGGACTTGTCATGACAGCCATGAAAAGCTCTCCCAGCCGTATGGCAAAAAAGACGAGCAAGGCAATGGATGCCGTGGGGCACAAAATGCAAAACGTCATGCAGGCAATGAAATCTTAACGGGACTGTCGTATTCAGATGCCAAAGGCGTGTTCGATGTTATCGTTTGCGCCGAAGAAGCCGCTTTCGCTATCAAAAAGATAGTGAAAGCGGCTTCTTTTTTCTTTTTCGTATGTTTTGTTCTGCGCTAAATGCGGCCGCTCCTCTTGTTTAGTGCGTATTCTTCATGCTTGCCAGCACCTCAACAAAATCAGCGAAAGGCGCCTTGTTTTTCAGCATATCGTAGAAGGTACGGATCATTTTCACATCATCGGGAGCGGTGATCTCACTATATTTGGCAAGGGCCTTTTCCAAGCCGTTTGCCTTGACATAATCGGTAATTTCCACCGCGGCGGGATCGCTTGCCATATCAAACAGATACCCTGCGGCAATACCCACGGCAATGTGAGCGGGAATACCGCCCTGCTCTCTTACCATCTTAAAGGCGCCTACAAGGCGATCACCTGAAGAGAGCTTGCGCTTGGGATCGCGACCCACACGATCAAGCGAATCCACAAGCAATTTGTTTTCAAAACGGACCATCAGATCCTCCACAAACTGCAAGGTATCATCCAGCGGCGCGCCGTGACGCTTGCAAAGCGCTCTGGCCGATTCCAACAGGGCACGGGTGAGAATATATTTGATTTCCCCGTCGGTAGCGGCTTCAAAAATAAAGCCGTAGCCCTTCAGATACGCCATATAGGTCATCAGCGCGTGCCCCATATTGTGAATGAGTAGCTTGCGCTCAATAAAGAAAGCAAACGGCGAAAAAGGCACCAGCTCCTTGATGGGGGGGAGCTCACAGCCAACAGGACGGAAGCCCGCCGCGTCTACCGGCAGCTCACTATACGGCTCGGCGCAAACCGCGAGCGGATATTTTTCCTTGAGTTCCTCGGGGGTGGGGGGCACAGTACGACCAACCGAAACACAGACAAAGCCAACGCTTTCCTCAAAATACGCTTTCGCCTCGGCGGGAATATGGGGGGCAACCAAGCTGTGCAGATATTCGTTGGAGCCGATCATATTTTCGCAGATCAAAATGTTCAAGGGGCGGCCGCTTTTCTCCTTGCGGGCAAGGAGTGCCTTGGCGATCAGGGGTGCTACAAAGGGCAAAACATTCACACCCAGAGCGGTAGCCAGTATATCCGCGTCGGCAATGGTATCAATCACCGCCCGCTCGTCTTTGCCATTGACAGCCTTGACATTCTCTACCCATTCTGGGACATATTCAGTACCACGGGTCACATAAATCGGGTACTTTCCTGCCTTGTTGATAGCATCCACCATATCGGCATTGACGTCGATAAAGGTGGTTTCATAGCCGGAAAGGAAAAAGCGCTGTCCAATAAAACCTCTGCCGATATTACCGGCGCCGTACATCACTGCTTTCATCATTTTGTCTCCTTTTTCAATCCAAAATTTCTTTGACGGCGGCAAGCACCCGGTCTGCCACCTCATCCGGTGTACCGGATGCATCCACAATAGCGACCCTGTCGCCCAAAGTCTCAAATACGCGCAGGAAAGTAGAGCGGAAAAGCGTTAGCGTCTCTTCCTTTTCATAAATTTCCTTCGCTTCTCCCCGTTTGCCGATGCGCGCCAGCGCTTCCTTGGGGGGAATATCCAAAAAAACGCACAAGTCCGGGCGGCGAATATCCGGACATTTCACATTCATCTCCTTAACCCAATCGTAATCACACAGACTGCCTTGATAGGCAAGCGAGGAGTAGTAGTAACGGTCGGATAGCATATCCACGCCCTTTTCCAGGTTTTTTTCAATACCGTTCTCCCCCGTATTGTGTACAATGCGATCCAGTGTGAACAGCGCCGCCATCTCACAGGCGGTACGCCTGACGTTACCGGAAAGCGCCGCACGCAGCATTTTCCCGGTCTCGGTTTCGGTGGGCTCAGCGCTCACACAAACGCTGCGCCCCATAGCCCTCATACTTTCGGCAAGGCGGGCGATCTGCGTGCTTTTGCCGCAACCGTCGATCCCCTCAAAGACGATCAATTTCGCTTTATTCAAGGTACTTCCCCTTTCAAAAGATCATTTGGTACCATTTTACACCAATCATGGCACTTTGTCAAGATTTTCACACAGTAAAAGCGGGCCACGCGCAACGTCCTGCCACCGTCTCTTACGGTCTATTTCAAAAAAGCGCGGATCAAAAGCTCTTTCCAGCGATTGTAAGGCTGATAGCGCATTGGCAGATCCAGCCAATTTTTCTTGTGTAAGATCGCCTTTTGATGCGAAAAGGTATCAAAGCCCGTTTTGCCATGGTAAGCACCCATACCGCTCTCGCCAACGCCGCCAAAGCCCATATAAGGGGTGGCAAGATGCACAATCACGTCATTGATGCAACCACCGCCAAAGCGCGTACCGTTTAGCACACGGTCTATTCGTTTTTTGGAATTAGAGAAGATATAAAGTGCCAAGGGGCGATCCCAGCTGTTGATGTGGTCGATGGCGTCAGCAAGGTGCTTAAAGGTCAAAATCGGCAAAATCGGCCCAAAGATCTCCTCGCCCATGACAGGGTCATCCGGGGTCACGCCATCCAACACCGTCGGCTCAATTTTTAGTGTTTTCTCATCCCGTTTGCCGCCGTATACCGTTTTTTTCGCATCAATCAAACCGCAAAGGCGGGCAAAATGCTTTTCGTTGATGATTTTACCGTAATCGGGATTATGCAACGGAGAAGCGCCAAATTGCCGCAGGATTTCACGCTTGATATAATAAAGTAACGTGTCCTTCACCGCCGCCTCGCAAAGGATATAATCGGGCGCTACACAGGTTTGCCCGCAGTTGAGAAATTTACCAAACACAATCCTTCTTGCCGCCAGGGCAAGATCGGCGGTAGCATCCACAACGCAAGGGCTTTTTCCCCCCAGCTCCAAGGTGACGGGAGTCAAATGCGCCGCTGCCTTTGCCATTACCTCTTTGCCTACATTTTTGCTACCGGTAAAAAAGATATAGTCAAAATGTTCCTCCAACAGGCAGGTATTTTCGGCTCTGCCCCCTGTAACCACGGCCACATATTTTGGGGGGAAGATACTCTCAAGCAGCTCCTT
>SVQT01000009.1 GCA_015065215.1 Oscillospiraceae bacterium | reverse complement strand
CGCTATTCTTCATGTTGCTCCGGCCTTGATCGAAACGCATACCGCTGTAAGCGCTCCTGTGGCAAAAGCCATGGCTGAGGGAGCTTTAAAAGCATTTGACACCGACCTCGCCATTGCCACCACCGGTTATGCCGGCCCCGGCGGCGGCACCGAGCAGGATCCTGTCGGCACTGTTTACATCGCTGTTGCCACCAAAGAGAACACTGTCTGCCGTCGGCTCTCGCTTTCCCCCCTGCGTGACCGTGCTTATATCCGCACAGTGGCCGCCACCAACGCCATCTTAGACGCTTGGCGACTTTTGAATCATCTGCACCTGCCTGAATAAGTTTATTTATCATATAAATACTATTGAAAGTGATCGATAAGCCTTGACAGCATCCGCGGATTGTGTTAAAATAATATCAAACTTGCAATTTTTACCTTTTTAAGTAGTAAATTCTCGCATATTGCGGGGCAAAAGAAAGGAATGTTATTATGGCAAAATTTCGTAAAATCGGTGTATTGGCTTCCGGCGGCGATGCCCCTGGCATGAACGCCGCTCTCCGCGCTATTACCAGAAAAGCGTTGGACGAGGGAATGGAGGTTGTAGGCATTATAGGCGGTTACTCCGGCCTGATCCACGATAACATCGTGTCGCTGACTCCTCGCGCCGTTTCCAACATCATCTCCCGTGGCGGCACCTTCCTCTACTCTGACCGCTGTGATGAGTTCAAAACCGAAGAAGGCATGCAAAAGGCAATCGCTACCTGCAAAAAGCACGGCATTGAGGCCATTGTCGCTTGCGGCGGTGACGGCACCTTCCGCGGCGCTACCGACCTGACCAACCGTGGCATCCCCACTGTTGGCGTTCCCTGCACCATTGACAACGACATTACCGCAACCGACTATACCATCGGTTTTGACTCGGCCATGAACACGGCCCTCAAAATGATCGACTGTCTGCGTGACACCTGCGAATCTCATGCCCGTTGCAACGTCGTAGAGGTTATGGGGCGCGACTGCGGCCAGATCGCCCTCTTTACCGCCCTCGCTTCTGGTGCGGCTGCCGCCGTCATCCCCGAGGTTCCCTTTGATGAGGCCGGTACCATCGCGCGCATCAAGGCAATGAAGGCCGACGGTAAGCGCGGCTTCCTTGTGATCGTTTCCGAGGGCGTATTTACCGAGGACGGCAAAAAGTACGGCGAGGTCCTGGCCAAGAAGATTGACGCCGAGACCGGCATTGAAACCAAGTTCGCCCGTTTTGCCCATGTAGTCCGTGGCGGCGATCCCACCCTGCGTGACCGCCTGACCGCCTCCCGTATGGGCGTACGCGCCGTAGAGCTGCTGCTGGAGGGCAAGAGCAATCTGGTGGTATGCGAGATCGACGGCAAGATCACCGATCTTGACATCAACTACGCCTTGATTGCGGACCGCAACTATAAGAACAAGCTCAAGCCCGGCGATCTGGAGAAATTCAGCGCTGAGCAGGTAGCCGCCATGAAGGACCTGGCTACCCAACGTCACGAGGAGATGCTGGACATCTACAGAATGGTAGCCGAGACCAGCAAATAAGGAGATATTATGCGTGAACCGGATTTAAGAAAAGTAACAATCATCGGTGCCGGCAACGTGGGCGCTACCATCGCTTACACCCTTGCCATCGAGGGTATCGCCAACGAGATCGTTATGATCGACATCAAAACCGACAAGGCCGAGGGCGAGGCCATGGACATTACCCAAGGCTCTCCCTTCTTCAAGGGCACCCGCGTGGTAGCGGGCGAATATAAGGATGCCGTAAACTCGGATATCGTGATCATCACCTCCGGTGTGGCACGCACCGCGGGCCAGAGCCGCCTGGCGCTGGCGCAGGTGAACGTGGACATCCTCAAGCGCATCGCCCAGGACATCACCGCCTACGCCCCCGATGCCATCTATCTGCTGATCAGCAACCCCGTGGACGTGCTGACCTATGCGTTCAACAAGATCACCAACATCCCCGAGAGCCGCATCATCGGCAGCGGCACCATTCTGGACACCTCCCGTCTGCGCTCTTATCTCGGTGATCACTTCCATATCAGCCGTCAGAACGTGCACGCCTTCGTTTTTGGCGAGCACGGTGACTCCTCCTTTGTGCCGTGGTCTCAGGTCAACATTTCCTGCGTGGACGTGGAGAAATACCGCCAGGTATCCCATGAAAACGCAGTTCCCATCCCGCCCTTGAATCGCAACGAGGCTGAAAATTACGTACGCACCTCCGGCTCTCAGATCATTGCCCGCAAGGGTGCCACCTACTATGCGGTATCCACCGCGGCGGTACATATCTGCAAATGTATCTTCAGCGGCAACGATACGGCTATGACCGTTTCTACCATGCACCACAACGAATACGGCATCGACAACGTTTGCCTCTCTACGCTGGCGCTGGTGGGCCCCAACGGCGTTAAGGCTCATATCCCGGTGGAGCTGACCAAAAAGGAGACCGAAAAGCTACAATACAGCGCCCAATGCCTGCGGCAGGTGCTGGATCAGGTTGAATTTTAAAAGCAACAAAAAAGAAACCGCTCGACGAGCGGTTTCTTTTTTGTTTTGTTTAGATCTCGGGGATCACGACCTCGACCTCGCGGCCAAGATCGGAGGACTTTGCGATGTGGTCCAGGATCGCCTGGTTGTACAGGATCTGGGAGGAAGGAACGGGAGCAGTGCCGCCGTTCTTCACCGCGTCGCAGAAGGAGCGGATCTTTTTGTCGAAGTTGGAGGGCGCGCCGGTCTTCGGAATGATCTGGGGGATCTTGGTCTCGACCTGCTTGCCGGCGACCTCGTGATAGATGGTCAGATCGCCGCCGATGGTGCCGTTCCAGCACTCGGTAGAGGGGATGCGCAAGCTTCCCTTGGTGCCGTAGATGATGGTATCACCGGAGGTATCCAGGTTCATAGCCCAAGCGATACGGAAGGACACAACAATGCCACCCTCCAGACGGATGAAGGCCGCGGCAAAATCGTCAACGCCGAATTTCTCGTGATATTCGGGATGGCCGCACTTCTTGTAACCGATGTAGTTGGGGTCCTTGCCAAAGAAATCCGACTTGTAGCCAGAAACAGTCAGGGGCTTGGGATAGCCCAGCGCGTTGAGCACCATATCGAGCGAGTAGCATCCGATATCGGCCAATGCGCCGAGACCTGCGGTCTCGTTCTCGATGAAGGTGGTGCCGAAGGGCGTGGGAATGCCACGGCGGCGGCCGCCACCGGTCTGGACGTAGTAGATCTGACCCAGAACGCCGGACTGAACCACATCCTTGACCATGATCATGTTCTCGTCAAGTCTGGGCTGGAAGCCGATGGAGAGGATCTTGCCGCTCTTCTTCTCAGCGCGCATGACCTCGACAGCCTCCTCGGTGGTGACGGTAAAGGGCTTCTCAAGCAATACGTGCAGGCCTGCGTTCAGAGAGTCGATGGCGGGCTGCGCGTGCTGACGGTTGTAGGTACAGATGGTGACGGCGTCCAAGTTCAGGGACTTGTCGGCCAGCATCTCCTTGTGGGAGGCATAGTCGGTCTTCACGCCCTCAACACCGTACTTTTCAAAGAAAGCCTTTGCCTTGCCGGGGATCAGGTCAGCACCTGCCACGATCTCAACGTCGGGCTGCTTCAGAAGCGACTTGATGTGGCTGCCGGCAATCCATCCGCAACCAATAAAGCCGATACGCAACTTCTTGGTGGTGTCAATTACGGTTTCCTCTTGGGACTCCTTAAACGCATTCAGATCCTTATCTTCTGCCATGGGAATAATCCTCCTTTATTTAATCGGTATTTTAGCAACCGATAGATTTCAGATAGTTGATACTCTTTTCGATACACTGCAAGGGGGTCAGGCCCATCGAGGGCTTATCCTGCTCTACGACCACCCACTCGGCGCCCGCCTCGGTTGCGGCTGCCAGAATGGCGGGAAAATCGTTGAGGCCGGAGCCGACGGGACGGAACTCGAAGTTGCCGGGCTTTTTGGGGGCGGGGGTGTTGATGCCGATCAGCTCGTACATATTCTCATCCTTCTCGCCGTAAAAGTCCTTCAGATGCACAACGGGAGCGCGGCCGCTGTACTTGCGGATATAATCGGCGGGAACCTCACCGCCCACATTGACCCAACACACGTCCAGCTCGGTCTTGAGGTAATCGGCGGGAACGGTATCATACAGCATATCCAGCGCATATTTGCCGTCGATCTTGGCAAACTCAAAATCGTGGTTGTGATACAGCAGCTGAATACCCAGCTCCTTTGCTACCTTGCCCAGCATTTCCACATTCTTCACCACCTCGGGGAAGGCGTCGGTGCCGGGGCGATACTCGGGGGTCAGATACGGAACCGCCACGAATTTCACGCCAATTTCGGCATACTGAGAAAGCACGCCCTTGGGGTCAGCCAGCATATCCAGATAGGGAACGTGAGCGGAAATGGGTGTCAGGCCGATCTCGGCGCACATTGCCTTGATCTCGGCAGGAGAATTGCCATAAAGGCCGGCGAACTCCACACCGTCATAGCCCATCTTCTTGATCTTTTCCAGCGTACCGCGAAGATCCTCTTTCGCGTCGTCACGCACAGAGTAAACCTGAACCGCAATCGACAAAGCCATTGCAATTACCTCCAAAGAACAAATTTCGGTAATTTCATTATAAGACAAAATCTGCCCTATCGCAAGTCAAGATTGGCATTTTGGCAGACAAATATTGCTATCTTTCTGATGCCCCTATTCTTTCCTGAAAAAAATATTGGCCAAAACCCGCGTTTTTTCTCTATTACGCTTTTTTTCTATCTCTTTTCCCCGAAAAACCGCATCTTCTGTCTGCGTTTTTTTCATGCGTTCTATTGCATTTTCCAACATCTTATGCTATAATGTATAAAAATACTATAGGAGGTTTTGGGGCAATGGATATTATGAGAAAAATTTGGCCGACTCCCTTTAAGATTGAAAAGGGCAATCTGGTCTCTTTCTTGGTCCAGCTGATCATCTTCATCGTCATTACCGCTGTTGTCGGTGTTCTGATTGGCATTTTGGCATCGGTTCCGATCGTTGGTATCATCTTCGGCATCGTTGGCTCTTTGATGGGTCTTTACACCCTGATCGGCATTGTTCTGTGCATACTTGCCTTTGTTGGTGTCGTTTAAACACAAGGGGACGCGTCATTCGATGCAGAAATTGTGCTCTCGGCACTCGGCGTGCCGTTGTACGCCTGTCGTGCCGAGAGCGCAACTAAAAACACACATGAAAATGGAATTATACAATTTCTACCTAAAAAGCCGCTTTGCCATCACTTTTTTGATGGCAAAGCGGCTTTTTTCTATGCTTTTTCGTGTGTTTTTTGCTCGGCGCCCGTGTGAAATCCCCTTTAAAGGTCTTTGGTATCCAAAATGGCCTTTTGCTCCAATAGCTTTTGGCGCAAAAGCGCAATGTCAATCTCCTGCGGAGGAACGTTCGCCTTGACTGCCATCGCTGCCGCATCGCCAACTGCCTGCCCTACCGCCATACACACATTCATGATACGCGTAGCGCCAAAGGTCATGCGATCCGTGCTGATGGGGCGGCCGGTGATCATCAGGTTGCTAATATCCTTGGAGACCAGCGCGCCAAACGGAATGCCAAAGGGCTCCTCGATCTCCACGCGGAAGGTGCCCTGCCCGGCGCCATTGTGCACGTCCAGAAAATAATTGCAAAGGCCGATGGTATCCGCAGGCTTGTAGCCCGCCACCGCGTCTTCCATAGTCAGTGTCTTACGACCTACCACGCGGCGGCTCTCACGCACGCCAATGACCGAATTGATGAAGGTCAGATAGCAATGCTCAAAGCCGGGCACATGCTCCTTGAACATGCGGATCAGCGCGGGGATCTGCAAATGGGCCTCCATCTCACCGTTACTAAGGTCGCAAAGATCTGAGCCATCAAAGTTAGCAGACGAATGGTATTGATGGCCACATGTCCGGGGATGGGTTGCTTGATAAAGATCACCGTATCACGGTAAACAGGGCAGTTGCCCTCTTTGCGCAATTTTTCAATCAAGGGATTCAAACCAAGGAAAATGGCGCTCTTGGTATTGCGGATGAACTCGGCATCATATCCTTCCTCGATGTTGGGGATCACCGCATGAGGCAGCTGCTCAGGGTTGGCCGCCAGATAATCAGCAAAGCGATCAATATCCACGCCACCCAGATTGAACATCAGCGTGGGAGGTTGCAATACGCCGTCCTCATCCCCCTTCACGCACTCGGCACCCGCCATATAAGCAAGGTCCGCATCGCCGGTGCCGTCCACAAAAACGTTAGCCAGCAGCTCGATCTGCTGGCCCTTGCCGGCAACCGTGACCGATGTGATCTTACCGTTTTCGGTCTTGACATCCGAAAGCTCGCAATGTAGCAGGATTTCCACGCCCGCCTCCCTGACCATTTCAAAGGACAAAATACGGGCATAGAAGGGGTCGATCAGCGTAGTGGACAGATGATGCGGACAATACTCATGCCCATAGGAAGCGCCCGCGGCCTCCAGTCGATCCACAAACTCCTGGGCAAAGCCGCCGATGATCCGGCGACGCTTTTTATCCAAAAAGCCCAAAAAGGGCAGTCCGCTACCAAGCTGTCCGCCAAGATAGCCATTGCGCTCTACCAAAAGCACCGAGGCACCCTCTCTTGCCGCAGTGATGGCCGCCGCCAAACCGCCGGGACCGCCGCCGATGACAACGACATCCTTCTTTATCTGCTTCATATCATAAACCGCCTTTCCTTGAATTGAAAATATGCTCTTTGGTTTCATTATATCCGCACAGGAAACGCAAGTCAAGTCGTTTTGAAGAAATTTGCAAATAAGTCAGGGCCACCCCTATCAGAGACCATTGCCGGCAGCACTATCGTGCCCGAACGCTCTGCCAACCGCACCCACGTGCACTGTCGCCGGAAAGCCGGCTAAAAATAGCTTCCCGTTTGTAGATGGGAGCCTTATCGCTAAAGCATTTCCTCCCACGGTATAACCGGGATTATTTGTTAGTGAGCCTGCGTCATTAGATGCAGAAGATGTGATCTCGGTACGATAGGCGTATCATATACGTCGAGTGCCGAGAGCGCAACTAAAAAAATACACATAAAAAATGAAATTCGATAGAATTTCTACCGAAAAACCGCTTCACCATCACTTTTTTGATGGCAAAGCGGCTTGTTCTATTCTTTTTCGTGTGTTTTTTGTTCGGCGCTCATGACTCAGCCCCTTAACCCATCAGCACAAGCGGTACGTAAGCGGCGGTGGGTCTGCCGTCTGCCGTTACCTCCAGCACCAAACGGTTGACCGCCTCTACGGTCTCGCCCGCGCGGATCACGCAGCGGATATCGTGGAAGGGCACGCGGCCGGGATAGCCGTCGCGGGAGGTGTTGTGGTACAGGAACACGCTCTTTTTGCCCTCAACAGTAAAGCCGTCGGGCAGCCACCAACGCAGATTTAGGCTGTAGGGCACGTTGCCAAAATCACCGAAATTGCGTCGCTCGCGCGCCTGCATAGGATGCAGAAGGCTCAGGGTCACGCCAAGCTCCTCGCCGGGAGCAATATCGGGGGCACGGTCATAGGTCACGCGCACCTTGAAAATACCCGCGTCGATCTCAAACTGATAGGGCTTTAGCGCACAAAGACGCTTTCTGATGTCACTCACGGTATCGGCGGTAGGCAGCTCGCACCCGTCCGATTCGCTCTCACCCGCCGTCAATTCCACCTTTGCGCCGTTTGCCCGCAACACGATAGGTGCCATCTTCACCACACGCTCGGTCAGCGCGGTGCAGGTATCGGGCAGATTGCGAATAATACCCTCCGCGACGGACATGGTGATGATGCGATCACCAATATACTCTTTCCAATCCTGCGGAATGGCGGCACTGCCGCCGAGAATACCGAGGGTAGCCCCCACGGTAGCGGCGGTACAATCGGTATCGTCACCGCAGTTGATCGCGGAAATCATAGATTTTTTAAAATCCCCCTCACCGTACACAAGACCCAGCACAGTGTACCCTACGTTGGAGGGGGCCTCAAACCAACCGGTACCGATGTCGGCGTTCATCTCCAACACCGTGTTGCGACAATCCAACCAAGAAACGCCGTTATCGTAGCATGACAGCACCTTGCGAACCGTGTTGCCCACGCGGCAGTCGGCAGGGATCGCGGAAAGCGCCACATCGATACACTTGCGGATATTGGGAATCACAAAAGCAGTGGCCTGCATCGCCGCAACGAAGGCGGCGGCAAAGGTGCCCTCGCCCGCACCGTGATCCACACATGCGTCCTCAATCGCATACTTTGCCGCAATCTGGGGGCAGCCCGGTGCCATAGATGCCCAGATCTCAGTGCGGATCCACGCGCCGTTGGAATGCTTCCAGGTATTCTCATAATCGCCGGAAAGCGGGGGCAACAGACCGTGCCGCATATTGGTCTTGCCGATACCGTACTCGTTCCAGAAGGGGGAAACAAGCGTGAGCCAATACTCCCCCAGCTTTTTGCAGTCCAGTGCGTAGGGTCCCTCGTTTTCCATCGCGTGCAACCAGACCAGTTGAAGATCCAAATCGTCGTTGGGCAAGGGCTCACCGGGGGCGGTGGCAAAACCCTTTACATCCAGCACCTCTCGCTTGCCCTCATAAGGGGTACCCATGGTGCCGCCCACGTTCTTACCGATCCAACAGGCATAGACCTTATCCTTATACGTATCAAAATTCAGTTTCACAGCAAAACTCCTTTCCTATGATATTTCCATTGTAACAAAAAAAGTAAAATCGGGCAAGCGCCTGATTTTACTTTTTGGTTGCAAATTTTTACTTTTGGCGATACTGCGCAAAGCTGATCCCTTTCACCTTTTGAAAGGCACGATACAAAGCACTTTTCCCTGAAAAGCCTACCTGCTCGGCAATCTGATCAGCCGAAAAATCGGTTTCTTTTAAAAGCAAAACGGCCTGCTCCACCTTGCGACGAGCGACATAGTCGGTCAGGGTCATGCCAAACTTTTCCTTGAAGGCGCGGCTGAAATAGGAGGGGTTATAAAAACATTTCCCAGCCAACGCGGAAAGCGACAGCTCGCCGCCCAAATTGCCATCAATATAGTCCGAGAGCTCCTGCCAGATGCCTTCTTGTGCCGTGTCGCTTTGTCCGGCGGTGATCTTACGCAGCAATCGCACCAGCAGAATATTCATATAGCTTTTCAATACCGTTTGCCAGGATACCTGCTTTTTTTCGTATTCTTGCTGCATGGCAAAAAGCAGCGGTTCGATTTCCTCGCGCTCGGCGGCGGCAAAAGAAACGACACCGCTATCCCCCTCCCGCCTGATCTCGTCAAAGGCGGTCAGCTGTAAGAGCGCAAAGGCGTTTTCGGGAGTGATGGCATCCTCCAGTGTTTCGGGCGCGAAACAGATATTGGTATAGGAAAAGTCGCCATGGGGCGTAAATTGATGGGTCGCGCCGTAGTTGATAAAGGTAAAATCTCCCCGGCCGATCTCGTAAGTGGCATCGTTTACCGATTCGGTAGCGGTACCGGCGCGCACATAAACGATCTCGATAAAATCGTGTGTGTGCGCGGGCATAGGCTCGCTGCTCGTATGTGTAAAAATATGGATTGTGCTCCCCTTTTCGATCAGCGTCTGCGAACGATAGATTTTCATAGTTCCCCCACTTGAGAAGGGCGGTCGACAAAAGCCGACCGCCCAAAATCAAATTCAGATCAAGCGTTTGTCTCGTCGTTTGCTTCTTCCTCGATGGTCTCGGTGGCTGCCTCGTCATCAGCAGGCAGATCACACTTGCCGCGGGTCTTGGCGGATACCGCCACAAGCGAGCCCAGGAACACCAGCGCGATCGCGTTGGGAATGACCATCAGGTTGTTAAAGAAATCGGTCAGGTTCCAGACAAAATCATTCTGGAAGATGGAGCCAAGGAATACGAAGGCAACGGCCAGCACCGTGTAGATGATGGTGTACTTCTTACCGAAAAGATACTGGAAGTTGATCTTGCCGAAGAAATTCCAACTGAGAATGGTAGAGAAGGCAAAGAAGAACAAACATACGGCAACGAAGATATTACCAAAGGTCTTACCCCAGAAGATGGAGCCAAAGGCCATCTGCGCCAGATTTGCCTTGGGGAAGGCTGCGGCGTTCAGAAGTCCGCCGTTCACAGCGTCGTAGGAGAGGGAGTTGCCCAACTCACCGCCGCCGGCATACAGGGTGGAGATCACCACCAGAGCGGTCAGGGTCAGCACGATGAAGGTGTCGATAAACACACCGATCATAGCGGTAACGCCCTGCTCATGGGGGGTCTTGACGTTTGCCTGCGCGTGAGCGTGCGGCGTGGAGCCCATGCCCGCCTCGTTGGAGAACAGGCCGCGCTTGGCACCTTGGCTGATGGCAACCTTGAGGGCCGCGCCGATGCCACCGCCGATGAGGGCGTTGGCGTTAAACGCGTACTTGAAGATCATGCCGAAGGTCTCGGGGATGTACTGAATGCGGGCAAAGATGACCACCAGCGAGCCCAGGATATACAGACCTGCCATAACGGGCACGATCTTTTCGGTCACCGATGCCAGACGGCTGACACCGCCAAGGAATACGACAGCGGCGAGCGCTGCCACCACAAGGCCGATGATCCAGCCGAACTTGGCATCAATGCCCATAGCGGTGGTTGCGGTGCCGGCAATCGAGTTGGACTGCACCATGGAGCCCATAAAGCCCAGTGCCAGCAGCGTAGCTACGGCAAAGAAGCCGGCAAGGAATTTGCCAAAGCCACCCTTGAATACGTGCTTGATGTAGTAAACAGGGCCACCTTCAACACTGCCATCCGCATTGACCACACGGGTCTTTTGTGCCAGCACTGCCTCGGAATAAATGGTTGCCATGCCAAGGAAGGCGATGACCCACATCCAGAAAATGGCACCGGGGCCACCGACCAAGATCGCACCGCAGGCACCAACGATGTTACCGGTACCCACCTGCGCGGCAATTGCGGTTGCCAAAGCCTGGAAGGAAGAAAGTCCTCCCTTTTGCTTGCCACCCTTCAAGGACAGCTTACCGAACACGTTGCGCATGCCCTCACCAAAGCAACGCACCTGAACGAATTTGGTGCGAATGGTGAAATACAATCCAACGCCGATCAGCAGGAACACCAGACAGTAGTCTGTAATAGCGCCGTTGATCTTGTCAACGAGATTTGCCAGAAAATCCATATTTTCCTCCGAAAAATAAAAATGCTGCCCGCCTCGGCAGCTCACAAAAAATATCACATGGTAACAGAAAATATGTAGAGTATTTTCTGCTCTGTCCTTTGGCCTGAGAGATTCGGCGACGGATCGCCTTGCACCTTCGGCACTCCATGGGAGATTCTCCAGAGCTTCCTCCACCCACGGTTTTTGATCAATTCCGAGGGCTTCTGCGGTAATACCTGCACATTGTAGCACATTCGACAAGCTTTGTCAAGGCTCTGGAACGGCTTTTTCAAATTTTGTCAAAAGCGTAACATCTATCCTGTGAGCGACTGTCAAATCATCACACATTACACAAACAGAATTTGACACACGCGAAAAAGGGGATGTGTCGTTGAAACGCATCCCCCTTCCGGTTTATTTTTTCAGCGCAAAGCGCTTTACGCCGGCGTCCGAGCTCAAAAACGCCGCTTCTCGCCCGTGGCAGGTGAAAAGCAAGCACTGTCCCCCCTCTAAGCAGTATTGCCGCAGCACTTGCAACAGCTGACAGGTGCGGCGGTCATCCAAACGGGAAAAAGCCTCATCAAAAAACAGAGGCAACCGCTCTTTCGACACAGTGCTAAGCAGAGCCAGACGGAGCGAAAGACAGGCCGCGTCCCGACAGCCTGCGCTAAAATAGGAAAGCGGTCTTGGCATCCCTTCCCCCTCTAATGTCATCGAAAAATCATTGCCAAGACGCAATTCACCATGGGCGCCTTCGGTCAACTGATCAAAAATTTTTGCCGTCTGAACGCCAAGCTTGGGTGTCAGCTCTTTGCGCAAATCCTCGGCGGCGCTCTTCAAACCGTCAAGGGCCATACGGATGGCCGCCAAGCGCCGGCGAGCCCCCTCCAGCGCCTTTACTACCGCTACCCGCTCCCGCTCAAGCGGGGAGGGTTCTCTCGCAACCGCCGCCAAGGCCGCTTCTGCCCGTTCGGTTTCCGCCGTCCTTTGCTCCAGATCAAGCAACTCCTTCTCCAAAAAGCCGCGTCTTTGACTGAGCGTATCCAAATCTTCTGTTATCTGCGGCAGGGTCTGCTTTCTCGCGCGCAAAGCGGTCTCATCTACCCCCGCCAGACGTTTTGAAAGCGCCTCAACCACGCCGCGCGCGCGTTCATAGGCGATGGTTGCCTTTGCAAGAGCCGCTTGTAACGCATCTTTTCGCTGGGTCAGCTGTGCCAAAAAATCAGCAACGCTTTGGGGATCCCGATAAAGGGCGGCTTTGCCCAATCCTTCAAATTCGGCACGCAAAAGTGCCTCGGCCTCTGTTTGCTGCCGCTTTGCCGCCTCATATTCCACAGATAAACCCTGCCGTCGCTCAGCATGCGCGCGGTAAGCTTCCGCTTCACGCTCACATTGCAGGACATAGGTGCGTAACAGCGGCACATGAGTAGCACCCACAGCCGAAAGCAGTTGTGCTTTGCGAACACCTGCCAGAACGCCAGTTAGCAAGAACGCAATACCTATCAGCAAAAAAAGCGCGGCACCGCCAAAGGCATACGGGCGCCAAGCGGCGTGCCAAAAACCGACCGCGCCAACGCCTAAGCCGATCGTTGTCAAAACGCTACCGGTCAGCAACCGCCCGTTGCGCTTTTTGTTTTGTTTTTTAACCTTTTGCAGCCAGGCTTCGGCACCCCCCGCCTCCGCCAATTTCCCTGCTCCGCTTAACAGCTTTTCTTCATGCCGGATCCCATCGAGACGCGCCAATTCCGGCATGAGGCGTTCCACCTTTTCGCCGGCGGTGATCGCCCCGCGCAAAGCGTCTGCCATGCGTTGTAAGCAATCCGCATCCGGCAATTCAGCCGCCGCTTGCGCCTCCACCTTCTCCAACTGTGCGGCACAAGCCATCTCCACCGCCCTGGCACGCTCGAGATCTTCAAGCAGTGCCACGGTACGGTTCAGCTCTATCGCCTCAAAAGCGGCGCCGATCTCGGCGAGCTCACGCCGCTTTTCCGCAATGGAACTGCGGCACTGTTGTATTGCGGCGCGCAACCGCTCCAAGCGGTTTTGTGTTTCTGCCGCCTCTGACAGAGCACGGTCAATTTCCAATAGCCGATCCTCAAGATCGGCTATTTTTCCACCCCGTCCTTTGGCATATTGCAATTCTCGGCGGGCCGCTTGTAGCTTGCTTTCCGCCGTCTCGGCTGAAAATACCGCATCGTCATGGAACAGCAGATCGCCCACAGCCTCTCCCATATCAGGCCGGCAGACACGGTCTGCCCCCGACTGCACCAGTGACAGGCTACCGTCATACAGCTCAGCCGGCAATCCAAGAAAAAATTCTCCCGGGCTCTTTGCACCCAAAGAAATCTCTTCCCCATCTGGCAGGGCAATCACCGACAGCTCCTCAGAAAACGTCTCTCGGCCGGCGCTCCCACGCAAATAACAGTGCCTGGATACGCAATAACGCACCCCGTCCCGCTCTAATGTCAATCGCCCTGCCGCTGTGCGGTTTTGCCAAGAAACGCGCTTATCCCGCTCCTCGCCATCCCGACCGCCTTTTCTGGGAAATCCGTAAAAGATAAAGCGAAAAAAGGCCAATAGCGTGCTTTTACCGCTTTCATTTTCTCCCTCAATCAAAGTCATACCGTCGCCCGGTTCTATCATAAGCTCCCGCAATCTGCCAAAGCTGTTTACTTCAATTTTCAGTATTTTCATCTCACACCTCCCGCCCCGAAAGAGCGGCAAAGCCCAGCCGTAACGCTTCGGCAGCAAGTGTGCGTGTTTCGGTGTCAGCGGCAGTCAATCGCGGCAACAGTGCTCTGTAAAAAGCACCGCGCAGGGTAGGATCTTTTTCCAGATAGGCACCGTCAAAGATCGGCACCGTTTCGTCCCGTACCTCAAACAGCGCAAAACGCTCTCCAAGGACCGCCAAAGCGGCAGACTCCACAACGCAGGAAAGCCCCACGGCACCCACTAAACATATTCTGAGCGCCGTTTGCTCAGGAAAAGAGCGTTCTGCCAAAAAGTGCCGTAGCCGCGCACAGATCTCTTCACCCGTAATGGCGCCGGTGCAATCCAGCTCAGCCATCTCGAAACGGTCAGCGGCAGATGCCAAAACCGTGGTGCGCACATCCTCTCCCTCGATTTGCACCATCAATGCTTGTCCCGCGCCGATTTCGTCAAACCCCCGTCCGGCAAAAAAACCACTGTAAGCGGCGGTGGTCCTGCCATACTTTCGTGCGGACATCGGCTTGTGAATGTGCCCCATTGCGGCATAGGAAAAGCCGGAAACCTCCAACTGTCCGCCGCCGATTGGCGCATAGGCGGAAAGAGGAGACAGCAGATCACCGTGGGCAAGCAAGATCGACACACGCCCGGGGATCAGATCCTTTGCCGCGCAAAGCTTGGGCGCTTTCATATGCTCACTGACAAAAGCATACCCATAAATCGCCGCGCCCAAAGTCGGAAAATCAAAGCATCCAAGCGTGGGGCGGTCAAAGAGATAGACGTTTTCCGGCAAACGTTCCAGCCAAGCGCCCCCCTCACAAAGATAATCATGATTGCCCGGCGCGATAACCACCGGCACCGGCAGTTCTTTTAGAATTCCAAAAAAACGGGCAACACCGCTCCGGTCGGGACAGGGAGTATCAAACACGTCCCCTGCCAACAGGATCATTTGGGCGCCCTGCGCCAACGCATCCGCAAAGAGCATTTCCAAAGCGGCAAAATGTCTTTCCCGCCGCTTTGCCGCCACACGGGGCGTAAAAAGCGCCATGTGATCGCAAAGGTGCAGGTCAGCGGCGTGTAAAAACTTCAACATAACGATCCTTTCCGGGGGATCCCCTGCTTAATCTCTTTATTTAGTATAACATATTTTAAAAACATACGCAAGAAAAAACTGCGCGCGAGAAAAAACTGATGCAACGCTCTTGCATTTTCTTTCCTTGTGTGATATACTAATTTTGAATGTTGTTTTAACAGTGATGACGTGAGGGAGGCAGATATGGATTTTCTGAATCTGTTGGAGCTGTTGTTGGTTCCGATCATCGGAGCGGTCATCGGTCTTTTTACCAACTTCATTGCGGTCAAAATGCTGTTCCGCCCGTATAAACCCGTCTATATTGGCAAGCTAAGGCTCCCCTTTACCCCCGGCATCATCCCCTCCCGCCAAAAGGCGTTGGGAAAAGCATTGGGCACCGCCATCAGCGAATCGCTGATTCGCAAGGAGGATCTGAAAAAGGCATTGCTATCAGACGCTTTTTCGGATACTGTTGTCAACGGTATTCTTTCGCTCCCCTCGCTGCGAGCCACGGCAGAATCGCTATATCCCGAGGAGTATGAGGAAAAGCGAGAGTGGCTATTGGAAAAAATGGCGGATAAAATCATCGCCGGTGTGAAAGGCATGGATCTTGGCGCCACGCTGACCGCGGAAGCCAACGATGTGATCAAAGCCTTTGCCTCCAAAAACCCGCTGGTCGGTATCTTTTTGACTGAATCGACCATGAACCAGCTCACCGCCCCGCTCGGCGAAAAATTTTTGGAATTTTTAGACGGAACCGGCCGTGAAAAATTGTTGTTGGCGCTATCTGAGGAATTAGACAAGTTTGAGGACAAGCCTGTAAACGAATGGATGACGAACACAGAGTCCTTTGCCAAATTCTTGAAAAGTCTGTATCAGCGCATCGTAGAACGGCACGCCGATGCCATCGCATCGCATTTTCAGATTGCGCAAACCGTAGAGGACAAGGTCAACGCCATGCCCGCGGAGCAGCTGGAGGAGCTGGTGCTTTCGGTTATGAAAAAAGAACTGAATGCTATCATCGGTCTTGGCGGCGTCATCGGTTTTCTGCTGGGTCTGCTCAATTTCCTAACCCCCTATTTTGCCTAAAAACATTTGTGTAATATAAAAAAACAAGGAGGACACTAAAAATGTTTTTTGATGACCTGAAAAATTATGACAGCGAGGTCGCTGCCGCCTGCGGTCGTGAGTATGACCGTGAGCAAAACAATATCGAGCTGATCGCTTCTGAGAACATTGTTTCCAAGGCGGTTCTCCTGGCGGCCGGCACTGTGCTGACCAACAAATATGCCGAGGGCTATCCCGGCAAGCGCTACTATGGCGGATGCGTTTATGTTGACGAGGTAGAAGAGATTGCCCGTGAGCGCGCCAAGAAGCTTTTTGGTGCCGAGCATGCCAATGTACAGCCCCACAGCGGCGCCAACGCGAACCTGGCTGTTTTCTTTGCGCTATTGGAGCCCGGCGATACCGTTCTTTCGATGAATCTTGCTCACGGCGGACATTTGTCTCACGGCTCCCCCGTGAATATTTCGGGCAAGTACTTTAACATTGTTCCCTATGGCGTTGCCGATGATACCGAAACCATTGACTATGATAAGGTACGTGAGCTGGCCTTGGAATGCAAGCCCAAGCTGATCCTGGCCGGCGCCAGTGCCTATCCCCGCGTGATCGACTTCAAGCGCTTCCGTGAGATCGCGGATGAGGTGGGCGCTTACTTTATGGTGGACATGGCCCATATCGCAGGCTTGGTTGCCGCCGGCATGCATCCCTCTCCCGTCCCCTTCGCCGACGTGGTGACCACCACCACCCATAAGACCTTGCGCGGCCCGCGCGGCGGCATGATCCTTTGCCGCGAGGAGCTGGCAAAGCAGATCGACAAGGCGGTATTCCCCGGCACCCAGGGCGGCCCTCTCATGCACATCATCGCCGCCAAGGCCGTGGCTCTTGGCGAGGCCCTGACCGACGAGTTCAAGGATTATCAGCGCCGCATCGTAGAGAACGCTGCCGCTCTTGCCAAGGGGCTGACTGACCGTGGCTTCAAGCTGGTCTCCGGCGGCACCGACAACCACCTGATGCTGCTTGATCTGCGCGGTCTGGAGCTGACCGGCAAGGAGCTGGAGCATCGTCTGGACGAGGTACACATCACCGCCAATAAAAACACCGTGCCCAACGAGCCCCGCAGTCCCTTTATCACCAGCGGTGTGCGCATCGGCACCCCAGCCGTTACCTCCCGCGGCTTTGGTGTCGCCGAGATGGATCTGATCGCCGGTTGGATCGCTGACGTCATCAACGATTTTGAAAATAGCAAGGACCGCATCACCAAGGAAGTCATCGCGCTTTGCCAAAAATTCCCCATCTACGATAAGTAAAAAGGCTGCTTCACCGAGCGCAAAACAAAAATACACAAACAAGTCAAAAAACGCTTTTGCCGTTAAAAATGGCAAAAGCGTTTTTTGCTTAGATGTTCTGACAAATTTCAAGTCTTCTGTATATTTTTAGCCGTGCTTTGGTTCTCTTTCGTGGCATTGTACGCCAACGAGAAGCAAAGCACGGCTTTTGCATCTAAATGAACGCGGCCCTTAGTTTTCAGATATAACCTTTTTCAAGTGGTTATAAGCAATTCTGATGTCGCCTACAGGGTCACTGCCCACCTCACGCTCGATGGTAAGATAACCGCGGTAGCCGATCTCCTCCAGCGCCTTGAGATAAGCCGGGAAGGGTACCGAGCCGGTACCAAGAGGTACTTCTTCAAAATAACGTATACCTTTACATTCCTCCGGCACCGGATGAACAGCCTTGTAGATGTACTCGGGATTCCCCTTGACCAGCAAATTGCCGTCCTTGGCGTGGGTGTGCACGATATAGTCCTTCAGGGTATACACCGCCTGTACCGGATCGTCACCGGTCACCATGCAAAGGTTAGCCGGGTCAAGATTGACCGCCACGCCGCGGGAACCCAATGAATCCAGAAATTTTTTCAGGGTAGCGGCAGTCTCGGGGCCGGTTTCTACCGCGAAATGCGCGCCGATGCTGTCCGCGTATTGGGCCAGGCTGTAGCAAGCCTCCTGCATGATCTGATAGCGGGGATGGTTCGGATCCTCCGGCACCACGCCAATATGGGTGGTTACAATATCGGTTTCCAGATCTTTTGCCAGGTCGATGATACGTTTGGATTTCTCTATCAACTCGGGGTTGAGCTCAGGATTGCCAAATCCACGGCCAAGATCACCGCAAAGCGCCGAAAAGCAAAGCCCATTGGATTTTACAAAATCCAACAGCTCGCGCCGCTGCGCGGCGGCGAAATTTTCGGGCGAATGACCGCCCTTGGTGCAGTACAGCTGCAACCCCTGAATGCCCATTTTAGCGGCGGTCCGCACCGCTTCATAGGTGTCTTGCTTGAAAGATTCTACAATCGCGCCAATGGGAAATGGATACATCTCACATACCTCCTTTTACATCGCTCACCACGAAATATCCGATTTTATTATAAGGGAGCGTCTACCCTGTGTAAATAGCATTTCTTTCTCAAATATTTTGCATTTCTTTGGATTTTGCCGAACACTCTCAAAATAAGCGCTTATCTCCTTTTTCTCAAATGCCTTGCCACACTCATGGCGGCCATCACGGTGCCAAAGGTCACCCACCACACAAGGTCTTTCTTTCGCTTTCTTTTCAAATTCAAACGCATCTGTCACACTCCGCTCTTTCAAAAAGGCCGCAAGGTTCACTTGCGGCCTTTTGTAGGGTTACTTGCTCTCTTTCACCGTTTCGGCAAAGGCAGTGGCAAGTCCTGCCATGCCCTGTAGATCCGAGGGGATAATAATCTTGGTCGCTTGGCCATCCGCCACTTTGGCAAGAGCCTCAAAGCTCTTCAGAGTCAGCACCTCTTGACCGGGCTTGACCTCGTTCAACATCTTTAAACCCGCGGCAGTTGCTTCCTGCACCTTAAGGATCGCCTCAGCCTCACCCTCTGCCTCACGAATGCGAGCCTCTCGCTCCGCCTCCGCGCGCAGAATGGCGGCTTGCTTTTCAGCCTCCGCTTCCAAAATAGCCGACTGCTTGCGGCCTTCTGCCACCAAAATCGCCGAGTTCTTTTCGCCTTCAGCGCGCAGGATCGCCTCGCGGCGTTCACGCTCCGCCTTCATCTGCTTTTCCATGGCATCCTGGATCTCACGGGGCGGGATGATGTTTTTGAGCTCAACACGGTTGACCTTGATGCCCCAGGCATCGGTTGCCTGATCCAGAATGGCACGCATCTTGGTATTGATGGTATCACGAGAGGTCAGCGTGCCGTCCAGATCCAGCTCACCGATCATATTACGCAGCGTGGTTGCAGTCAGGTTTTCAATCGCAAAAATAGGATTGGTTACACCGTAAGCGTAGAGCTTGCAGTCGGTAATCTGGTAATAAACGACTGTGTCAATCTGCATGCGGACGTTATCCTTGGTAATCACCGACTGCGGCGGGAAGTCCACCACCTGTTCCATCAGATTGATCTTTTTACTGACACGATCCACAAAGGGAATCTTGATGTGCATGCCGTTTTTCCAAGTAGCGTGATAGGAACCAAGCCGCTCGACAACATAGGCATGTGCCTGGGGTACGATGTGAATGTTTGCGATCAGCAGAATAATCGCGATGACCGCTACAATGATAAGCGCGATAACAACTCCCATAACAAATCCTCCTAAATTTTTAATTATTTTACAATCATTTTAACGCCTTGAATTTCAACAATTTCCACCTGCTCGCCCACCGGGATCACACGGGTTTCTTCCAGCGCTCTCGCGGACCAGCACAGGCCGTTTATTTTGACCTCGCCAAGCCCGTCAATATTGCGAATTTCCTCGGTTACAATACAGGTTCTACCGATCAAGGCGTCTGTGTTGGTTTTGCTTTTTTTACCCTTGGTCAGCTTGCGGCAAAGAGGACGGGTGGCAATCACCAACACAAGTCCCACAATGACAAAAACCAGCACCTGCACCCATACTGGCACACCCGGAATCAAAGAAAGAATCATAGAGACAATTCCTGCCGGCAAAAACCAAATAGCCACAAACTCGCTGGTTCCCGCCTCTATCAGAATGGCAAGCACCAATATGGCGATCCATACAAATAGCATATACATTTCCTCCTTTCGCTACACATTGTATCGACACTTGCTGTGTGATTATAGTATATCACGGTTGGCGCCGTCTGTCAAACTTTTTTAAAGTCAAAGGGAGACAATGCGGAGCTTTCGCAAACAAATTCGGCCATTTGGATGTCTCCCATGTCTTTTTTTCTCGTCCGCCGTGGCCTTTTTCTCCCGCTTTCTCATTTTTTCTTTTGGCAAGTTCACTATTGACAAACCGCGGCAAAATATTGTATCATTATCGCAGAGCAAGTGGCACAGTAGCCACAGAAAGGAGTTTTTTATGGAAAAGCTGATACAATACCGCACCAAGGAATCTCTTTACGACGGCGCTTTTAACAACGATGTCGGCTGGCACGCCGCCGGCATGGGATATATTTTAGTAACCGAAAACGGCAAATTGATTGTCATTGACGGCGGCACGCCCTCTGACGCGGAGGATTTTCTTGCCCTGTTGGAAAACGCGGCAAACGGCAACAAACCGGAGGTGGCGCTTTGGATCATTACCCATCCTCACACCGATCACGACGGAGTGTTGACCAGAATCTGCCAAACACCGGCACTGTCAGACCGGGTAACCATCAAGACATTGCTCTACCGTTTCCCTGAAGAATTTGTAGAAAAAAACGGCAACCGCTCCAATATTGCCGCCAATCTGCGGCTAACAGAGCTTAGTGCCCTTTGCGGTGCCGCCCATCATCAGCCCGAATTAGATGAAAAAATAACGATTGACGGTATGGAATTTCATTTCCTTTATTATCCTTATGACTGCCGCATCATCAACCATATCGGCAACTGCAACGTCTGCTCGCTGATCTTTACGGTACAGGGTAAAAATAAAAAGGTCATGTTTACCGGCGATGCCAATTCCCGCAATTTACAGGTCGTAACCTGGCTTTATCGCAAGCGGCTGAAATGCGATATTTTGCAAATGCCGCATCACGCTCTTTGCGATACCGGCCTTATGGCCTTTTATAAAGAGGTGGATGCCAAAATCCTGCTGGAGCCCACCTGCATCGCGGGCGACCGCGCGATGCACACCGCATATGAGGGAAAGGCACACGCCGCCGACAATGTATGGGCCGAGCAAAATGCGGAGCGGATCTACCGCTCCTTTGACGGCACCGTAGAAATGACGCTGTAGACAAAACCGACAAAACGGGGGTTGAAAACGTTTCGTTTTCAACCCCCGTTTTTTTAGTATAGGCTTCCCTTTCCCCAAAGACGGCGGGCGACGAGATGAATAAAGCCAAAAGGCAAAGTCAATGCCGCCAGCCCCAGTGTGAAGAACAGCTCACCCGGCAATAACGGCACGGTGCGAAGCACACTGCCGCCCAGATAGACAAACAGGATCTGGGCCACCGCCACCAGCGCCATAATCAAAAGGAAGGCCGCGTTTTTACCGATGCCCGCAAGCATCCGCACCCGATCAGTGCGGGCGTTGAAGCAATTCAACACACCGGCGAAAATGAAAAAGGCAAAGAAGGCGGTAAGCAATGGCAACCGGTCCTCACTGGCCCGATAGAAAGACCGCACCCACGGTGAGGTGAGAAAGAAAACCGAAAGGCCCACGGTAAAGGCGCTCAAAACGGCAATCCTGCCTGCCAATGCCCTTGTTAATATCGGTTCCTCCCGTTTTTTGGGGGCTTCCTTCATATAATAAGGCATTGGCGCTTCTCCCGCAAAGGCCAGGCCGCCCAAGGTATCCATAATCATATTGATCCAAAGCATCTGCACCACTGTCACCGGTGCGTCAAAGCCGATAAAGGGGCCGATAATCGAAATGCCCACCGCGCAAAAATTCATAATCAGCTGCAAGGTGATAAATTTTCGGATGCTTTTAAAGATCGTGCGTCCATACAATACCGCTTTACAAACAGAGGAAAGATTGTCATCCAGAATCACCACATCCCCCGCCTCTTTTGCCACTTGGGTGCCGCTCCCCATGGCAAACCCGACATCTGCCATTTTCAGCGCCGGAGCATCATTGATCCCATCTCCTGTCATGCCCACCACCAGGCCTGCCGCCTCGGATAAGCGAATCAGGCGGCTCTTATCCCCTGGTAAGGCACGGGAGATCACCGCCAATCGGGGAAGCAACGCGCTCAGCTCTTCATCTGACATTTTCGCCAGCTCCTCCCCCTCCAGCACAACACCCTTTCTGCCAAGGATGCCGCAAGCTGTAGCGATATGGGCGGCCGTTTCTTTGCCATCACCGGTCATCATGACCACCTGCACACCCGCGTCCCGCAGATTGCGCACCGCTTCTTTTGCCTCGGGGCGCAAAGGATCGGCAAAAGCGACCGCCGCCAACAGACAAAGGTTGAAATCATGCCCGTTTTGAGGGATACGGTCACCTTCGCAAAGCAAGACCACCCGCTCCCCACGGCTCATATGTGTGCGCACACGGGCAAGAAAGGGGGCGGCAATAAACGAGACTTTACTGCCATCCTCCTGCCATGCGGTACGCAAATACGGTGCCAGCCGTTCGGGCGCGCCGGTTACCAAAACCTGCCCATTGGCAAGACGCACGGCGGCAAATTTGCGACTGCTGTCAAAGGGGAGCTTTTCTGAAATGGCGATTTTTGGCGCGGGAAAAGCAAGGAAAGCGGAAAGCAACGCGCGATCTGTGGCGTTGCCCCCCAATGCCGCCGCCTTCCCCTCTCGCTCTCCTCTTACCGCGCCGGAATTGGCATGGGCAGAAAGGCAAAGAAGATCACAAAGCTGTGGCGCCTTACGTCGCAGCATGCCCACGTCTCGGTGATCCCCGTTAGCGGTCAGAATAGACGAAAGGCTCAATTTACCGGCAGTGAGCGTACCGGTCTTGTCGGTGAACAGGATATTCATACTGCCCGCCGCCTCGGGGCCGGCAGGTTTACGGACCAATACATGATCCTTGACCATGCGGCGAATATTGGCAGACAGCACCACAGCGATCATCATTGGCAGCCCCTCAGGCACCGCTACCACCACTACCGTGAGCGCGAGGGTTAAGGCGTGAAGCAATACATTTGCCATATAGGGCAAATCCCGCAAACGCGCCAGCATCTCAGCAGGCAAAAAACCGGCATCCAGCACCAAGCGGTGAAAAAGGAATGTCAGCGCGCAAATCACCGCCGCCACGTAGCCGGCAACGCTGATCTGCTTTGCCAATTTTGAAAGACGCAATTTGAGCGGGCTTTCTCTGGTCTGGGTTTGCAATTCCCCTGAAATGCCGCCGAGGAAAGTAGCGTCGCCAACAGCGCTTACCCGCATTTCTCCCTCACCGGACAGAATGGTACAGCCTGAAAATACCGCTCCCGAAGCGTGAGGCTCTATCTTTTCCCCTCGACGGTAAGGATGCTTTTCCGCCTCTCTGCTCTCTCCTGTTAAAGGAGATTGATCCACTGTCAAATGTCCGCCCAAAAGCACCCCGTCCGCGGGGATTTTTTCTCCGGCACCGAGTAAAACGATGTCTCCGACCACCACATCCGCCACATCAATTTCCACAGTGGCCCCCGCACGGCGCACACGGCAACGATCTGTGCCGCAGGCATCATTCAGCCGCTGAAAGGCTGTCTCGCTGCCGTACTCTGACATGGTGGAAATAAAAGTCGCCAAAAAAACCGAAACGGCGATTCCTACTGTCTCTAACCAGTCCCGGTTGTAAAAAAGCAATAGCAGATGCAACCCTAACGCCACCAATAAGACTTTGATGACAGGATCCCCCAAATTGGAGAAAAAGACCCGCCAAAAGCTCTTTTTCCCTGCCCGTCTCAAGGTGTTTTTGCCATGAGCGCGTCGTGACGCCTCCACCTCGCTCTCGCTTAGCCCTTGATAAGCTTTTCTTTCTTCTTCTGTCATTTTGGGAACCTCGCTTTCGCCAAATTCCTTTTATCCTATGCGATAGTGGCGCAAAAAAGACTAAAGGGGCGTCGCCGCGAGACGCAAACGCGGTAATTTGCTTTTCGTTGGCACATAAAGCTACGCCGAAAGGCCGGTGCCGCGACGAAACAAGCACATATTGAAATTCGCAAAGATCTCTACCGAAAAAACCGCCTTCACTATCCTTTTTGATAGCGAAAGCGGTTGTTTATTTTCTGTTTTGTATATTTCGCTCCGCGCGACGCGCAACAGCTTTTTCGGATTATTTCTTCAATTTGCGGGCACCGTACTTATCCAGGTAAGCACCGCAAATGTCGGGGTGATCACAGGTAAAGCCAATGGCTCCGTTTTCCAGTGACAGGCGATAAACTTCCTCATCGGTGTTCATGCCATAGTGTACGCAGGGTTTAATGCCCATCAACGCGAACTCGGTAAATCTTGCCTTATCGGCAACGGGATGCTCCACCTTGATCGGAAAGCCCTCGGGGGTCTTGCCGCCACGGTTGAAAATACAGACCTCATCGTAGTATTTGTAGGGATCATCCTTATCCGAGCCCTTCATAATGCTCTTCGGATAGAAGCCGTGGATCGAGAAATCCTCTTTGGTATACCGGGTGCGCAACCAAGCGCAAAGAGCGGTGGAGAAGGTGATAACCGTCAGGCGGTCCTTGCCGAAAATGCCATATTGACGGCAAAGCGAGAGCGTCAGCTCAGCGGAAGCATAGGCAAAATCACCCAACTCCTCCGGGTAGTCCTTCAACTCCAGCAAAAGCTTGATGTCAGGTCTTGTTGCCATCAGCTCCAAAAACTCTTGCATCGTAGGGACCTTTTCGCCTTTAAATTCCTCGCCAAATTTAATGCCGGCATCCGCTTGGCGCACCTCGTCCAGCGTTAAGCGATAAATCTTGCCGCTTTTATCGGTGGTACGGGAAAGATCGGCGTCGTGGCACACCACAATATGATAGTCCTTGGTCATATGCGCGTCCATTTCGATGGCATCAATATCAATTTTTAACACCTCGCGAAATCCCCGCATGGTATTTTCCGGATATTTGGCACGCCATCCTCTATGGCCCGCAAGCGTTACTTTAGTCTCCATTTTTAACTCTCCCTTTTTGATTATATACGGCATAATTGCCATTAGCAACAGTATAAAACACAAAGAGGGAAAAAGTCAAGGGCTTAGACCAATTTCACCTGATAAAAATCAAACCACTCATCTAATTGCAAAAGCCAGGCGATTAGTTGGGGGCGCGCCATTAGCTGCCCAAACCAAGTGTCATTTTCCCCCTCCAACAGCGCTTTCAGCTTGCGACGGTCCAAATAGGTGGAAAGAAAGCCTCCTCTTTCTAAGCGCTCCTTTAGCATGCCGCGCACCAATGTTTCATATAGCGGATTGTGACTCTTGGGATAAGGGCTCTTCTTTCGCCAAAGCACACGGTCGGGCAGATAGCCTGCCATCGCACGGCGCAACAAGGCTTTTTCAATACCGTTTTCGTACTTAATGGACCACGGTAGGTTAAAAACATACTCCAGGATGCGGTGATCGGCAAAAGGTACCCGGACCTCTACCGAGCTGTACATACTCATGCGATCCTTGCGTGAGAGCAAATTGGCCATAAAATATTTGGTAGATAGCCAGGTCGCAATCCGCGCGGTGCGGTCAGCAACCCCCTCCCCCTCAAGCACAGGGCAATCTTGCACACTTTGGCGACAAACCTCACGCAAATAGCGCAAGCCCTCCTGCGGGCGGGTCAGCGTTTCGTCAAACAAGCCAATACGTGTGTGGGGATCGTGCAGCCAGGGAAAGAAATCCCGCTCTAACATCTCCGGGCGATAAAACCAAGGGTACCCGCCAAAAATCTCATCCGCGCATTCCCCCGAAAGAATGACCGTATGCCGCTCCTTGATTTTATTACAAAAATAGAGCAAGGAGGAGTCAATGTCCGCTTGCCCGGGCAGGTCTCTTGCGTGAGTGGCATCGATCAGGCGCTCTGCCACCAATGCGGCGGGGGCGGTCAATACCCTGTGGTCTGTACCAAGCGTTGCGGCAAGCTCGGTGGCATAAGCGTCATCGCCTTGCGGTTGAAAAAGGGTAGACTGAAAATTTTCTTTGTTCCCTTCATGCTCAAACGAATAGGTGGAAAGCGTTCTGCCCTGCTCTTTTAAATGTGCCGCCGCCACGGCGCTGATCGCAGAGGAATCCAAGCCGCCGGAAAGCAGAACCGCCAACGGTACATCACTGGAAAGCTGTCGCTTTACCGCATCTACAAGCAGTTCCCGCACCCGCTGGGCGGCAGTCGGTCGGTCGTCTTGGCAAAGACCAGCTTGCAATCTCCAATAGGGCCATTCCTCATAGCCGTTTCTGGTTACACGGGCGGCATTGCCGGGCAAAACCTCAAAAATATGCTTAAAAACACCACTGCCCGGCAGGGTCACCGGCGTTAGATAAAAGAGCTGCCACAACCCTTCTTTGCTCACCTCCGGTCTGATCTCACGATGAGCGAAAAGCGCCTTTATCTCAGAGGAAAAATAGAAATTACCCCCAAAACGGGCATAAAAAAGCGGTTTGACTCCCATTCTGTCTCTGGCAAGAAACACTTTCTGCTTACCGGGATCATAGACAGCGAAAGCAAATATGCCATTGAGATATTTGGGGCAATCCTCACCATAAAGAATATAGCTCCAAAGCACCACTTCTGTATCGCAATCTGTGCGGAAGGTCGCACCCTTGGCGGTCAATTCCCGGCGTAGCTCCTTTCCATTATAAATTTCACCGTTATAAACCACCGTGTACCATTGTCCGCCGAAAAAGGCGCGCATGGGCTGCGCCCCCCCTTCAGGATCCATCACCGCTAAGCGGTTGTGATAGAATCCCACCCCCGGCGCAAAAAAGGCGCCGCTGCCATCCGGCCCGCGGTGGCAGAGCCGCTCTCCGGCAGCAGCGATCTCTGTGCCACAGATCTTTTCCGGCTCACTAAAATTGATCATTCCGTTGATCGAACACATATTCCTCACCTCACTCCATCCTATGAGCGAATGGCGAAGCAGGTGCATATCCTAATAGCAAGAAGAAAAAAGGAGGAGATCTTGATGCCCAAACACTTTACCGGCAAGCAGCTGTTTGCCGCCTTCGGGGTTGGCGCATTGGCGGCGCTACTCCTGCCCAAAGCCGTTTTTTGCCTGCTTGGTACCGGACTTTTGCTCACGGCAGGATATGCCTTGGCCTGCCATCTTTCATCCAACATTACGAATAAGGAGAGCTGATATGAAGATTGTTTTGATGAAATCCCCCGCTATTCTTGCTCCACTGTTGCGGCGTCTGTTCCATGTAGACAAGAAAAAATCATGAATCCCGCGCAAGCGATCGGCTGCCTTCTAAGCCAAAGCAAAAAAGAGTGTCCGCCGACACTCTTTTTTGCTTTGGTCCACAAAAAGCTTAACTTGAATGTTGTGAAAGCGGCCTCAAAGGCCTTTCGCGTCCCGGGACTCAATGATATACAGGCCACCCTTTCGCACCGCGATAAAGGCGCAGTTGCCGGTCAGCTCATTGCTAATGGCGTATTGATTGCTTCGGGTCAATTTTGCCTTTTTCAAAGGGTAACGAACGCCATCAATCTCCACCCCTTTGACAACGGGGTCGGCGGCGATCAGCGAAAGATAGGTATAAGCACCCCTTGGAATCAGCGTGCTGTTATTGCGAATAAACCGAACCCGATTGAAGCCATCGGTCATCAGCGCGTGAACACGCAACGTCTCCAGATGCTCTAAAATCGCCAGATTGGATAGTGTATGATCCAACCGCCCCGAAAGGCCGCCAATCAGCACAATATCACGAAACCCTTTTTGCAGGGCATAATCTACCGCCAGTTGGGTATCGGTTAAATCCTTTTCCTTTGGCACACGGATGACCTCAACCTGGTTTGGCACCTGTGGCTCGCCGAGCGAATCAAAATCCCCCAACAAAACAGTTGGCTTCTCGCCCAGCTTTTTGGCATTCTCCCAACCGCTGTCAGCGGCAATGACCAGATCTTCTCCTTTGGGGTGTTCTGTGATATAGGCAGGGTCGATCACACCACCGGTATATATGTAAGCGCGCATTATTTTTTACTCCATTCATGCTTGTTTTTCAGGGCATCGAACATACTGACATAGCTTTGGTGACGACTGATTGGAATGGTCCCCGCGCGAACCGCTTCCAAAATGGCACACCCGTCCTCACGTGTATGGGTGCATTTTTTATAGCGGCACGCCCCTATATAAGGCAAAAACTCTCGCATGGTGTTCACGACATCATCACGGGTAAAGAAATCAAAGCGAACAAAATCCAACATGCTAAAGCCGGGAGTGTCGGCAATATAAGCTTCTGGTAAATGATCCAATGGATACAGCTCTACCCGGCGGGTGGTATGTCTGCCACGCGCAATGCGACGGCTGATCTCACCGGTTTGCAATGACAAAAAGGGGAAGAGCGTGTTGAGCAAGGTGGACTTTCCCACGCCCGAAGCCCCCGCGAAAGCGGCGGTCTTGCCCACCATATTCGCTTGTAAAAACGCGCGCAGCTCTGCCACGCCCTCGCCAGAAGATGCGGAGAGTGAAAAAGCAGGGAAACCAGAAACGGTATAGATGTTTTTTAATTCCTCCGCGTACGCGGGCGACATATCCCGCTTTCCAATCACGATCACAGGCTGGATGTGATTGTACTCGGCAATAGAAATCAGTTTGTCCACCGTCTCTAACGCTGGGGTGGGATGCGCGGCGGCAAAGGTGATAAACAGCATATCTAAATTTGCCATCGGCGGGCGGATCAGCGCATTTTTACGGGGCAGGATCTCCTCGATCACAATACCGCCTCCATCCGCCGAGGGAGTCGGGTTGCCCTGACCGTCTTTGGGCAAGGCGGCCTCGTCAAAGGAGACCGACACCAGATCTCCCACCAAAGGGGTGAGCCCCTCATGACGGAAGGTGCCCTTGGCGCGGCAGGTGATCTTTTGGCCGGAAAGCGGCGTTTCCCCGGATGCGAGCAAAATCTCGTAAAGACCGCCAACCCCCCGTATGAGTTTTCCTTTTTCTTTAAATTGCATGCGTTTGTTTCCTGTTCTGAAAATTCAAAAGATAAAAGCAAAAATACTATCCAACAATCCCAGCGCGAACAGCACCGCCACCGTGATCGTCAAAAGCCCTAAAGCGGCGATCAGATTGGCGATCAAAAGCCGCTTGACAGCATCCTTTTTGTCTGCCCTGTCCCTGTTTTTCTTTGCCTTCGCCATAAAGAGCTCCTTTCATGAAAGTCGCTCTTATTTTACCCGTTACGGGGGTTATTCATGCAAAGCCGCCTCAGTAGCGGCGGTCTCTTTGCGTAGCTGGCCGCAGGAAGCATTGATGTCAGCACCCAAGGTCCTGCGAGTGGTGGCGCGAATGCCGTTTTTCTCCAGAACGGCGGCGAAAGCCTTGACTGCTTTGGCGCCTGAGCGCTGAAAACCGCTTTCCTTTACCTCGTTGACAGGAATCAGATTGACATGGATCGGCATGGTTTCGCTGCGGGTGCGCAAACTGCGGTTGAGCAGCAGTGCCAATTTTTCTGCCGACTCGCGGCTATCGTTTTTGCCTGAAATCAGCGTATATTCAAAAGAAATGCGTCGGCCGGTAGCCGCGAAATAGCGCTTGCAGGCATCAAGCAGGGTCGCGATGCTGTACTTTTTATTGATCGGCATAATGGCGGATCTTGTCTCATCATCCGCCGCATGGAGCGAAATCGACAGGGTGATTGGCAGTTTTTGCGCCGCAAGGCGATCGATCTTATCCACCAAGCCGCAGGTAGAAAGTGAAATGTGGCGATAGCCGATATTCACGCCCTCAGGCCGGTTGACAAGATCCAAAAAGCGGAGCACCGCGTCAAAATTATCCAGCGGCTCGCCAATACCCATCATGACAACACCGCCAATACTCTCGCCGGAATCTTTGCCAGCGGCAATCACCTGACCCAGTAATTCCCCCGAGGTCAGATTTCGCACCTTGCCGCCAATGGTGGAGGCACAGAATTTACATCCCATATTACAACCCACCTGAGTGGAAATGCAAATGGTGGTGCCATGCTCATAGTGCATCAGCACGCTTTCCACGCAGTTGCCGTCGGTTAGCTCAAACAAATATTTGATGGTACCGTCCAGCGCCGAAACGAGCTTGCGCTTTACCCTTGGTAAATGATAAAAGGCCACCGCGTCCAGCTTGGCTCTGGTCACTTTACCAATGTTGGTCATCTCCCCCGGCGACAGTCCTTTATGTAATTGGGGAAAGATTTGCCCTGCCCGATATTTGGGCTCCCCCAGTGAAAGAAGCAACTCCTCCAGCTCCTTTGGGGTAAGCGACAGCAACTCTCTTTTTTCTGTTTTTTCCATACTTTTATCTCTTTTTACATAATTTCGCTACAAAAAAGCCATCTGTACCGTGAACATCCGGCGTCAGGGTCAACATACCGTCGGAGCACAGCTCACCCACCGAAAAAGGCAACAAGGAAAAATCCGCATGGCGCTTTAAAAACGCTGTAATCTGCTCCTCGTTTTCGGCAGGCAATAAGGTACAAGTGGAGTAAACCAACACGCCCCCCGGCTGCACGCAAGCGGCAGCGGCCTCTAAAATAGCCGCCTGAATAGGCAAAAGCCCCGCCGCCAGCGAAAATTCCTTATAGCGAATATCCGGTTTTTTGGCCAACACGCCATAGCCAGAGCAAGGCACATCGCAAAGCACACGGTCAAAAAGGCCTACCGTTTCGGGGGTAGCCTTTCTGGCATCCCCCGCGGCGGCAGTCAGGTTGGTAAGCCCCAGGCTTTCTGCCCCACGGCGAATCAGCGAGATCTTGTTTTCATGAAGATCATAGCTGCGAACCACCCCAGCATTTCGCATCATCAAGGCGGCGCCAAAGGATTTGGAACCGGGAGCGGCGCAAAGATCCAACACCCGCTCCCCAGGGGCGGCATCCAGCGCCGCCACGCAGATCTGCGATGCCTCATCCTGCACAAAGCATTCTCCCGTCGCAATGGCATCGGCAATACCGCTCATATCAGCAAAACGCACCCCATTGGGGGCTATTTTGGTGGGCTCGCCGCCAAACCTCTGAATAAAATCCTCTCGTCCATGGCGCAGGGTATTCACGCGCACCGTCAGCGCGGGAACGTGGTCAAAGGCGTTCAAAATGCGCTCGGCGCGGGCAAGGCCGTAGCCACTGACAAAGGCTTTGGCCAGTTCCTCCGGCACTGAATAGCGCACCGAGAGGTAGCGGATCGGCTCCTCCGTGGCACTCGGATAGACAATCTCCTTGTTTTGCCGACAAAAGCCGCGCAAAATGGCGTTAACAAAGCCTTTGCTGCGCTTAGGCGTCATATCCACGGTTTCATTGATCGCCGCGTGATCCGGAACGCGATCAAAATAAAGTAGCTGACAAAGCCCCATGCGCAATATCATACGCACCCTTTTTTCAATGGCGGAGGGTGGAATGGATGATGCCCCATCAATGATATAGTCCAGCGTGATTTTGTGTTCGATGGTGGCATAAAAGAGAGCGGTGCAAAGGGCTTTATCCGCACCCGTTATGCCACTTTCCCGTCTGAGAGCATGATCCAACGCCAAATTGGCATACTGCCCTGCCGCCTCACAGCGAAGCAAAAGATCCAGGGCAAGAGTGCGTGCGCTCATCGGTTGCGACGGCCAGAAGCGCTGGCCATAATCAAAAGCAGGCGAAGCAAGCTCAGCAATCCGACCGCCAACGCCGCCACATAGGTCATTGCCGCGGCGGAAAGTACCTTACGGGAACCCTTTAGCTGTTCATCGTTCATGGTGCCGGAAACCTCTAAGCAACGCAACGCGCGGCGGCTGGCGTTAAATTCCACCGGCAGGGTAACCAATTGAAACAGAACAGAGAGTGAAAAAACAGCAATGCCCGCAAACATCAACCAATCGGCAAAGGCGCCCAAACCGGCAAAAAGCAGTCCGATGATAAAAAGCGGCATCGCCAAATGTGATCCGATATTACAAACAGGCACCATCGCAATGCGGAAACGCAACGGGACGTATCCCTTTTCATCCTGCAAAGCGTGTCCCGCCTCGTGAGCCGCGACACCCACTGCCGCAACGTTGTTACCGTGATAAACCGCTTCGGAAAGGCGCAGCACCTTCTCACGGGGATCGTAATGATCGGAAAGATGGCCACGGACCATTTCAATGGGCAGATGCGAAAGCCCATTGGCATCCAAAATGCGACGTGCGACAGCGGCACCGGTCATATGCGAAGGCAGTAACTCGCTTTCATAACGGGTATAAGATGACTTCACTTTGACCTGCGCCCATAGCGTTAATAAAATACCTGGGATCAGAATGATCAATGTCCAATCCCACCAAAATCCAAAAAACATAAAGAGACCTCCTTTTTATCCGAGCATATCTCCTACAGACAATCGCCGCCCACGGATATAATCAGCAGCACTCATACGTCCTTTTCCCTCGGGCAGAACACGCGTCAACTCCAAGGTGGTTTGATCACCGCAAGCCACAGTGATCCTATCGGAAAGCGCCAAAACGGTACCGGGCTTGGCGTCAGCCGGCGCCATTTCCCGCCCCACACGGCTCTCGGGCACCTTCAGCATCTTGCCATCCGGCGTTCTGGTAAAGGCCAGAGGGAAAGGCGAAAGCCCTCGAATCCGGTCGTGCAGCGCCTTGGCGGGTTTGCTAAAATCGAGCAAACAATCCGCTTTTTCAATCTTAGCGGCATAGGTCGCCTTGCTGTCATCTTGCGGAATGGCAACCAAGCGCCCTGCGCGCAAGCGCGCGATGGTCTCGGTCAGTGCCGCGGCCCCCGCCTCACCCAAACGGTCGTGCATATCCTCAAAATTATCGTTTTCACCGATCGGCACCTTTACCGTTACCAGCATATCGCCGGTATCCAGTCCCGCCGCCATCTGCATGGTGGTGACCCCGGTCTCGGTCTTGCCGTCGATAATTGCGCGTTGCATGGGGGCGGCGCCACGGTATTCGGGCAAAAGCGAGCCGTGCACATTAATACATCCGTATTGGGGAAAATCCAATACCGTTTGCGGCAAAATCTTACCGTATGCTACCACAACAATCAGCTCCGGCGCAAGCTCTTTCAGCTCCGCGTCAAAGGCACCGCCCCGCAAAGTTTCGGGTTGATAAACAGGAATCCCACGTGCGGCGGCAAAAATCTTCACGGGGGGCGGAGAAAGCTCATAGCCTCTGCCCTTGGGCTTATCGGGCTGGGTCACAACACCTATGATGTTTTCCCCCGCGTCGCAAAGGGCACGCAGGCTGAACAAAGCATATTCAGGCGTACCCATGAACAGAATACGCACTGCTTATTCCTCCTCCACATAGCTGGCACGGTCCACATACAGCTTTCCGTCCAAATGATCCAATTCGTGGCACAAGGCCCTTGCCAGCAAATCAGAGCCCCTGATCTCCACGCGTTCACCGTAACGGTTGAGGGCGCGGACCGTTACATGCTGGGGGCGCTTTACAATACCATGACGCCCGGGAACCGACAAACAGCCCTCTGCACCCTCCTGCTCGCCGGCGGTGGCAACGATTTTGGGATTAATCAGCTCCAACACATTTCCTTCCTCTACCTCGATAACCACAATGCGGCGCAAAACGCCAACCTGCGGCGCGGCAAGTCCCACCCCATCAGCGGCACGCATGGTTTCGGTCATATCCGCCAACAGCATCAGAATTCTGGGGGTAATTTCCTCTACAGGCCGGCTGACCTTGCGTAGCACGTCGTCACCGATCTTACGAATTTGCAATTTAGCCATAGCATTCTCCTTATAATGTAGACGGGTTGAAATCCACCGACAAAAGCGGTGTTCCGTTCCCTTGTTTTTGAAATACAGAAAGCAGCTCAGCAAAAAGCGCTCTGGTGCGTTTGGAAAGTCCGCATTTGATCACCATGCGCATGCGGTACTGCCCGTCGGCACGGTAAACAGGCGCTTCAAAGGGGCCGAAAGCAATCAATTTCACATCGTTATATTCTGCCGCCACACGACGGGAAAGCTCATCCGATAACGCCTTTGCCGCCATCATTAATTCACGCTCATCGCGGTGTGAAAGGGTGAGCAAGGCGATGTCGCAAAAAGGCGGAAAAACCAACAGCTTTCGCAACTTGATCTCTCTTTGATAAAAAGTCTCATAGTCTTGCTCACACGCCAAGCGCAGGACATCGTGATCCGGATTGCAGGTCTGAATCACCGCCACACCCTTTTTTCTCGCTCTGCCCGCACGGCCGATCACCTGTGTCAGCATCGAAAAAGTCCGCTCAGAGGCGCGGTAGTCATCCAGATAAAGCGAGGCATCTGCCATCAAAACACCCACCAGCGTCACATCAGGGAAATCATGCCCCTTGGTCACCATTTGAGTGCCGAGCAAAACATCCGCCTCATGTCGGCGAAAAGCGCCCAACATCTCGTCATAGGAAAAGCGGGTACCGGTGGTATCGGTATCCATACGCAAGATTCCCGCGCCTGGCAACAATGCGGAAAGCTCCTGCTCCACCCGCTGGGTACCGTAGCCAAGTCTTGTCAAATGCTCTGAGCCGCAGGAAGGACACACTTTGGGCAAAGGCTGCCGTCTGCCGCAAAGATGGCAGACCAGATACCCCTCGTCATAGGAGTGCTTTTTGGTGTGATAGGTCAGCGAAACACTGCATGCGGGGCAGGTCACAGCCTCGCCGCAGGAACGGCAGGAAACCACATGATTGTACCCTCTGCGGTTGAGAAACAGGATCGCCTGGTTACCCTGCGCTACATTTTGCTGTAGAGCGGCGGTCAGCTGCCCGCCCAGCGGCGAAAGATTGCCCTCACCCACTTCACCGCGCATATCGGCAATCCGCACCTCGGGCAATTCCGCGCCGGCATGCCGATGCTTCAAGGTCAGCAACGTGTATCTGCCCTCCTTGGCCCGCTTATAGCTTTCCAGCGAGGGGGTGGCGGAGCACATCAGCAGCATCGCCTTGTGATAGGCGCAACGGTACCTGGCAACATCTCTTGCGTGGTATTTCGGGTTCATATCCGATTTATAGGTGTGCTCGTGTTCCTCATCCATAACGATAAGGCCGAGATTTTTAACAGGCGCAAAAACAGCCGAGCGGGTACCAACCACCACATCCGCCTCACCGGCCAGAACACGGTGATAGGCATCCATACGCTCCCCCGCATTCAAGGCGGAATGCATCACCGCCACGCGGTTGCCGTAGCGGGAACAAAAAATAGAAAGCGACTGTGGCGTCAAAGCGATCTCGGGCAGCAGCACGATCACACCGCGCCCGGCGGCAAGCATTTCATCAATGACACGTAGCATAACGCAGGTCTTGCCGCTACCGGTAACGCCATGCAATAAAACACCGTGCGCTTCCCTGTCGGCAAAAAGCCGGCTCATCTCGTCAAAGGCGGCTTGCTGCTCTGGGTTGAGAACCAATTCAGTAGGGATCGCATCGGCTTGTTCCACCGCGTAGGGATTGCGATAATTCCGCTCGGTGCGGCTTTGTATCAGGCCGTGGGCAAGGAGCGCGTCTGTCTGCTGCTTACCGCAGCCCCCTTCACGCAACACATCAGCCGTGCGCTCACCCTCCAGCAATCGCGAAAGCGCGATCTTTTGTTTTTCCCCCAAGCGTGGGGTTTTAACAGTGCCGGCAATCAAGCCCTCAGCTGTTTCGGGGGAGATCGCCAGTGAAAAAATAACCGTTTCCTTTGCCGCCATAGCCGCCTTTTCGGCCAGCTCCCGCTCAACCAATCCCATACGGCACAAACGCGCGAGGCGGACATCGGTTTCGGGGCCAAAACGGTTTTTCAAGCTTTCAATGCCACTCTCCCCCACTTTTTCCAAATGCGCCAGTAAAAAGGCTTCGCCTGTGGAAAGCTTGCGCACATCCCCCACCGTTTGCGCGGTGCGGCGATAGCGCTCGGCAAGCCCCGCAAGCGCCCCTGTGGGAATCATGGCATGAACAGCGTCCCCGGTGGTGCAAAGTGTCTGCTCCCGCAAAAAGCACACGAGCCCCAACATTTCCTCTGAGAGAGAAATGCGAGGCGTCGAAACAGAGCGAATAGGCTTTGTCGTGACCAGAGTGGGATCCCGCTGGGTCTCGCTCATTACAAGGCCCATCCGGCGACGATTACCGCCACCAAAAGGCACCGTGACAAAGCTACCCGGTCGCACCTGCCGGAAAAGCTCCTCCGGCACGCGGTAATCATACTCCCGGTCCAAAAAGAAGGGGGCATCCAGCAGTCTGACCTTTACATAGCGTTCCTGCATGAAAATCCCCCCTTCCTATCCCTTATCATTTGCAAAGCAAATGCCCTTGCCGTCAATCTTCCGGCAAAATCTCTTCTTGTTCTTCCTCAACCTCAGGGCAATCCACAATTTCGTACTCGCCCCGATCAATGCGGTTGATGGCATTTTTTACCGCCTTCTCATTAGCAAGAGAGGGGTCGATAAGAGAGGCGATGGTCGCCGCACCCTCTTTGCTACCGGTCAAGGTTTTTTCAGCGGCTTTGCGCTGCTCATCATACTCGTCGGTAATAATGCGCGCGCATTTGGCAGTGGCAATGGCCAACTGATAGCGATTGTAATTGCCTTTTGTCAGTTCCTGAATAGTAGGGTAAATCATCTTTTTCTCCTCTTTCTATGGGTAATGTTTGTGCGTTTGAAAATTGTTATGCAAAATAGGTTTTGGTAATATCCGGATGATGTACAGTGGAATAATGTTCCGCAAATACGATCCTACGAATAATATCCGCGGCCTCTTCGGCTTTATTGTCATAGTTGTAGACCACGTAATCGTAATGCCTGATCTGCGCGATCTCGTTACGGGCCTGCGCCATGCGCTCCTGGATGACTGCCTCGGTCTCGGTCCCCCGCCCCCGCAGCCGTGCCTCCAATACCGCGCCCGAAGGGGGCAACAGCATGATGGTGACCGCTTCCGGATATTTCCGTTTCACGTTAGCGGCACCCTCTACCTCAATTTCCAAAATCAGATTGCAGCCGCTTGCAAGCACTTCTTCAGCCTCCTTTTTGGGGGTGCCGTAGTAGTTGCCGCAATACTCGGTATATTCCAGCATTTCGTCTTTGGAAATCCGCTCAATAAAAGCCTCTCTGGTAAGGTAATGATAATGAACGCCGTTCACCTCACCGGGGCGAGGAGCGCGTGTGGTGGCAGAAACCGAATAGCGATAGTTGCCATCCTTCATCAAGTGAGAGAGCACCGTCCCCTTACCACTGCCGGCGGGTCCGGAAACCACAATCATCAAGCCCTTCTTTTGTGCGTCAGGCATCTTCAGCCTCCTCCTCATCCGTATCCTCCAGCGAATCGTCGTAGAGGCGGTTGGCAATGGTTTCTGCCTGGATGGCTGACAGGATCACGTGCTCGCTATCGGTAATGATCACGGCACGGGTGCGACGGCCACAGGTTACGTCAATGGTACGGCCGCTATCCTTCGCATCCTGTATCAGACGCTTGATCGGCGCGGAATCCGGGCTGACCAGTGCCACCATGCGGTCAACAGCCACCATGTTGCCAAAGCCGATATTGATGAATTTCATGTTATCACCTCAAAAATGTTATTCGACAGATGGGCTCCCGCCGGGATTTCACGATAGCGCTTTATCCAAGCAGGATTTTCTTGATGTCAGGCTTTTTTGGTTTTACGCTCACCTGCCGATAAATATACAGTATATATTATAATACAAAAAAACAGGTTTGTCAACGCATCGCTCAAACTTCGCATCGAAAATTTATTACTTTTTCAAGAAAATTCGTAAAACCCCTTGAAAAAGCGGTCTACATACAGTATAATATATGGTGATTTAATGGGCAAACTCTTGCCCTTATATTGGACACAATACAATTCGGAGGATGAAACACAATGGTAGTAGCAGGCGATTTTAAAAACGGTATCACTTTTGACGACGGTCAGGGCAATGTTTTGCAGGTCGTTGAGTTCCAACATGTAAAGCCCGGTAAGGGCGCCGCGTTCGTGCGCACCAAGCTCAAGAACGTGATTACCGGCGCGGTCATTGAAAAGACCTTCAACCCCACCGACAAATTCGAAAACGCTTATATCGAGCGCAAAGAGATGCAGTACTCTTACAATGACGGCGATCTTTACTACTTCATGGATATGGAGACCTTTGACATGCTCCCCCTGAACAGCGACAAGCTGCCCGACAGCTTCAAGTTCGTAAAAGAAGAGATGATGTGCAAAATCGTTTCTTACAAGGGCAATGTTTTTGGCGTGGAGCCCCCCACATTCGTAGAGCTGACCGTTACCCAGACCGACCCCGGTTTTGCCGGTAACACCGCCACCAACACGCTCAAGCCCGCCACGCTGGAGACCGGCGCTGAAGTGAAGGTTCCCCTGTTTATCAACGAGGGCGACGTTTTGAAGATTGACACCCGCACCGGCGAATATCTCTCTCGCGCATAATAAAAAACAGGAGGATACCCCTTATGAAGATGACTGAAAAAGCCGCTTATCTCAAGGGCCTTGCTGACGGTTTGGAATATGACAAAACGACCAAGGAAGGTAAGCTGATCGCCGCACTTCTCGACATGGTAGACGCTCTGGCCGAAAAGGTAGACGAGTTGGATCTTGACGTGCAGGAGCTGAACGATTACTGCGAGGAGCTGGACGAGGATCTGGGCGATGTAGAAGAGGTTCTGCTTGATCTGGATGAGGACGAGGACTACTGCGACGGCGATTGTGAAGGCTGTGACGGTTGCGATGATTATGACATGGGCGAGACCTATGAGGTAGAGTGCCCCAAGTGCCATGAGACCATCTGCTTTGACGAGACCTTGGATCCCGAAAACCTGACCTGCCCCGCTTGCGGCGAGAAGATCTCCTGCAACGGCTAAACAGAAAACACAAAAAAACGCGTACCGTTTTGCAAAACGGTACGCGTTTTTTGTGTTGCCCTTACCAACGACCGCTCCCCCATCGGTGAGATTGACCGCTGATTATCTCAATAAATCCCGAACCACCTCAGCCGCGATACAAAGCCCCGCCGCCGCAGGCACAAAGGAAATGCTGCCCGGCGCGTGACGGCCATGCTCGGCAGGCAGGCTTACCTTTTGCGGCTGCTCCGCAGACCACAAAACCTTTACGTGCTTCAATCCTTCCCTGCGGCAAAGTCCGCGCATGGTACGCGCCAAAGGGCAAACAGAAGTCTTTTCAATATCGCTGATCCGAAATCTTGTCGGATCCAGTTTATTGCCGGTGCCCATAGAGGAAATGATCGGCACCCCCAACTTTTTAGCACGGCGGATCAGCTCTATTTTTGCGGCTACGGTGTCCACGGCGTCCACAATATAATCATAAACCGAAAGATCCACTTGGTCGGCAATTTCGGGAAGATAAAACAAATGGGAGGTGTTGATCTTCACTGCCGGGTTGATGTCCTTGGCCCGTGCCGCCGCCACATCGGTCTTATACTGCCCCAGCGTACTGCGCAGCGCGATGATCTGACGGTTGAGGTTGGTTTCGCTCACCGTGTCGGGATCAAACAGATCCAGGGCGCCAACGCCGGCTCTCGCCAGAGCTTCTACCACGTAGCCACCAACGCCGCCGACGCCAAACACCGCCACGCGGGTTGCAAAAAGGCGTTCCATTCCCTCCTTGCCCAGCATCAGCTCGGTGCGGGCATACCAGCTTTCTTTTTCGGCCATAATCTTCTCCCTTATCTGTTTGTCATATGTATTATAGCAATACGCCCAAGGCCTTGTCAAGGGCATCTGACCGCCGCACACCGCACTTTATATTTCCACATAGCGCAACGAGCACCGGGCTCAACTCAGCTTTCGAGGTGTATCAATCAATCCCGCCAAGTAATCAAGGCTGACATTATAAAACTTTGCAAGCTCTATTGCTCTGCTAAACGGCATATCCCTTTTGCCGGATTCGTATGCGCTATAGTATTGTTGTGTTGTCTCCAAAATTTTTGCAATGTCTACCTGCTTCAAATCATGGTCTATTCTAATATCATGTAGTCTATTTGCATATTTCAAGGCGTTGATCCTCCGTATCACGTTTTATAAATAAATATTACCACATCTGATGTAAAACTCTTGACATAACATCACATCTGGTGTATAATAAGCTTAGTTCACATCACTTCGGATGTACAAAGGAGGATTGTATGAAAAAAGCACTACACCAGCTTTGGCTGGACAACACAGAGGAGATCTTCGGGCGCAATCGCGGCTGCCCGCAGGTCAAGGAATTGACCGGTCTGATCCAACAAAATCGAGACAGGTTGAGCGATACCCTCACCGACGCGCAAAAGGAAGCACTTGAAAAATACGACGACTGCTACGCCGAGCTGAACGACTTCTACTTTGAGCAGGTCTTTGTAGGCGGCTTTCGCCTTGGTATGCAGCTGGCCCTGGAAGGCCTGCTGTGATCAAATCAGCCCATACGAAAAGCAGGGCAGAGGCCGACGGCCTCTGCCCTGCTTTTGTTGTTTTTACTTGATTTTCATGATACCGCTGTACTCCAGCAGCTTGATGAACAGGCCGCCCTGCACGGTGCGGTTCTGGAAGCCCTTGACGATCATTTCGGGATGGAAATCGCAATAGGTCTTGCTGTTGTACTCCTTCTGACCTGCGGTGACAGTCCAGTACCAGTCGGTCATGGGCACGCGGGTCTGGGTGCTGTTAAAGGCCTCCCACATCTTGTTCACCATGGCCTCAAAATCGTCACGGTTCTCGGCAAGGGTGGCGGTCCAGACCAACCAGTCGCTCTTGGTATAGGGCTGACGGTTATCAAGGGGCAAGCCGTAAGCATGCTCGCGTCGGCGGTAGGAGGCCACCTCGGATTCGATCACCGAACGATCCATGATCTCGGTACCGAACAGCTTATCCCAAACGATGTTGTACTTCATCGAGAAGGTGCCGGGGCGGTCGAAGGCCAGACGGTAGCTGCCGTCGCCGTTGGCGGCGCGCTTGGCCCAGTCGGTAGCCATGTCGCGAGCCATATTGATATATTTCTTTTCTTCTCTCTTCTTGCCGTTCATGCCCTGCAAAATACCGTAGCAAGCAAGACCCATGATGGCCTTGAGGGTCAGATTGCAGTTGTGAGCAAGGTGACCGGCAAAATCGTCGGTGCAAAGCTGATTCTCGGGATCACGGCCGTTGTCAATCAGGTACTTAACCCACTGATCCAGCACGTCCATGTGCTCGTTGGCAAAAGAGGCATCTCCGGTCGCGATGGCAACGGCGGCCTCCATAATCAGCATGTTGCCGCATTCCTCCACGGGCATCTGCTTTTCAAACAGCAGCTCGCCGTTCTTCAGGCCGTAGACCTGACCGTTGAGCAGGGGGTAACGACCTGCATCGTGGGGTGCGAAATCATACTTCCACGCATCGGTAGCAGCAAACTTGTAGATGGGGCGCATCATACCCTTGACAAGCTCAGGATTATAGAGCAGAAAGAGCGGAATAGAGGGATAGGAAACGTCAACAGTGGCGGCGCATCCGTTGGAATAGCACTCCTTGGAAACCCACAAAATCTCGCCCTCTTCATCAATCGCCAATTTGTGAGCGGCAATGGTTTGACGGAAGGCCAGCTGCAAAAGCTCGGCGTACTTTTCACCGCCGGCACGTACAGCGTGCACAAACATATCATTGGCAAACATGTCACACATGTTCAGCACAATCTCATAGTCACTGTGGGCGGCCACAATTTCGTCGGTGATCGTTTCGCCATCCATATTCCAGTACGAGGTCAGATTTTTGCCATAGTATTGAATTGACTTGACATCGTCATAGGCGAAGGTAAACAAGGTGCTGTCACCCAGCTTTGCCTCGGCGGTAACAAAGGTCATTTCCGCTTCCTGCTCAGGCAAATTGCGGTAAGTATAGAAGCGAATGGTCTTTTTCTCTACCCCAACCGCGGCCTTGGGCGCATCGGTAGAAAGATAGAAATAACCCCAAGAAATACGGGCATCGTCCGCATCGTATGCCAGCATTTTTTGCCCCTTAGAGCCCATCTTGACAGATTTGACACCGTCCTCCAGCGCAAGGATCTCGGTTTCCACCTCATCGTCGCCAACACGGTCAACACAGAACTGCTCAGCAACAGCCAGCTTTACCTTTACGGTGTGTCTGTGACCGTCGATGATCTCCTTACGGATCTCCAAATAGCTCACAGGTCTTGTCAGATAATAAAGATCGTCGGGCATAATGGGCGAGGTAAACAGCAACTGAAGACGGACGCCCTTCTCCTCAAATACATAGGTGGTGGTAAAGGTATCAACATCCATCTCCACCTGCGTCATGGCGGGAATGTTTTCGCCATGATCCTTGCCGATCAAACGAAAGGTTTCGCCATCAATTTCTACAGTGCCGAGAATGGCATTGGTATAACCGGTCCAGTGAGCGGTATCCACATCGGTCAATTTGTCGGCAGGCGACCACACGTTAAAAAATGGGTCGATGGTAATCAGCGGTACAGAAGGCGGACGAAGTCTCATATCTTGTTCTCCTTATAGTTAAAAATTCCCATAATGGGGCATTGTAATTGTATTGTAGCATAGGTGTCGGGCAAAGTCAATGCAAAATCGGCAGAATTTGTCGCAGTTTTCTCAAAATAATCGCCACGGTAGCGCGCTACCGTGGCGATTTCTCATTTGGTTAAGCTTTTTTTCTGTTGATAAAATAGAATACGATGAACAAAGCATTGCCCACCAACAGCAGGATGACGATGATCAGCGCCACGATGGCTACTGCATTGCTGCCCTGCTCACCCGTGGGAGCGGGATCAAGCGCATCATTGGTATCGGGGGCGGTGTTAACGTTGCCCGAAGCGGAGGCGTTCTTACCGTCCTCGCCATCCTTACCATCCTCGCCCTTTGGACCCATCAGGCAGCCAACCAGCGCCCACGCGGAGCCGGTGTAGCGATAAACGTTGCCGTCCTTGGTATTCATATACATATCGCCCGCGCTGGCATCGGACACGTTGGGACCCGTGGTGCCCGTATACCACTTGCTGCCAACGGCTCCGTCTTGTCCGTCTTGTCCGTCTTGTCCGTCAGCACCCTTCAGCGTGCCGAGCTTCATCCATTCACTGTAATCGTAGATCTCATTGACCTGATAGGGCAGATAGACGGAGGCGTTGCCCGTTGCCACGTCCAGATACAGATCGCCTGCCTTGACCGATGCGACTGTGGGCACATCGGAGCCAAAATACCAGACGGCAGCCTCCTTGACACCGTCTCGGATACGCGCGATACCCACGTCGATGTTCAGTATGTCAGCGCGCATCTGCTCTACCGTCCTGGTGGCAACGGTGCTGCCGGGCACCACCTGCGTGGCAGGCAGTCCGCCCGAGGTAAGCCCCGTAGCATCGCAGCGGTACTCGTTGGTGCTTGTGGTGCCGCTGAGACCGCCCGCATCCACCTTGACCGAATAGCAATTCTTCAGCCAGAAGGCATTGCTGACCGCCTTGTTTGCCGTGGATCTGCCGATGATGCCGCCGGACACATAGCGAGCGGTGTGCTGCTCCAGCGGACTGCGCTGCTCACTGTAGAGGTTGTAGCAATTCTCGATCAGATAGGGGTAAGGCTCCTCTGCGGTAGAGGCGATTTCCATCATACTGCCCGCGTGGCCGATAATGCCGCCCCAATGTATATTCTTGTTGTTGATATTGTAACCGTTGGTCTTATCCACTACGTCAACGGCAACGGTGCCCTTGAATTCGTAATAGCCCGCATTGTAGCAGTTGGTGATCTTCAAGCCGCCAACCATGGGGGCGATGTTGTGATCCACGTCCACGAAGGTGCCGCGATGAGGGCTCATACAACCGGTGATACCACCGATCGAGACCGATGCGGCATAGTGGGTATCCATCACCTCAATACCACCGGTAAAGGCGCAATGATCGATAACCGTATTGTAGCCTGCCGTGCCCGCAATACCGCCCAGCATACCGCTGAACACACCGGAGGTGCGGAAGGTATTGGCGGCAGTACAGCCCTGGATCAGCGTGGCGTAAGCGATGCCGCAGATACCACCGACCGCCATCTTGTACTCCCCGTCATATTCCGCATTGTAGACGGGCACGGGATGCCAGGTGCGAAGCTCCACACCCTCTCCCACGTGACAGTTGATGATCTTGTTGAAGCCCACGTCCGCACTACCGTCCCAAGGCGCCATAGCCTTGCCCACGATGCCGCCGGTGGGGCCGCGTCCCACGATGCAGACGTCCTCCAACACCACGTTCTCAACGGTGGCGCCGTAAATACAGCCGAACAGGCCGAACTGCTTGCGCTTGTTCAAGGATTTATCGTGATGACAGGGCGTGATGGTGCCGTTTTTGATGGTGTAGCCGCCGCCGTCATAATGACCGCCGAAGGCCTTGACGTTCAGATCGGAGGAGGGGCCTGTGGTGGTCTTGAAATAGCCGCCGATGGATTGCAGCGAATAGCCCTGCAGATCGATATCGCAGACCTGCTTGAAATAGGTATTGGTAAAGTAAACCTTATGATCGTTATAATCGACCTGATATGCCATCCAGGCAAGGTGCTTGACATGGGAGATGAGATAAGGACTTGCCTCGGTGCCGGAGCCGGAGGGCTTGTTGCCCTTCAGGGGATCCCAGTCGATCAGCTCCTGCTCGGTGCCCTCAGCCTCCAGATCCACGTGGAATTGGTTAGAGGTCAGCAGATAGCGGTTCTTTTCCACCGAATAGTATTCGGTATAGAACTCGCTGCCGTCCGCATTGAAGCGGTAGAGCGCCACGTAGCCGCAGCCGCCCAGCGAGCCGTCCGAATCCTGAGAGTCGATCAGCATCTGGGTCACGGTATTGCCGTTCACGCCCTTCACCTGGGTGGTCACCAGTCGCTCGCTACCGATATGGCCGGAAAGCACCATTTCCACATTGGCATATTTGGATGCCAGCTTGTTCCATTTGTCGTCGCCGTTGTTGGGGGAGTCGGAAAGGCCGCCGTAGGAGATGGGCTCGCCCTCCGCGTTGAGGTAAATGTGAGTGGTGATGATCACCTTGTGGTCGGAATTGGAGGCGCACAGATTGCCCGCCCAGCTCATCACGCTGTCGCTTGCCTTGTAGTCCAGACAGATGATCAGCCATTTGGTGTTCCCCACCGTCAGCTTGCGATAGGTATTGCGCACCGAATTGGTATCATAAAATCCGCCGTAGTCGGCAACCTGCTTGTAATACGCGCTGCCGGTGGCATTTTTGCCGAAATAGGTATCAAAGCCGGTGTCCGCAAGACCGGTATACCCTGCCTTGGTGTCGGTATTGCTGTCGTGGTTGCCGCGGATTAGGGTGTAGTTCATCCCCGCCGCATCCATCTGTGCCACAGCTTGCTGCATCAGCGCCCATTCGGGGGCAAGGTTGGCATCGGTGATATCACCCCTGCCCATGACCAGCTGAATATTGCGAGAGGTCTTGTTATCCACCAGCCATTTGTACATTCTGTAGGTGGCACTGTTCTCCGCGGTGGGAGTGGTGATCGCATTGGTGATCGCCTCGCGATAGGTGGTCTTCTGGGTGTCGCCGATGGCGGCGAAGGCGTAGGAGGGAGTAAAGGTATAATTGGCGCGGATCGCCTCCATCTCCGCCTCGGTCAGCCAGGTCTTGGAATACTGCAGGTCGTTGCCGTTTCCGCAGGCGTCCGCAATATCCTTGCCCTTATCCGAGGCATCCACGTCATAGTGACAAAGCAGCTCGGGGTCGCTGATGTTCACGCCGTTTTGATAGTCCGCCTTGACCTCGGCGGCAGTGCGTGCCGTTGCATAAAGAGAGGCATCCTGCAAACCGCCTCTGAAATAGGAGGTATTCATCATCGTGTAGTCGCCGCCAAGCGCCAGGGGCAGCTCGTTCACGTGCTCATGCAGATCCGGCAGAAAGCTTGCCTGCTCGGAAAGCGTACCGTCAAGGTAGCAGGAAACATAGCCGGTCTCCCCCTCCCACACCACGGTCAGCATGGTCCACTTGCCCACGGGGATGGCACTCTTGGTAAATTTCACCTCGTGGTCCACCAGCAGATCGTCATAGTAGAAGATCTGCGGTACACGGTTGTCACCAAGAGAGAAGGTGAGATAGGCGCCGCGGGTATCGTTGTTGGCAGTCTTATTGCCCATGATCACACCCGCGCTCGTGATTTTGTAAGCCTCCGGCACATAGACCCACGCCTGAAAGGTGTGGGGTACGGCAGAAAATCGCTTGGTGGGACGGTAGTTATCATCCGCACAGGTCTTCCCGTTGTCCACCGTGCCGTCGAAGGTCAGGCCCACGCTCCCGTCTGTCGCGTCGGTATGGATCGGCTTGTCATGGACCGCCGCCGTTTCAGCGAACACTCCTAACGGCAAAAGCACCGTAAACAATGGCACGATCATGGCAAGCATCAGCAAAATGCTCAAAAAGCGTTTCATAATAAGACCCCCTTCGGTCATTTTGTACACAATATTACTATATCATGTTTTGCGGCACATTGCAAGAATGATCCTGCATTTTTATAAAAAATGCCAAAGCCGCGCCCGTCGGCGCGGCTTTGGCATTACAGAAACGAGCGAATATCAATGGCCAACTGCTCCTCCAAATTAATCAGCCGCTTGGTAATGTCTTTTGAAACCTCGTCCGCCGCCTTGTATTGATTGAGATAGCGGTTGAGCGATTTGACCCCCATATTGCAGCCGTCTGTCATCAAATCGGCAATGGTTTTGTCGCTTTCATTGAGAACAAGCCGCACATTGGTCTTGATCCAGGACATGCCCTTGGCCATCGGATTCGGATTTTTTCCCTCGTCCTCATAGCGATGCAGCAAATCGCCGAGCTCTTTTTTCAGTGCCAAATGCTCCTCCTTACACCGCTCTAAATGTCCTTTTAATATATCCGAGTGGACATATGGCAACACCTCGTCAATAGACGATACCCCCATTTTAATGCCCGCGTCACATTCCCGCAGCAGTTTTATGGTATCCGGTTGAATCATATCAGATCCCCCTTTCTTTTTCTTTCCATTTTGCCCGCTTTCGCGCAATTTATGCGCAAACGGTATAGAAAAACCGCTTTTTGTCATACTATAATACAGGTGATGAAAATGTATTATTCCTATCATGCGGTAGCAAAAAAACGCATTGCCGCGGGGCAGTTGCAAGGCATTTTGATCGTAGAGGCCTATCACGGTATTGCGCCAGCTATGCTGTTGCTGTTTGACGATCCCATGCGGCCGGTGATGCCCATACGGGTAGAGCGTTGGGCGGATTATCTTCCTTTATTGGCAATAGAAAGAAAGAGAAAACTGCAAAGTTTTTTGCGGTGCCTTATTGACATCAAAGAAAAAAAGTGATACAATAACCATATATTGAATGAAGGCAATGAGGGAGAGAGTATCCAGAACCCCCATTTCAAGAGAGCTGTTGTCGGTGGAAATACAGCAATGGGACCTGCGAGAAAAACACTCCGGAGCCGACGGAAGAAAACCGATTGGTGATTAGAACCGTCCGTTCATCGCGTCAAGATGCAAATGAAGGGGGCCCTTACGGGTCAATTTGGGTGGTATCGCGGAAGATCGTCTTTCGTCCCATGTATGTGGGAGGAAGGGCGTTTTTTGTTTTTGCAATCAAAATTTGTGAATATATACTGGAGGTTTTTCTCATGTTAAGAACACATACCTGTAACGAGCTGAATGTGGCACACATCGGCAGGAAAGTGGTACTGACCGGTTGGGTGGAGACAATCCGTGACCACGGCGGTGTCCTGTTTGTGGATCTGCGCGATCACTATGGCGTGACGCAGATCGTATTTTCCGACGACAAAATGCTCTCCGGCATCACCAAGGAGACGGTCGTTCTCATCGAGGGCGAGGTTACCAAGCGCGATGAGGAGACCGTCAACCCCAAAATTGATACCGGTCTGATTGAGGTGCGCGCGGGCAAAATCGAGGTGCTGGGTCCCTGCCAGCTGGGTCTGCCCTTTGAGATCGATGCCTCTACCTTGACCCGTGAGGAGGTGCGCCTGAAATATCGCTACCTGGATCTGCGCAACCGTAAGATTCACGATAATATTGTACTGCGCTCCAAAATTCTTTCCTACCTCCGCTCTCAAATGGAGGATATGGGCTTTTTGGAGATCCAGACCCCTATTCTGACCGCCTCCTCTCCCGAGGGCGCCCGTGACTATCTGGTGCCCAGCCGCAAGCACAAGGGCAAGTTCTATGCGCTGCCCCAAGCCCCCCAGCAGTTCAAGCAGCTGCTCATGGCCTCCGGCTTTGACCGCTACTTCCAGATCGCGCCCTGCTTCCGTGATGAGGATGCCCGCCAGGATCGCTCCCCCGGCGAATTCTATCAGTTGGACTTTGAGATGTCCTTTGCAACCCAGGAGGACGTGTTCGCCGTTGCCGAGCAGGTGGTTTACAACACCTTTAAAAAGTTTTCGGATAAAGAGGTCTCCAAGCCCCCCTTCCGCCGTATCACTTTTGCCGAGTCAATGCTGAAATACGGCTCTGACAAGCCCGACCTGCGCAACCCCTTGGAAATCAAGGATCTGACCGCGTTCTTTGCCTCTCACGATTTTCTGGAGATCAACGGCCGCACCATTCCTTTTAAGAACAAGCTGGTGCGCGGTATCGTTGCCAACTACCTGGTCAAAAAGGATGGCAGCGGCGACGGCAAAAAAGCTTTTGAAAAAGCCATCGACACCTATTCCCGCAGCATCGGCATGAAGTTTGGCTGTGGCTATATCACCCTGGAGGACGGCGAGTATAAGGGCCCGATCGCCAAGTTCCTGTCCGAGGCTGAAAAGGCTGAGCTGACCGCCCTTTGCGGCATCAAGGAGGGCGATTCCCTCTTCTTTATCAGTGATGCGCCCGCCGTCATCAATTCTCTGGCGGGTCAGATGCGCACCTGGATCGCAAACGAGCTGAGCTTGATCAGAAAAGATCGCTTTGAGTTCTGCTTCATCGTAGATTTCCCCATGTACGAGCGCAATGAGGAAACCGGCAAGATCGACTTTACCCACAATCCCTTCTCGATGCCCCAGGGCGGCATGGATGCCCTGCTGAACAAGGATCCTTTGGAGATTTTTGCTTATCAATACGACATCGTGTGCAACGGCGTGGAGCTTTCCTCCGGCGCGGTGCGCAACCACAACCCCGAAATTATGCGCAAGGCCTTTGAAATCGCCGGCTACGGAGAGGAAGACGTTAAAGCAAAATTTGGCGCGCTTTACACCGCCTTCTCTTATGGCGCACCGCCCCATGCGGGTATGGCCCCCGGTGTCGACCGTATGATCATGCTGATTGCCGAGGAGGATACCATCCGTGATGTCATCGCCTTCCCGCTCAACGGCAATGCCCAGGATCTGATGATGGGCGCCCCCGGTGAGGTCACCGAGCAGCAGCTGCGTGAGGTCCACATCAAGGTCAGAGATTGAGCGATTCTATTCGAAATCCCTTTTAAGGAGATAGTTTTATATGGATAAAAACACTTTACTCTCTTTGGAAAAAGTAAATCAACTTTCCCTGACCGATGCCCAAAGAGATGCCGTTCTCGCGTTCTTTGCCAAGCAGGAGGAGGATATGGCGGCATTGAATGCCATCGACACCTCCAACGTAGAGCGCATGGTACACGTCATGCCCATCTTGACCGTTGTGCGTGAGGATGTAGAGAAAAAACTGTTTACCCGTGACGAGCTGCAAAAGGGCGCGCCCGAAACAATGGACGGCTACTGGCAGGTTCCCCGCCTTGTTGAGTAAGGAGGCGCAAGATGAAGAAAATTCTTTTGGACGATATGATCCTTACCAAGGATCTGCCCACCGCGGCCGGCTCTAAAATGCTGGACGGCTACATGAGCTTGTTTGATGCTACAGTGGTGGAAAAGCTCACTGCCGCAGGCTTTGAAATTGGCGGCAAGGTGCCTGTTGGCGAAATGGCGATTGACCTTGTCGGTGAGACCTGCTACGCAGGCGCGACACACACCGCAGCCGCCGCGAAAGCACTGAAAAACGATACCGTTTCGGGGGTTATCGCGTTTGATGTGAACGGCGCCCCCCGCCGCGTTGCCGCGCAAAACGACCTTATATTCCTCAAGCCCACTTACGGCACCGTTTCCCGTTATGGCACTGTGCCGGTAGCTTGCTCCGGAGAAACGGTTGGCGTCATGGCCAATACCGTTACCGATTGCCGCCAGGTGCTTACCGCTATTGTGGGCAAGGATGAGCGGGACGGCACCATGCACGCTGACGCTTTGACCTATGATTTGGCCATGGATATGGCCAAACCCGCCAAAAAGGTGGCTATTCTCAAGATGGCCGCCGATGCGGAGGTAACCGCCAAAATCGAGGCCGCCAAGGCTGAAATGGCCGCAAACGGTATCGAAATCACCGAAATCGAGTCCGCCGAGCTGATGGCCGCAAAGACTGCATGGAACATTCTGATGTGCGCTGAGCTGTGCAACAACGTCTCCCGCTATGACGGCATCAAATACGGCTACCGCACCAAGAATTACAAGACCATTGATGAGCTGTACACAAACAGCCGCACCGAGGCCTTTGGCGACTTGCTGAAAACAGCCATCCTCTTTGGCTCTGATGTGCTTTCCACCAAAAATTATATGGCCAAGTACGATAAGGCTTTGCGTATCCGCCGCGTGATCGCCGAGGTCTTTGCTAAGCTCTTTGCGAATGCCGACGCTGTATTGATGCCCGCTTGCTCTAAGATGGCCTATACCGATGCTGACTCCGCTTTTGAAGAAAACAAATACACCGCTCCTGCCTCTATCACAGGCTTGCCCGCTGTGGTTGCCGGTGGCGTACAGCTCATTGGCCCCGCCTTTGCGGACAGTGCTCTGCTTGACCTTGCCAAAATCCTTGTAAAGGAGGGCAAATAAGATGAAATTTGAAACTGTCATCGGTCTTGAGGTCCATGTAGAAATGGCCACCGCCTCTAAGATCTTCTGCTCCTGCTCCGCCAAATTCGGCGCCGAGCAAAACGACCATGTTTGCCCCGCCTGCTGCGGTATGCCCGGCATGCTGCCCATCGTCAATAAAAAGGTGGTAGACCTTGGCATGACCGCCGGCATGATGCTGAACTGCCACATTAACCGCACCACCACCTTTGACAAAAAGAGCTACTATTATCCCGATCTGCCCTGCTCTTATCAGACCACCCAATGGTTTGCCCCGGTGGCCGTCAACGGCACAGTGGAAATTGAGACCGCCAACGGTAAAAAGGCGATCCGCATCAAGCAAATCCACATGGAAGAGGACGCCGGCAAGCTGGTTCATGACGATTGGACCGACACCTCGCTTGTGGACTTCAACCGTACCAGCGTACCGCTCATTGAGATCGTCAGCCAGCCTGACCTCTCCAGTGCTGAGGAGGTTGTGGCCTATTTGGAAAGACTGCGCTCGCTTTTGCGCTTTGCCAAGGTATCCGATTGCCGCATGGAGCAGGGCTCGATGCGCTGTGACGTCAACCTTTCTGTCCGCCCCGAGGGCAGTGATAAATTGGGTGTGCGTACCGAGATGAAAAATATGAACTCGCTTTCCGCGATCGTGCGCGCCATTGAATACGAAACCGCCCGACACATTGATGCCATTGAAAACGGCACCGAGGAGCTGGTGCAGGAAACCCGCCGTTGGGATGACGTGAAGGGCAAGAGCTTTGCCATGCGCAACAAGGAGACCGCCGGCGATTACCGCTACTTCCCTGATCCCAATGTCATGCCCATTGTCATTGACGACGCCTGGTATGATAGCGTCAAGGCCTCTCTGCCCGAATTCCCCGAGGTCAAAAAGGCACGCTACACCACCGAGCTGGGGCTGAGCGACTATGACGCCAACCTCCTGACCGACAGCCGTGCCCTTTGCGACTGCTTTGAGGCAGCGCTTGCCGTTTGCGGCAGCGCTAAGGAGGCGGCAAACTGGCTGATCTCGGACTGCATGAACCTTCTGAACCGCCGTCAGATGACCGCCGATCAGCTGACCGTCAACGGCACGGCCCTTGGCCAGCTGATCAAGCTGGTGGCCGACGGAAAGGTAGGCCGCGGTAACGCCAAAAAGATTTTGGAAGCCATGTTTGAGGCTGATTTGGATCCCGCCAAGTACGCCGAAGAAAACGGCTATATTGTTTCCAACGACACCGGCCTGATCGAAAAGGTGATCAAGGAAGCGATCGCCGCCGATCCCAAGGCAGTCGCCGACTTCAAGGGCGGCAAGGAGAAGGCGCTGATGGCGCTCTTTGGCAAGTGTATGAAGCAGCTGAAGGGCAACTGCGATCCGCAGGTGCTCCGCACCCTTCTGATCGACGAGATCAATAAGGCATAAAGAAAACCCCGATAACGTGATACGTTATCGGGGTTTTCTTTATGCTTGCCTGGTTCTTCTGTTCTCACGCTCCCGAGACAGCTTTTCCAGCTCCTGCAACAAATAGCTGTCACGCGGCAGACCTCCCTCACGGTAAAACTCTACATCCAACACCGTTGCCGCCTGCATCCATGCAAAGGTATAGTGCTTCGCAAAATAATCCGGCGTTACTGCGCGCACGATGGCGCAAATGTTTTCATAACCGATCTGCTCGCGGCAAAGTTTTCGGAACGGCATCGCACCGCAGGTGGTGCAGCCCGGCTCAATACACATATTCATAATACGTGCGTATTCGATCAATTCGTCAAAATCCTCGGGGGAATAATATGGCATCTTTATCATATGTGTCATCCCTTTCTATGCTATGGATCATTTTTATAATACAAATAGCGCCGATGCACAAAATATACGGTGTTGCATATGCCGAATATGAGAAACCCGATCAGCATAGCGGGATTTAGCGCATACGCCAAAAATGCCGCGCCGCACTCCACCCAAAGCAACGCAAGGGTCAGCGGATAGACCCAATAGGGGTAAATATCAAAATACCGTCCCTTGACATAACCAAAATATACCGCTATGTATCCCAGCGCGCAAATGCCGCTCAAAACGCCGCCGATAATACCGATCGCATGCAGAAGCGGCAGCTGCGCGGGTGCAAGAACGCCGCTCACCCCCAGCGCCGCGCCACCAAGGGAAAAGATCACGCCAAAGGGCACGCGAATGCGATAAAAGAAATGCAACCATCCGGTGCTGTAGCCTTTCTCACTCATTGTTTCTCCTCCTTACACCACCAATTTGTTTTTACACTTTTCCAGGGCTTCCCCGTCCAGGTAGTATCCCTTTACCGGAATATGTACGATGGGATAGCCGAATTCCTGCAGATACCGCACGTTCCGCCCCACCGTTTTGCGGTCGCAGGGAATGCCGATCTCGTTGAGATAATTGCAAATGGCCGTCTGGCTGACGGGATATTCCGCCGAGGCATACAGCTTGATCACGTTCAGCACGTATAGCACAATAGTCTTAGGCGCGATCCTTTTTCCGTTCATACCCTTCTCCTTTCGAGGTGGTCCCTCTACTATTATTATACCAATTTGGGGTGGTCAAAACCTGCCCTTCTATACCCTTTCTGTGTTTTGTTTACAATTTGTTTACAATGCCACTTTTCGCGGCACGCTGCATATCATCAAAAAAGAGGGGAAGATCCCCTCTTTTTTCATACCGTTTGGGGGTCAATCCCCCAGCGGCAGGATGTCGTGATAGAGCGCGGTCTTGCGCTCGGTCACGTAGCCATCCACGTGATAATGCCCGAAATACCAATGCTCATACTGCACGGTGCGCTCAAACTCCATCAGCATGGAGTTGTCGGGGTAAACGGTCATGGACTTGGAAACGGTACCGAGCAAGGGCGTGTAAAGCGCCTTTTCATCGCAGGAATGGGTGATCACGTAGTCCACCTTATGCCCATAGCGCTTCAGGTTGGTGACCGCCTCGTCAAACTCCGCAAAGCTGGGGATCTCCTCAGGCCACCAGCTGACTCCTTCCCGTCTCATATACTTATCCACGCTGGTGCCGCCGCCGAAGGTGAAGATACGCTTGCCCTCGATCTCAAAGATCTGACCGCGCATGAGATGGATCACGTGGGGTGCCACACGGTGGATCTTGCCACCCTTCCACGTCTCCACGGGATAGGCGTTCAGCAGGCTGAAATTCTCGTGGTTGCCGTCCACGAACAGTACCGTAAAGGGGAGCTTTTCATAGGGCTCC
>SVQT01000008.1 GCA_015065215.1 Oscillospiraceae bacterium | reverse complement strand
CGAACGCCGTACTTCTGTACAGCTCATAGGGCAGGGCATAAACATAGGCCTCGGGCGCCATGCTCTGATGGAAGGCGGTATCGAATACCAGCACCTGGGGCTTGTCGGGCATAACGGCAAGGCAACCCTGAATGCCCTGGATGTGCGCGGGGGTGTGCAGGGGGGCGAAGTCGTGGCAAAGCTTCAGCTTTTCCAGCACCTCGTCGGTGAGCAGCATCGACTCTGAGAAAAAGGCGCCGCCGTGCACAACGCGATGACCGACTGCCTCGATCTCGTCCATGCTCTCGATACAGCCAAGCTCCTTGTCCAGCAGTTTTTCAACCACCAGCTTCAGGGCAACGGCGTGATTTTCCATAGGGTAGTGCTGATCCTTGATCTTAATATCCTTGATGACCTGCTGATGGGTGAGCATCGAGGCCTCGGTATTACCGATGCTCTCACAAATGCCTTTCGCAAGCAGTGTGCCGGTATCGGGCTCGAGAACCTGATATTTCAGAGAGCTGGAGCCTGCATTCACGACCAAAATTTTCATAGTGATCCTCCAAATATATAGTAGAATTTTGAATACCAACAGTAAGTATAACACACCCCGCCGGTTTTTTCAATATGATTTGCGGGATTTTTTTCAAAACCTTCGGAAAGGAATGAGTGAGAGATGAAGGCAGTCGGCATTATCTGTGAATACAATCCGTTTCATGCAGGGCATCTGCATTTGCTGGATACCGTCCGCGCCTCGGGTGCGGAAACGGTGATCTGCCTGATGAGCGGCTATTTTACCCAACGCGGAGAGGCGGCGATCCTGCCGCCGATCAGTCGCGCCGCCATGGCGATGGCAGCAGGTGCGGATCTGGTGCTGGAGCTGCCCTTTCCCTATGCCGCCGCCTCTGCGCGGTATTTTGCCACCGCAGGGGTGGATGCCCTGCAGCGGCTTGGCGCAGACACGCTGGCATTCGGCAGCGAGCGAGCCGATTTGCCCGCCATCCTGCAGGCTGCCAAGCGGACGACCGAAGCGGATTTTGCCGAAAAGGTGGCAAACGGGGCGAAAAACAGGGGGGATGCCGCCGTGTTTTTCGATGCTTTGGGGGACGATCTGCTCTCCAACGATATCCTGGCGGTGGAATACGCCCGTGCCGTGCAGCTGCGACAGAATAAAATGACGCTTTTTCCCGTTTTGCGAGTGGGGGCAGGCTACCGTGACGGCAATGCGGAGCAGCCCTATCCCTCTGCCACCGCGCTGCGCGAGAAATTAGAGAACGGTATGGATATTTGCGATGATCTGCCCGCATGCGTCCGTACGGAATGGCGACGGGCGGTGGCGCTGTGGGGCATCGCCAAAACCGAGCGCCTGGGTGTCGCCATGCTGGCAAGATTGCGCGTGATGCGCGCCGAAGCAACGGACGAAACGGCGGATTGTGGCGGCGGCCTGCTGGAGCGGCTGATCGGTGCCGCCCGTGAGGCGACCGATTACGAGAGCCTTTGCCGTGCCGCTGCCACCAAAAAGTATACCAACGGACGCATCCGTCGGGCGCTGCTGTATACCATGGCAGACGTGCGGTATGCCGACCTTGCGGCAGAGCCTGCCTATCTGCGACTGCTTGCCGCTAACGAGCGCGGACGGGCGTTCCTGTCAAAAAGCCGAAAAACACGCACCGTTCCCGTGGTAACCAAGCAAGCGGACGTGGCGGCGCTGGGGGCGCTCGCCGCCCGTCAGCAGGAGCTTTCCGCCGCGGCGGAGAGCTTGTACAGCCTTTGTACGGAGAGACCCGTTTTGCCCCGTGAGCTGGCAATATTGCCGCCTGAGATGTGCTGAGCTATCGCTTTCGGTAGGCTTTCGGTGAGCAGCCGACGTGCCGCGCGAAGATGCGGCTGAAATAAAAGGGATCCTCAAAGCCGACCAGACCCGCGATCTCACCGATCGGCATATCGGTGTGGCGGAGCATGCTCTCTGCATGGGAAAGGCGCAGGGCATTGCGGTATTCTACCGGGCTTTTGCCGCACCACTCCCGAAAGCAACGGCAAAAATAGGTGTTGCTGATGCCGCAGAGCGCCGCGTATTCCTCGATCCGCCTGCTTTGATTCCACTCGGCGCGGAGCGCCTCAATGCCCGATCGGATGGCATAATAAGCGGCGGGGGAGGCGGCGACTGTGGCGGAAAGCGCGTCCAACAGGAGGTAAAGCTCGCTTTTGATGCGTAAAAGGCTGCCGGGATCGCCGTTATGGGCTGCCTCGTTCAGCTTTTGAAAATGTGGCTGCAGTGCACCCTCGCGATTATTGCAGAGCCGGCTGATGCTTTCGCTCAACAGAACGTCCTCGCCCGTCTCACCCTTCAGATCCAGATTAACAGTGTAGGTGTCGATGCGATTGGGGGTCCCCCCCTCCACCTGCACGTGATAGCGCACCCCCTTGGGGATAAAGATCACGTCTCCTTGGACGGCGGTCAGAGCGGCGCGCTCCTGCCCGAAAAAATGCACTTTGATGTCGGTGCATACCATAAAAAGTGCCGAAACGGGGCGGGAACGGTCGCGGTATTGCCCAAATGCTTTGCGACTGACCCAGCTTTCGGCAAAGACCTCGGGCCTGCCGAAGAACAGGTCCTGTCCGCCCAGGTCGCACAGAGAAACTGTTTTCATGCGATCACCTCCATATCTCCCTTATTATACAGTCTTTCGTGCCGCTTGGCAACACTTTTGGTTTGGAAAAATCCAGGTTTATGCACAAAAATATATGGCATTGCCGAGGCGGCTCTGCTATAATGAGGGCAATAACAGTTGAGAGGGTGATAGCTTGGATCCGTTGGCGTTTTTGTTTTTGTTTCTGGCATTGATCTGCCTGACCGTAAAGGGCTATTGCGGTAAGAAGACCAGCAGCTACGTGACCTCGACGGGGGATTCGCTGCTTTTCAACCTGCTGCGCATGCTGTTTTGCATCGCGATCGGTCTCGCGGTGGTATTTGTTGAGCGGGCGGGGGATCAGCTTGCCGTAGAGCCTGCCATGCTCTGGATCACGGTTGGGGCGGGTGCTGCCAATGCGGCATTCCTTGCGGGTTGGCTGCTGGCGATCCAAAAAAATCCGTTGGTCACGGTGGACGTGTCCTTGACCATCGGCTCCATCCTGCCTGCCATCCTGTGCTTTTTTATGTTCGGTGATGCCATTTCGCCCTGGAAGATGGGGGGCTTTGCCCTGATACTGGCCGCCACTGCCGTGCTGGCAGGGTACAGCAAGGATACCGGCAAAAGGCCGGGCCCGCTCGGCGTGCTGCTGGTGCTGATCGCTGCCCTCGGTGACGGACTTTCAGGCTTCTTCCAGCAGCTCTACAAGCAGTATTATACCGAGGTCGGTATCTGCCATCACGGTGTGTTTTACGCCAAATCGGTGTATCATTTTTACACCTACGTGTTTGCGGCGCTTATTCTGCTGCTCTGCTTTATCGCCTTTGCGCTTTGGCAGTACCGCAAGCAGTCGGATACCCCGAAAACGCAATACGTCAAGGGGCTTTTTGCCACCTGCGGTAAGCCGATGATCCATATTTTTATCATGGCGGTGTGCCTGTTTGCCGCCAGCTATTTCCAGACCGTCGCCACCAATGACTTCGGCATGGATCCGCAGGTGCTGTACCCCGTCACCAAGGGTGGGTGCCTGATCACCGTCAACATCACAGCCATGCTCTTTTTTGGAGAAAAGCCGAACTGGCGCAGCATCACCGGTTCGCTGATCGCACTTGGCGGTATCGTGATGATGAGCGTTCTGTAAGGGAGGAAGCAAATGACTGATCAAGTAAATGTCAGAGAAGCGATCACCGCGTTGACCGAAAAACCGATGCTTGCTACCAGCGCCGAGCGCTTGCTTATATTGAATGAGATCAAATCAAAGGGGAAGGAGCTGCCGCACCCCTTGCGCTTTTCCGCAATGCTCTCAAAGCTGCTTTCTCGCGTGTCGGTGCCGCTGGAGCCCTATGATCTGATCGCGGGGCGCTGCGTGGATCGCCTGCTCACCGCCGAGGAGGAGCAGATCTTTCAGGAGTTCCGCGCTCATCCCGACAATCCCAGGCAATCGAGGACGTTCCCCTCCTGCGGACATTGCAGCTACGATTGGGAAAACTTGATCAGTCGGGGGCTGCCCGGGCTGCGCGAGGCGGCACTCGCCTCCCTTGCGGAAAAGACGGACGAGGAGGAGCGCATTTTCTTGCGCGGCGTACTGGAGATCTATGATGCGATCCGCGATTTCATGCTGCGCTATGCCGATGCCGCCGATGAAAAGGGCATGACCCGTGTGGCGAAAAATCTCCGTAAGGCCGCCACCGAGCGCCCTGACGATTTTTACTCCGGTCTGCAGCTTTTGTGGACGGTCGCCTTTATCAACTGCGCCTATATCACCCTCAATCCCACATTGACGTTGGGCAGGATGGATCAGCTGCTTTACCCCCTGTATGCCGCAGATCTCGCCGCAGGTCGGCTTACGCGAGAGGAGGCGGGCGCGCTGATCACCGATTATTATTGCAAGCACAATCTGATTATGGGCAGGGGCGAGCATCAGGTGGGAGACGCGAAAAACTCTACCACGTTTGATAGAATTTGTAACTTTGACGCGCCGCAGTACCTGCTGCTGGGCGGCACCGTCCGGGGTGAGGATGCGGTCAACGACCTGACCTATCTTCTCGTCGAGCGGATCGTTCCCGCCTTCAAAAACCCCGTGATGGTGGTGCGGTATTATCCGGGTATGGATCAAAAGCATCCGCGGCTCTGGGAAATGCTGGTCGGGCGCTCGCTTGCCAGCGCCTCTCTGATGTATTACAACGATGACAATATGAAAAGGACCTTCCGTCGCATCGGCTTGCCCGAGGAGGCCATCGAGGACTACGTGCATGTCGGTTGCAATTGGCCGGGGCTTGGCACGATGGGCTCCTGGATGGCGATCGGCCCCTCCGCCGCACGTTACGAGTGCTTTTGCTCCGACGAGGAGAAAAAGGCGATCTGCGTGCCCTATATGCGCTACCGTCACAAGGGTGGCTGGCCTATGGTGCTGATGGAGGTCATGAGGGAGCTGGCAGACCGCCCGAAGCTGACCGTGGAGGATCTTTACGAGGGATTTTTTGCCAAGTGGAGCGACTACGTGGAGCGCAAGCTGCGGCAGCTGGAGCGGGAGCTGGAGGTGCGCCGCCGCCGTCCTGCTGCCGTGCTGACTTATAACGACTGCTTCTCCGCCCATTCGGTACGCACCGCAAGCTGCCATTCGGCAGGTGCCAAATACCATTACGAGTTCCAATCCTTCTATATGTTCGGCAGCACCGTGGACTGCATGATCGTGGCAGATCAGCTGATCTTTTTGCAAAAAAAGCTGACCCTGCGGCAACTGCTGGATGCCGCAGATGCCAACTTTGAGGGCTATCCCGAGGTGCTAGCGCTCTGCCGCGGCGTGGAAAAATACGGCAGTGACACCCCCCATTCCAACAGTCACGCCAAGCGCATGGCAGAGGGCACCATGGGGATCGTGATCGAAAAGAGCCGTCCCTATCTTGAAAAATACGGCCTGTTCCTGGAGCCGTGTTTGCAAAGCGACACATGGCATCTGAAGGCGGGGCAGGCTGCAGGTGCCACCGTGGACGGGCGCCTTGCGGGCACCCCCTATTCGCAAAACAGCCGCCCTGCCAACGGCTCCTGCATCAATGGCACCACGGCCATGCTTAACGCCATGCTCCATCTCCCCCCCGATGGGATACTGTCCGGCGCGCTGAATTTGGATGTTGATCCCCGACAGTTTGCGGGCGAGGCGGGGCATCGGCTCTTTGGCACGGTTCTTGCCACCTATTTCAACAACGGCGGCCTGCACGCGCAGGTCTCCGCAGTCGGCGCCAAGGATCTGATGGATGCGCAGCAAAACCCGGATCGGCATCGCGATCTGCGCGTGCGCGTGACCGGCTACAGCGGCATTTTTGTGGACATCTGCAAGGATCTGCAGGACGACATCATTGAACGCTTTAAATAACAGAAAGTGAGAAACGGTATGAAAAAGCTCCTAATTTCTAACGGTCTTGAGATTGCGCCGATAGCTCTTGGCGCAATGAATTTCGGCACGACCACCCCTCGGGAAGCGGCCTATCGGGTACTGGATGCCTATATGGATATGGGTGGCAATTTTATCGACACCTCTAACAATTACGCGCACTGGGCGGGTACTGGCGACGAAAGCGAGACCCTGCTTGGCCAGTGGCTTCGTGACCGGGGTTGCCGTGACAGGGTGGTGCTTGCCACCAAGGTGGGCTTTGACCGTCACGGCGAGGGCGCGGGGCTGAAAGCGGCGCAGATTGAATACTGGATCGACGAGTCGCTGCGCAAGCTCGGCACCGACTATGTGGATCTTTACTATGCGCACACCGATGATACCGATACCCCCATCGAGGAAACGATGGAGGCCTTTGACCGGCTGGTGAAAAAGGGGAAGGTGCTCCATCTCGGCGGCAGTAACTATGACACCTGGCGCTTTGCCGAGGCCAATGCCATCGCCGCCGCTAAAGGGCAGACCCCTTATACGGTGATGCAGCAGAAATTCACCTATCTGCACCCCAGAGCCGATATGGCGCCAAAGTATATTTTTAATGAGACGGTAAGCAGAGAACGGTTGCGCTATCTGGTGGATAAGGATATTCCTCTGGTGGCTTATTCCTGCCTTGCCAAGGGCGGATATGAGATCGACGAGCGTATTCCCGCCGATTATATCGTCGGCGACCGTCTTGTGACCGTTCGCGCGATGGCTAAGGAGAAGGGGGTTAACACCAGTGCCCTGGTGGTGGCTTGGATGGTAAATTTGCATCGCTGCGAGGGGTTCCCCCGTGTGATCCCGCTGTTCGCTTCCTCGCGTGTAGAGCATTTCTTGGATAACCTCAAAGGCGTGGAGCTGACGCTCAGCGACGAGGATATGCGTCGTTTGAACCGTGCTTGAACGGCTTTTATCCAAAAGGCATTGACTTTTGCAAAGGCGCGTGCTATACTATAGAAGATATTTTAGGAAAGAGAGGCAGAACTATGGCAGAAACCAAGAAAAAGGTAGAAGGCGAATATCTGCAATATCAGGGAAAGCCTTTGGTGAGAGAGGAAAACACCATCATTTACGGCGATCTGAACAACGATCCGTTTGTGTTGGTTTTGGAGATCGTTTCTTATAAAGACGAAGCGGGGGAAAAGGTGCCGGATAAGGTGATGATTCAGATTGTGGACGCAAAAGATCCGGACCGCGCCACAGTGCAAAGCGGTATCAAAAACGGCTTGCATGACGCATTTTCCCTGGGTCTTACCTGGCTTGATCTCAAACTGAAGAAAAGTGCCATGTAAAAGTAGCCGCTGTCGGATGTCCGACGGCGGCTTTTTGCTGAATAAATATCCTGTTTTGCTACAAAAATGTCTTGAAATTTCGGTGCTTTTGTGATAAGATGTAGGCAAACATAATAGGGGTGAGGTGTGCACATGACTTTTGATTTTTCTCAAGGCAACATGACCTTTATCGTAGAGATCGAGGAAAGCGGCAGAGCGATGCTGCGGCACTTTTGCTACGGCACTGCGACCGATGAGCGTGTGAAAAAGGCCAAATGGTGCCCCTTGGTGGAGGTGCATATCGCAGGTGAAAATGCGGATGACCACCACGGCATGAAGCATACGGGTAGCTACGGCTCACGAGAGCTGAAATATGTATCGCACAGCGTCTTTGCAGAAAAAGACGGCAAACGTGTTGTGTTTTTGCTATCCGACGGGCGTATGAACACATGGATCAGCTACAGATTTTATGATGAGATCTGTGCCGTGCGTGCTTTTTGCGAGATCGAAAACATTGGTACCGAACCTTTGGGGCTGGAGTACGTCAGCAGCTTTGCCTATACCGGCTTGGATGACGGGGACGCTCCTGTTCTTGAAAAGGCTGTGCGTGTGGCCGTTCCGCATAACAGCACCGTGCGGGAATGTAACTGGCAGTGGTACGATATGCAGGAGCTGGGGCTGTGGCGTCTGTCCTCCTCCAGCACCAAGCGTTATACGGTCTCCAATACCGGCACCTGGTCGGGTAAGGAGTGCTTGCCTATGGGCGCGGTGCAGAACGCGGATACCGGGCGGTGCTGGCTCTGGCAGATCGAGCATTCGGGTTCCTGGCAATGGGAGATCAGTGAGCTTTCTAATATGCTGTATGTCAGGATCAGCGGTCCCACGGAGCAGGAGAACCATTGGTACAAGGAGTTAAAGCCAGGAGAGCGCTTTACGTCGGTGCCCGTGGCACTAAGCGTTGGGGCAGACTTTGAGCGTGCGGTGGCTGAGCTGACAACATATCGACGCAGGCTTTTTGGCGGGAGTGCCGTCAATGTGGGGATGCCTGTCATCTTCAATGATTACATGAACTGCCTGTGTGCAGATCCCACCGAGGAAAAGGAGCTGCCCATGATCGATGCGGCGGCCGCCGCCGGCGCGGAATACTACTGCATGGACGCGGGCTGGTATGCCAACGGTACCTGGTGGGAAACGGTGGGCGAGTGGCAGCCTTGCGATTGGCGTTTCCCAAACGGAATCGAAAGGATATTTGACTATATCCGTGAGAAGGGAATGGTGCCGGGCATCTGGCTGGAGCTGGAGGTCATGGGCATCCAATGTCCACTGGCAAAGGAGTGGGAGGACGAATGCTTTTTCCTGCGCCACGGCAAGCGCATCATTGACCATGGACGCTATCAGCTGGATTTCCGCCATCCGCGGGTGCGTGCCCATGCCACGGCTGTGGTGGATCGGGTGGTGCGTGAGTACGGCGTCGGCTATATCAAAATGGACTATAATATCGATGCGGGCATCGGCACCGAGGTGGATGCCGACAGCTTCGGCGACGGTCTCCTGCAACACAACCGTGCCTATCTGGATTGGTTGGATGGGATCTTGGCAAAATACCCCGATCTGGTCTGGGAAAATTGCAGCAGCGGCGGCATGCGTATGGATTACGCCATGTTGGAGCGGGCTCACATCCAATCGGTGACCGATCAGACTGATTACCGCAAGATGACGGCCATCGCAGTGGCGGCTCCTACAGCCGTTCTGCCGGAGCAAGCGGCCATATGGAGCTATCCCTTGGCAAACGCGGACAGAGATGCGGCGGCGATGAATATGATCAACGCTATGCTACAACGCATCCATCTTTCCGGCAAGCTGACGCAGCTGGGCGAGGATGCCTTAACTGCGGTGCGTGAAGGTGTGGCTGCCTATAAGACTTACCGCTCGTGTCTGCCCGCTGCCTTGCCCTTTTGGCCCTTGGGTCTGCCGCGGCCGGGAGATTCTTGGCGAGCCTTGGGGCTGTGTTGTGATGAGGAGCGCGTTTTGTTGGCCGTGTGGCGATTGGATGCCGACGAAGAGGCCGTAACGCTTCCCGTTCAGGGGACATCGGTGCGTGTTTTGTATCCGATGGATCATGGTGCGACAGCGGTGCTGTGTGAACGGGGGATCTGCGTGACCTTGCTGCGTCAAAATACGGCAGTTTTGCTTGATATTCGTAAAACGGTATAGAAAACATAAAAGGAGGCAAAAATGCTGATTACCGATAAGAATGAATTAAAGCGGTTTATAACCCAAAAACGCATCTGGCAGGGCATCCCCAGTATCGAGGTGACCAAAAAGGGAAGAGTTTTTGTTACCTTTTATAGCGGCGGCATCAAGGAGGAGATCGGCAACTACTGCATGCTGGTGGAAAGCCGTGATGGCTTGAGATATAGCGAGCCGATCGCCGCCACCTTTCTGGAGGGGCACCGTTGCTTCGACCCTTGCCTTTGGATCGACCCCCTCGGTCGGCTTTGGTGGACCTGGTCTATCTGCCCCGATGACGGTCTTTGGGCCAGCATTTGCGAGGACCCCGATGCCGAGCAGCTCTCTTGGAGCGAGCCTTTCTTTGTGGGTAACGATATTATGATGAACAAGCCAATTGTGTGCCGTGACGGTAGCTGGCTGCTTCCCATAGCGGTGTGGAATCACGGCATACGCACAACACTGCCCGAATCGTTTGACAGCAAAACGCCGGAGAAGGGCTCTTTTGTGTACAAGACCTCCGATAACGGCAAAAGCTTTACCCGTTTGGGTGCCGCAGATGTGCCGGATCGCAGCTTTGACGAGCATATGCTCATTGAGCTCAAGGATGGCAGGCTGATGATGCTGGTGCGCACCTTTTATGGCATCGGCGTTTCCTATTCCTCGGATGGCGGTAATACCTGGACCCCCGGCAGAGATAGCGGCCTTGGCGGTCCCTCCTCTCGCTTTCACATCCGTCGCTTAAAGTCGGGCAGAATCCTGCTGATCAACCATGTGAACTTTACCAAGCGCAATAATCTCACTGCCCTGCTCTCGGAGGATGAGGGCAAAACGTGGTGTGCGAAGCTCCTGCTGGACGGTAGAAGTGCGGTCTCCTATCCCGATGTATCCGAGGGAGAGGACGGCTATCTGTATATCACCTATGACCGCGAGCGCGGCTGCAATAAGAAAAGCCTGGAGGAGGCGCAGAGCTACGCCAGAGAAATTTTGGTCAGCCGCGTGACCGAGTCGGATATTCTGCGGGGAGAGGTGACCGACGAAGGTAGCTATCTTGGTCGGATCGTCTCTAAATTAGGGCTCTATGACGGCGAGATTGCCGATCTTTATCAATAAGTGTTGCCTTTGAGAAGATGTCGTTGTGTTTTGCGTTTTTCTCTCAAAAGCACCAAAAAAACCGCGGTTTTTTTGGTGCTTTTTTTGTCAAAAAAATAACATAAAATTGACAAAAAAATAACATAAATTTGTCAAAAAAATAACGCACAAAAAATCTCTGAAACCCCCTTGCAATCGGCATTTCATTGTGCTATAATAGGCACGTATTTTTTGGAAATGAGCGCTATGAAAAGCCTCGAGAAGCCGTTGCCTTTTTAGCAAAAAAAGAGCGGCGCGGAAAAGGAGGAAACACAAATGGACATCAGACAGGAATCGCTGAAAAAACACTACGAATGGGGCGGGAAGATCGAGGTTGTTTCCCGCGTGAACGTCAACGACCGCCGCGACCTCTCTCTGGCATATACCCCCGGCGTTGCCGAGCCTTGCTTGGAAATTCAAAAGGATATTACCAAATCCTTTGAGCTGACGCGTCGCTCCAATCTGGTGGCGGTCATCACCGACGGTACCGCGGTACTCGGTCTTGGCGACATTGGGCCCGAGGCAGGCATGCCCGTCATGGAGGGCAAATGCGCTTTGTTCAAGGAATTCGCCGGTGTAGACGCATTCCCCATTTGTATCAAGAGCAAGGATACAGAGGAAATTATTCGTACCATTCAGTTGATCTCCGGCTCGTTTGGCGGCATCAATCTGGAGGATATTTCCGCTCCTCGGTGCTTTGAAATTGAAAGGCGCCTCAAAGAGATCTGCGACATTCCGGTTTTTCACGACGATCAGCACGGCACCGCCATTGTTGTGGCAGCAGCGCTCATCAACGCCCTGCGGGTGGTGAAAAAGAAGGTGGATGAGGTTCAGGTGGTGATCAACGGTGCCGGCTCGGCGGGCACCGCTATCGGTAAGCATTTGCTGAATATCGGTGTCAAGCACCTGACGATGGTGGATCGCTTCGGCATCATCTGCGAGGGGGACGAGACGCTCAGCCCCGCCCACCGCGAGTTGTCACTGGTGACCAATCGCTCCCGTCAAAAGGGAACGTTGAAAGATGCTATGAAGGGCGCCGATGTGTTCATCGGTGTCAGCGCCCCCAATATTGTCAGCCCTGAAATGATTCAGAGCATGGCGAGCGATCCCATTGTTTTCCCGATGGCGAACCCCACCCCCGAGATTATGCCCGACCTCGCCAAGCAGGCTGGCGCCCGCGTGGTAGGCACCGGCAGAAGCGACTATCCCAACCAGATCAACAACGTGCTGGCATTCCCCGGTATCTTCCGTGGCGCGTTGGATTGCCGCGCCACCTGCATCAACGAGGAAATGAAGGTGGCAACCTCCTATGCGCTGGCATCGCTGATTAGCGATGAAGAGCTCAGCGAAGAAAACATCATCGCTCCCGCCCTCGATAAGCGTGTGGCCGATGTGGTGGCCAAGGCCGTCATTGAGGTGGCGCGCAAAACCGGCGTGGCCCGCATTTAAAAAAGGAAAGGAAAAGGCCTCACATCTTGGCGATGTGAGGCCTTTTTGCGTACCGTTTTGGGGGTTAATTCTCCCAAAGGGTATCTGTATAGCGCTTTCGTCTGCGGCGGCGTACAAAGAAGAAGATGCCAAGACCGATGGCAGCTCCCGCAATCACGCAAGCGATGATCATAATGGCGGAGCCGATCGAGCTTTCGATCTTCAATTCCTCCCACAGGTTGTTGAGCAATACCAATTGCTCCTCATCCAGGTTTTCATAGAATTGCAGCTGGATACCGTCGGTATCATAAAGAATACTCATAGCGTCGGGATGCAGCTCCTCCATCGCGCCGATATAGTCTTCGCTTTCGCGCACCAACTTATTGGGGGTAGCATAGCAGATATATTCCGCGTTGGCGGTGGCTGCCTCCTCGGAAAGCATAAAATTGATATAAAGCTCGGCAAGCTCAGGATTTTTAGAGGTGTTGGGGATACACATGGCATCCACAAAAACATTGGTGCCCTCGGTAGGGTAGAAGAAACCAAGATCCTCATTATCCTCGTACATGGTGAAAAAGTCACCGGCATAGTAGGGGGCAAGGGCTGCGGAGCCGCTGCTCATTTTATTATAGATTTCGTCCATAACATAGCCCTGCACAATTGGCTTTTGCTTCATCAGCGCATCCAGCGCGGCACGCCATTCCGCCTCGCTTGTGGTGTTGACCAAGTACCCCTCTTTGAACATGGCGGTGGCAAACGCGTCACGGGAGTTGTTGAATTGCAAAATGTTGCCCTTATAGTGCTCATCCCACATGATGTCCCAAGAGCCCTCACCTGCCTCGATTTTGGCAAGATCCTCGGCACGGAGCATGGTCTTATTATAGATAATACCGACAGTGCCGTAGGTGTAGGGGACAGAATAGGTCTTATCAGAATGATCCTTGTCAATGTCGTAGTAGGGCTTTCCTTCGCCAATCACGGCGGTCATATCAATGTTTTGCAGATTGGGAATGTTCGCTGTGTTCAAGGGGCGGAGCATATCCTCTTTGAGCAGTCGCTCTACCATATAATCCGAGGGGATGACAATGTCATAGCTGGTGGCGCCGCTGACGAGCTTAGCGTACATATCCTCGTTTGAGGAAAAGGTAGAGTAGTTGACCTTGATCTTTTGACCGTAGGCTTGCTCATACCACACCTCAAAGGCGGCGTTGACATCCAGCGATCCCTCCGAACCGTCTGAAATATATTCCCCCCAGTTGTAGACGTACAGGGTGGTGACATTGCCTCCGCTGTCACAGGAGGTGAAGAAGAGGAAAAGGAAGGACAGGATGCAAATGACCAAAAACGTGGTAAGAAAACGCTTCATTTGACCGCCTCCTTCCGTTTTTTGGTGCGGTCCCCGATACCGCCGGCAAAGTTGACCAGAAGCAGCAGGGCCAGAATAGCGATGATGATCAGCGTGCACAGCGCGTACATGCTGAACTTGACCTCGTGCGCCGTTTGGTTATAGATATAAAGGGGAAGGGTTTGAAAGTCAGGGGAGCTGACGAAATGGCTGATGACGAAATCGTCAAGCGATAAGGTAAAGGCCATGATCAGACCCGAAACGACACCGGGCAAGATCTGGGGGAGCTCCACCTTGAAAAAGGATTGCGCCGGCGTACAGCCAAGGTCCATTGCCGCTTCACGCAGCGATTTGTCAAACTGGCGAAAACGGGGCAGAACCGATAGGATGACATAGGGCAGGCAGAAGGTGGTGTGGGCGATCAGCATGGTGCCAAAGCCCAGTGTATCGGTCAGCTTCAACCAACCGCCGACAGCCACAAAGAGCAGCATCATCGAAACGCCGGTGACAATATCCGGGTTCATCATCGGGATGTTGGTTGCCGAGTTGATGGCGCCCTTGAGATAGCGGTTGCGCATGCGATCCAGGCCAAGCGCGGCAAAGGTGCCGATCAAGGTGGAAAGCGCGGCGGCGCTGACCGCCAGCATCAGCGAGTTTTTCAGCGAAAGCAATGCGGCGCTGTCATGAAAGAGCTCGCTGTACCAATAAAAGGAGACACCGGTATATTCGGCAAAAGAGCCCCCTTTGTTAAAGGAATAGACGACCAATACTAAAATGGGGGCGTAGAGCAGGGCGAATACCAACCACATATAAATGCGGGAAAGTGTTTTCATACCATCATCCCCCTTTCCTCCTCATCGGTAAAGCGGTTCATCACCGCGATCGAGATCAAAATGAGGATCATCATCACAAGTGAGATGGCGGCGCCTACATGGTAGGTGGAGGGATAGCGGAATTGCCTTTCGATGGTATCGCCGATCAGGTCAAAGTTGCCGCCGCCCAGCTTTTGCGAGATGTAAAAGGTGGAAATAGAGGGCACAAAGACCATAGTCACCCCCGAAATGATGCCGGGTGTGGTCAGGGGCAATACGACACGGAACATGGTCTGAAAGCTGTTACAGCCAAGATCCGCCGCGGCCTCCAGATAGCGGGGATCCATCTTTTGCATCGAGGTAAAGATGGGCAATACCATATAGGGCAGGAAGTCATAGATCATACCCAAGATCACCGCTCCTCCTGTGCCCACCATTTGGATGGGATCCAGCCCCATGGCCGTGAGCAAAGAGTTGATCAGACCGCCGTTTTCCATCAGGGTCATGAGCGAATAGGTGCGGATGAGCAGGCTGATCCACATCGGCAGCATCAAAAGAACCGTCAGCAGCTTTTGCGTAGAGGGCTTGCAGCGGGACATGACGAATGCCAGCGGATAGCCGATCAACAGGCAGCAGAAGGTGGCCACCAACGCAAAGCAGATCGACACCAAAAAGATCTCACCGTAAGAGGAGAGGGCGGCGATGTTGCCGAAAGAAAAGCGACCGGTCTTGCTGTCGGTAAAGGCAAAATAAATCACAAAAAGCAGCGGTGCCACAATGAACATGACCGCCCACACGATATGGGGGACGGCAGCGGCACGCTCAAGGAGTGACAGTTTCTTCTTCATCTTCGCTTGCCTCCTCACCGGGATCGGAGAGATGATCCATCTCCTCCGAGAAGGTGGAATAGTCACCGAATTTGCCGGAATACTCGGATTTCTTCATCACGTGGATGGCATCCGGCTCGATATAAAGGCCGATACGGGCATCGGGCGCCACATAGTCAGAGGTTTCGATCATCCACTTAAAGCCGCACACGTCTACGATGATTTCATAGTAATCGCCCTTGAAGGTTACGCCGGAAACCGTTCCGGAAAGCATCCCTTTTTCTATCGGTACAACATCCACGTCCTCGGGGCGGATGACAATATCTACCGGTTCATTTTTGGCAAAGCCACCGTCCACGCAGTCAAAGGTGTGTCCGGCAAAACGCGCCTTTTGATCGGCCAGCATGGCACCGTCCAGAATGTTGGATTCACCGATAAAGTCAGCCACAAAGGCGTTCACCGGCTCGTTGTAAATATCGGTGGGGGTGCCAATTTGCTGAATTTTGCCATCGGCCATTACCACCACGGTATCTGACATAGAGAGCGCCTCTTCCTGATCGTGGGTCACGTAAATAAAGGTAATGCCGGTCTCGCGCTGGATGCGCTTGAGCTCGTTTTGCATGTCCTTGCGCAGTTTGAGGTCCAAAGCGCCCAAGGGCTCGTCCAAAAGGAGAACACGGGGGCGATTGATCAGCGCGCGGGCAATGGCCACACGTTGCTGCTGGCCGCCGGAAAGGGTGGCGGGGCGGCGGGTCTCAAAGCCCTTCAGCCCTGTCATGATCAGCATTTCCCGTACCCGTTCCTGGATCTCCTCCTCCTTGATCTTCTGTATACGGAGTCCGAACGCCACGTTGTCATACACATTCAGATGGGGAAAGAGGGCGTATTTCTGAAAAACGGTATTCACGTGACGCTTGTGCGCGGGTAGCTCGTTGATGCGCTCGCCGTCAAAAAACACGTCGCCCGTATCAGGGGATTCAAAGCCGCCGATGATGCGCAGAGTGGTGGTCTTACCGCATCCGGAGGGGCCCAGCAGGGTAACAAATTCTTTGTCGTGGATATCAAGATCAATGCCGCAAAGGACTTGCTCACCGTCAAAGGATTTTGCGATTGATCTCAATTTAATCAGCGTGTTGTTCATTCCACACAAATACTCCTTCTGATAAATCTAAAATCACAAAAAGATAGCGTGAAAGGGGACAAATACTTGTCCCCCCTTATACTATCAGCGCTATTGTAACAGAAAGCATAAAAAAATGCAATAGTTTTTGCGAAATTTTTCTGAAATAAACGCAATCTGCCGGAATAAATCGGAAATTGCCGTGGTTTTTTCGGGTTTTTCTCTCAAAAACTCGCTTTTTCTCCCGTATCCTCTCAAATTCTCTCAAAAGCTCACTTTTTCTCTATGCGGCGCGGGGAAGCGTGAGGCGTGGGGTGAAGGGTGAGAAAAAGCCGCGCGAAAAGCGATGCCGCGAGAACCGCCAAGGTGGCGTTTTCGCCATACCGCAAAAGCAGGCAGGCGGAAAGAGAAAACAAATGCAGAAGCGAGAGGTAGGAGGTCACAAATAGCACGCGATGGGCAAGGGCCTCCCCCTTTTTGGCGGCAAGCAGAGCATGCAGCATCCGCCCGCCATCAAAGCCCTCAATGGGCAGTAGATTGAAAAGGGCAAAAGAGAGCGTAGCGGCATGGACGGTCGCCCAAAAGGCAGACCGGGGCGGGACCAATGCCAGCAGCAGCGAGGCCGCCGGGCCCGCCGCGGCCAATAAGCCCTCCGCCATATAGGAGGGTAGCTGTGCCGCGGGATAGAGCTTGGCGCCCATCAAATCCAATTCTAAGCGGATCAGCTTGATTTTTAAAAGCTTCGCCGCCAATAAATGACCGCATTCATGCAGGGTGGCGGCCAAAACCGTGGCGGGAAAGGAACTGCTTTTGTTGAACAGCAGGACCAGAACAAGCAAAATCGCGCCCGGCGTCATACGGATCTTCATCACACACCTCCTATCTGCAAAATTTTATGCGAGGGGGTGGTTGTCTCTTTCCCGTTTTGTTAAATTTCATTTTCGGACTATGCAAAACAAAGGTTTTGTGATACAATGACAGTATCAAAACAAGGGGAGGGACAGATATGACTTCGCTTAAACGCGTTTCACTATTGCTGCTGTGCCTTTGCTTGTTGATCGGTTGCCACCGTGAACAGCCGCAAGCGTTGACGGTGACCGTGCTGGATGTTGGACAAAGCGATTGCACGCTTGTGGTCCAGGGTGACGCCGTTTTGATGATTGACGCGGGTACCGCTACCCAAAGGGAAGCGGTACGGGCGGCGTTACGCACACGGCGGATCAAAGAGATTGATTGCCTGCTATTAACCCATCCCCATGAGGATCATTATGGCAATGCCCGGATGCTGATCGAGAATTTTACCGTCAAGCTGTTGATTCTCTCGCCAGTGGCAGTAGACGATTGGGGGTATCAATTGGTGTTGCAAGCCGCCATCGAACGGGGCGTGGCGATCTGTTACGCCGAGGCGGGAGATCAATTCCCGTTGGGGAGCGCTTCTCTGGAGGTGCTGGCGGTTTGTGCTGAAGCGGAGGATGTGAATGACACCAGTGTGATTGCCCGGTTGCTGTATGGCAATACCGCTTTTCTCTTTACCGGCGATAGCGAGGAGGAAGCGGAAGCGTATTTGCTTTCCACCGTTTTGCCCGAAAAGCTGGCCTGCGACTTTTTAAAGGCGGGGCACCATGGCTCGGATACTTCTACTGGCGTCGCGCTGCTGCAAATGGCAAATCCCACCCATGTGGCCATATCTTGCGGTAAGTATAACGATTACGGTTTCCCGCATGCCGCTTTATTAGAGCGGCTCGCGGCGGTCGGCGCCGCGGTATATCGTACCGATCAAGAGGGCGATCTTTGTTATAGTAGCGACGGCGCTACCGTTACCTTTCAAGGTAATGGAAAATGAGAGGTGAATAGAGTGGAGATCGGTGAAAAAAGCAATAAAACCCTACCCGTTGTGGGGCGTTTTGCGCCAACCCCCAGCGGCAGACTGCATCTGGGCAACCTGATGTGCGCGATGCTTTCCTGGCTCTCGGCCAAAGCGGCGGGGGGCAAGGTCATACTGCGCATTGAAGATCTGGATGCCGCCAGATGTCCCTTTATGGGGGAAAATACCAAATATCTGCTGGATGATCTTGCCTGGATGGGGCTTGCCTTTGACGGCGAGGTGCTTTGGCAATCGGGGCGGAGCGCGATCTATGATACCTTTCTTGACAAATTGAAAGAAAAGGATTTACTGTATCCCTGCTATTGCTCACGCGCGGAGCTGCATGCCGCTACGGCACCGCACCGCGCGGATGGGGTGCCGAAGTATGATCGGAAATGCTGGTACCGTTTGCAAAACGGCGAGCCGCCGCCACGGGATAGAAAGCCTGCCCTGCGGGTGAAGGTGCCAAACGAGATTTTCGGTTTTGTTGATGGCTTGCAGGGTGAGTATAGCGAGAATTTAGAAGCGGACTGTTCTGATTTTGTGGTGCGTCGTTCAGACGGCGTTTATGCCTATCAGCTGGCCGTTGTGGTTGACGACGGGCTTTCCGGCGTGAGTGAGATCGTGCGGGGCAATGACCTGTTGGATAGTACGCCGCGGCAGATGTTTTTGCAAAAAATATTTGGCTTTTCTCACCCCGTTTACCGCCATATTCCGCTGCTGACCGATGCGAACGGCCGCCGTCTTTCCAAACGGGAGGGCGATGGCTGTATGGAGCGTGTTCGCGCGGCCTATCCCGATCCCGCCCCTGTCATTGGCGCCCTTGCCGCCGCCCTTGGGTTGCTCCCTTCACCGGAAAGTATGCGGCTAAAAGATCTGATTTCCCTGTTCGATTGGAGCAAGATCCCCCGCGGCGCGGTGCTTTTGCCGGAGGGGTTTTGATAGGAAAAACTTTTCCTAAAAACTTTTCAAAAAAGCCTTGACAACCGTCTGCCGTTTGAGTATAATAATAACGTTGCTATGCGAGAGTGGCGGAACTGGCAGACGCGCACGTTTGAGGGGCGTGTGGTTTACACCGTACGGGTTCAAGTCCCGTTTCTCGCACCAACAAGCAAAAAGAGCACCGAAAGGTGCTCTTTTTTGCTTTAGGTGGTCGAAAACGGGACAGCATTGAGGGCAAGTCCCTCCACGCTTCGGGCGGAACGGCACGACGATTTCTCGCACCAACTCATGTTGCCTTAATAGATGCAGGCAACGGAAGCCTAGACGACGCAAGGCTTCTGGGGTTTTGCTATGCCAATTTGCAAGTGTAATTTTCATAGATGCATTTCGCGTTTTTCGGGATTTGATAGTTCAATGCTCAGGGATCGGAATTTCAGCGCGGTATCCCGCTTCTGTTTCGGCAATCAGGCGCCCCTCTCTCCGACGGCGGAGGATCAGCAGCTCTACCGCTACCAGCGGCACGAGTATTGCTAGCAGCAGCCTTGCGAGCGAGGCTACCGCAGCAAACTATTTGACTAACACCTACCGCAGCTACTATTGGAAGTGCAGTTAAAGCACAGAAAAGCAGGGGGAAAAATAAGCGGACTCCCCGGGCATGGAGAGCCCGCTTATCCCCAACAAACGAGCTGCCGGTTGCTTTCGGCCTCTATTGCTGCGGGGAGCAATGGCCTTGAAAAACTTGAAAGCGTAGCTTTGTTTTCACAAGTTACATCAAACAAAAAGGGCGTGCCCAAACGGGCACGCCCTTCTTGCAGTGGAGAAACGGTTGGTGTCAAAGTTCTTTGGAATTGGATGTTAGGATTTTTTAAATACGGTTTTCATAATTGTAGAGAGTTTTGGGGGTGTACCGTACAGGAGAACGCCGACACGGTAGATCTTTGCGGAAAGCACACCGATGCCAATGGTAGAGCCGATCAGGATCGCGATAGAAATGAAAATTTCATACCAAGCGACCGTGCTCATACAAATTCTTGTAAACATCGCCATTGGAGATGTGAACGGAATATATGAGCACACCTGCATCAGCACAGAATCCACATTTCCCTCTATCATAGAGAACATGACGACCAGGAAAGCGATAATAAACAGGAAGGTGATCGGTAAGACCGAAGTGTTAATATCTTCCAGCTTAGATGCGGTTGAGCCGATCGCGCCATACAGAAAAGCGTAGATCAGGAAGCCGAGAACAAAGAAGACCAGCAGATAGATAAACAACGCAATCGGCATATCGAATATTGACGCGATGATAGGATTGGAAAGATTGGTCTTGTTTAGATTGTAGAACAGGATCGCCGAGCCAAACACAAGGACAAGCTGGCTGAATCCCGCGATGCATGAGGCAAGCACCTTGCCAAACATCATGCTTGTTGGTTTCGCGCTGGTAACCAAGACTTCCATCGCCCTTGAGCTTTTTTCTGTCGCCACGTTGGTCGCCACCATTTGCCCGTAAAGCAAAATCACCATATATAGCGCAAAGATCATGATGTAGGTGTAGAAATAGTTTTGCATTTGGTCTTTGCCAAGTGTAACGGTATCGCTCTCAACCCTAACAGACAGAATTTCTCCCGCTTGTTCGGATGTCAGGCCATGCTGTATCATAGCGTTTACGCGGTAAACCTCTTGCAATACGGTGTCGGCGACAGCGGTATTGGCATCCCACATGTTGAGATTGTTGACATAATAGGTGTAGGAGGAGGCACCGCTCATCACGAACGCGCACGCCGCGCTGCCGGAGGTGATCTGTGCCTTCACATCGTCAACGGTTCCGTCAGCAACCGTTACGCTGTAATCAGTGAAGGCTTCAGAGAAATACTCCCCAACCAGTCGCGAAAGGTTGCTATCCTGTGCGTGAACGAGCATGACGGGCAGCTCTGTGGGGGGTGCGGAGCCTTGCTTGTCAGATTGGAAAGCCGAGATGATATTGGGGATAAACATAGCAATGGCGGTGGCTACCACAAGGAATACGGTGATCCCTACAAAGGCCTTGTTTTTGAGATAGCCGCCCAGTTCAAATTTCAGTATTTTCGAAAACTGCTTCATAGCTTTTCCTCCTTACACCCGCGCGCCCGCATATTCTACGAAAATGTCGTTGAGCGAGGGCTCAAACACCCTTACCTCGTCAATATCGTAGTTCTCCACAAGGCGTTTCATGACAGCTTGCTTGTCGTTGGGCGAGGTAAGCTGAATCAAAAGCGTGCCGTCTTCACGCACGGTGCAAGTGTTGCCAAAATCCGCCTTGATCGGTTCGGGCCTTGTCGTGCTGACGACCAAACGATCACGCACATAATTTCTCTTGATTTCGTGCAGATCTCCGCAAATCGCGACCTTGCCCGCGTTGATAATGGCAATGCTGTCGCAAAATTCTTCTATATAGCTCATTTGATGGCTGGAGAACAGAACGATCTTGCCTTGCGCGATCTGTTCCTTCACCACATCCTTCAAAAGCATGGCGTTTACCGGGTCAAGACCCGAAAAGGGCTCGTCAAGAATCACGATATGGGGGTCGTGCGCGAGAGCGGTGATTAACTGTATTTTTTGTTGGTTGCCCTTGGAAAGCGTGTTTAGGCGCTTGTTGCGGTATTCGGCCATTCCAAGCCGCTCAAGCCAATAGTCAACCGCTTTTGTTGCCTCCTTCGCACTCATGCCTTTCAGCTCCGCGAAATATACAAGCTGATCAATAATACGCTTTTTGGGGTACAGACCTCTCTCTTCGGGCAGATAGCCTATGCCGATTTTGTCGTAGTCGATGGGTTTGCCGTCCACCAGCACCTCGCCGCCATTTGCGGAAAATACGTTCATCAGAATGCGGATTGTCGTTGTTTTACCCGCACCGTTTCTTCCGAGTAAGCCAAAGGCCTTACCGCCCTCAGCCGTAAACGTGACACCCTTTAGGACTTCCTTTTCCCCAAAGGATTTATCAATGTTTTTCAGTTCAAGTATCATCTCTTGCCTCCAAACTGCGCATATTCGCGCTTCTATTATGCCATAAAATCAACGCAATATCAAGATGGTGAGGATCAAAAATTGGATTTCTATGGCGATTTTAATATTTGACAGCCGTTTCGGGACATTTCTTTTTCTTACAACGCTCTTGCAAATATGGCGCAGATGTGATATAATACATAAGATATACATGATTACTTCTGCGGAAAGGAGGGGGACTTTGGAAAATTTTGAACAGTGGCCGATCTTGGGCGGCATTTCTTCGCCCGAGGATCTGAAAGCTCTCCCCGCGGATCAATTGGGGACCTTAGCGGCAGAAATCAGAGAGTATCTTGCCTACCGTGTCACCGAAAACGGGGGGCATCTTGCCTCTAATTTGGGCATTGTGGAAATGACAATGGCGATCCACCGTGTTTTTGAAAGCCCGCATGATCATGTGATTTTTGATGTGGGACACCAAAGCTATGTGCATAAATTGCTGACCGGCAGAAAAGAGCAATTTGACACCCTGCGCTGCCCCGGCGGACTTTCCGGTTTTACCAAACGCGCAGAGAGCGAGCACGACGCTTTTGGCGCGGGGCACAGCTCTACCGCCATTTCCGCCGCTATCGGTATGGCCGAGGCGGAATATCAAAAGGGCAGTCACGCTTGGACGGTGGCGGTGGTTGGTGACGGCGCCTTGACCGGCGGCCTCTCTTATGAGGGCTTGAACAACTGTGCCCACCATTTGCGCCTTTTGATCATCATCAACGAGAACGAAATGTCCATATCCCCCAATACGGGGCGTTTGGCGCAGCATCTTTCCAAAATGCGCGCGTCACGCAGGTATTTGCGCACCAAGCGCTTTACCGCTCGCTTTTTTTTGCGTGTTCCACTCATCGGCAGGCCAATTTTTAAATTCCTGCGCTGGTGCAAGCGCCGTATTAAGCATATGTTCTATCGGGAAAATCTGTTTGAGCATATGGGAATTCGCTATATGGGCCCGATCAACGGCAATGACGTGATGGGCGTGGAGGAATATCTGCATCACGCCAAAAAATTGGATCATAGCGTGATCCTGCATCTCAAAACAACCAAAGGACAAGGATATGCCCCCGCTGAGGAAAATCCCAATGCCTATCACGGCATTGCGCCCAAAGGCAAAGCCAAACAGGCGATCACTTTCTCTCGGGTGATGGGCGAGGAGCTGACCCGCATGGCGGGGGAGGACACGACGGTTTGCGCCATTACCGCCGCCATGAGCTGCGGTACCGGCTTGGAGCCCTTTCGCCGCGCGATTCCCAGTCGCTTTTATGATGTCGGCATTGCTGAGGGACATGCCGTTACCTTCGGCGCCGGCCTTGCCGCGGGCGGAATGCGCCCAGTGATAGCGGTTTATTCCACCTTTTTGCAAAGGGCCTATGACAATATTTTGCACGACGCGGCCCTGCAAAATTTGCCGATCTGTCTTTGTATCGACCGCGCCGGCCTGAATGCCGGTGACGGTCCCACGCACCACGGTATTTTTGATGTGGCCATGCTTTCTCAGATCCCGGGCGCTGCCATCTACGCGCCGGTCACGATGGAGGGGTTGCGCCGATCCTTGCGAAAAGCGCTGCAAAGCAATTGCCTGACGGCGATCCGCTACCCCAACGGCGGCGAGGATGAGAGTATCGTACAAGCCTTTTATGCGGATCAAGGGGCAGAGCGGGAGATTGGCGTGCGCCGCTTTGGTGATGCCCCGGAAACGGCAAAGGTGACGATTGTAACGCACGGGCGCATTGCCGCGATCGCGGTAGAAGCGGTAAAAACGCTTCGTGCCGAGGGTATCCTGGCAAACGTGACGCTTTGTGAGTATCTGGCGCCTTATGCGGCACTTGCGGCCGAGGTTGCCCCCACACTTGGCGCGCGAGTGCTCTTTTTAGAAGAGGAGCTGCGCACGGGCGGCTTTGGTATGAGCTTGTCGGATGCCTTACGGCAAATCGGCGCCCTGGACATGCCGTTTCGCGTGATGGGTACCGAGGATGGGTTCCTGACGCTGGGGGCAGGGCAGACAGCCTTGCAAGCGGCGGGACTGGATCTGGCGGCGGTTTTGCGCGCGGCCAAAGAACTGATAAAAGAGGAGAACTGATATGCTGAAAACAGAACGCACCGGGGTAATGAATTTTGAAAATGCCATCCGGGGTGCTCGCAACCCGATGAACAGTTGGGCGAAAATGGATAGCACCTATGACGAAAAGGGCAATTTTGTGTTTGGCCCCAACGATCTGGATCTGGCAAAGCGCCTGGCAAGGGCCGGTAGCGATCACCGCAAATTCCTGCGTCAGATCTTTGTGTCTGTGGATATTACCGCCCCTCTTTATTGGTGGAAGGAGTTCGATACCTACAAGGTTGGTACGGTGGCCAATTCCACTTCTACCATGCACAAAATTCACGCAAAAGCCTTTGAACGGGGTGACTTTTCGCATGATCGGCTGGATGCGGGCGGGCTTGCCGCGTTGGATGCGCTGATTGCCTATTTGGAGGGCGAACGGCAAAAATTTGTTGCCGACAAGGCCGATCGCCAGGCCTGGCACAATATGATTCAGCTGTTGCCGTCTTCTTTTAATCAAATGCGCACCGTATCGCTCAATTATGAAAATTTGATCAATATTTATTACGCCCGCCGCCATCACAAGCTGGCGGAATGGCACACCCTTTGCGATTGGATCCTGTCGCTGCCCTACGCCGCTGATCTGATCGCCGTGAAGGAAGAAAATTAAAAACGCTTGTAAAAACAAGTGAGCCGCGCACCGTTTGCCGGTGTGCGGTTCACTTGTTTTTTGTTTTGTAGGAATACGGAGATCCGTCTAAGGTCTTGGGTGTGTCGGTCAGGCCGGTGAGGTAATCCAGCGAGATATTATAAAACTTGGCCAGGGCCATATATTTGTCAACCCCCATCATATTGACGCCCCGTTCGTATTTGCTGTAATCGGATTGCCCGATCTGCAAAATTTCGGCGACCTGCGCCTGTGTTAAATCGCGGTCGTGCCGAATATCCCGTAATCGCTGAAAATAATTCATGCCGATCCCCCACTTTTTCTTTATTGTAGCATAGTGTAAAAATTCACTATTGACATTAGTGGAAACTTACACTATAATTACGAAAGAAGCGCCGTTGATCTGACGCCGTGCAACAAGAAGCTAAAAAAATAAGCGAACCGGGTTCGCCAAAAGACGATGATTTAAAAAACAGCCTTTCACGGTGAAGGAAAGGAGTTGAGCTACTCCAAATTGTGTTGTTTGCGCAATTTGGGGCAGCTCGACTTTTTTCTTGCGAAAATTTTCGGATTGTGCTATACTGTATACAGTGACAGGAAAGCGAGAGGTTTATGAAAAAATACAGATTACAAATCGGCCTGGATGTGGACGACGTGCTATACGACTGCAACGCCTACGCGTTAGAATGGCTCAATCGGGAGGAGCGGATCGAGCCGCCCCTGCGCATTTACGATATTCAAAATTGGGGAACCGGCAACCGGCGGGCAGATCAGCGCATTCGCTATTTTTCAGATCCGGACTTTGTGGCATCGCAACCGATCTTGGCGGGCGCCAAGGAATTTGTGCGCCAGCTTTGCGATATGGCGGAGGTGTTTTTTGTTTCCGCGGTGCCGCCCGCTTGTATGAGCGCCCGTGCTCTGCGTTTGCGCCAGGACTTTCCGGAGGTTCCCGCCGAGAATATTTTGCTTGGCACGCGCAAGGATTTGGTGCACTTGGATATTTTGCTGGATGATGGGGCGCACAACATTTCTCATTCGCCCGCAACCTATCCGGTGCTTTTTCGCAAGCCCTGGAATACACACCTTTCCGGTCTTTTATCGGTGAATACGTATGCGGACTTTTTGCATTTGGTTGAGATTTTGCGTGAGGCCTCTGCCGCCCCCAGCCCTGACCTGCGGCAAGGCGGCGTGATCTGCCTTGTCGGACCTACCGGTAGCGGAAAAAATGAGATAGCGGGTTGCCTTGTGGAACGGTACGGTATGAAAAAGCCGATCACCGCAACCACACGTCCCCGACGGGCGGGGGAACGCGCAGATTACTACCGCTTTCTGAGCGAAGAAGACTTTCGTGCCGAGGCGGAGGCAGGGGCCTTTTTGGAGACGACTGTCTACAGCGGCTACCATTTTGGCACCACCGCCAAGTCGTTGGATGAGATTGTGAGTAGGGGAGAAATTGCGGTGATTCCCATTGATATTTGCGGGGCGTTAACCCTGAAAAACCGATACCGTTCGGGGGCTTTGCTTGTTTTTACACGCAAAAAAAGGGAGTCTGTGATTTTGGATATTGTCATGCGCGACCTGGACCCCAAGGATAAGACCTGCCGCATTCTTTCACTGGACGATGAATACCGCAACGAGGAGCTTTGCGATGTGACGGTGTGGGTTGACAACGGCACTGAAGCGGCGGCGGAGCGGATCGCGCAAGTGCGCGAAAAGAGCAATATAACAGATCAGTGATTGGACGGGTGTGGCGCCAAGGTGGATTTTGCCTAATGGAAAAGCTGTTTTTTGCTCGCTTTTCATACATAACCATAAAAATGCGGGAAAGCCTTGACATTTGTATATTTATGCGCTATAATAGGCAAGGAGCGAAAAAACGCTCCTAATTACATGAAACCGCCATATTTGGCGAAATTTGAAAGGAAGACTTTTATCATGAAAAAAGTATTGGCACTTGTATTGGCAGTACTCATGGTCGTCACTGTTACCGTGGCATTCTCTTCTTGCAACGGCGATGACAACAAGTTGGTCATGGCTACCAATGCCGCTTTCCCCCCTTACGAATACAAAGAGGGCGACTCGTTCAAGGGTATTGACGTAGAGATCGCGCAAGCCATTGCTGACAAGCTGGGCATGGAGCTGGAGATCGAGGATGTTGATTTCGGCGCGGTGCTGACCGGTGTAGAGCAGGGCAAGTACGATATGGGTATGGCCGGAATCACGGTTACCCCCGACCGTCAGCAGAAGATGGATTTTTCTGATACTTACGCCACCGGTATTCAGGTGATCATCGTAAAAGACGGCTCCGCCATCACCAGCCTGGACGATCTGTTCAACTTCAACGATGACGGCGACCCCGTTTCTCTGAAGAACCCCGACATCAAGATCGGCGTTCAGGAAAACACCACCGGCGACATTTACTCCTCTGACGCTATCGCAAAATGGGGCTTTAACGATCTGAAGGCTGACGGCTCTATCGATGTTGACCGTGTTTCCCGTTACAAGACCGGCGCCGAGGCTGTTGCGGCTCTGAAGTCGGATAAGGTCGATTGCGTCATTATTGATAATGAGCCCGCCAAGTCCTTTGTGGCTGCCAACGACGGTATTCACATTCTGGAGGGCGACAATGAGTACGCTATTGAGGATTACGCCATCTGCGTGACCAAAGGCAACACCGAGCTGCTTGATAAGATCAATCAGGCCCTGGCAGAGCTGAAGGCTGACGGCACCATCGCCGCGATTATCAGCAAATACATCCCCGCCAACTGATTGCCTACATCAAAAAAGAGGAGACATTCCCTTGTCTCCTCTCTTTTGTGTGAATGAAGATCATTTTGATAGAAAGGTTGTTGTTTGAATTTTATGGCAGAATGGTTTGCGGAATTCAAAGCCGATTTCGTGTTGAATTTTATCGACGAGGGTCGATGGAGATGGATTTTTCAGGGCCTTGGTAACACCCTAAAGATCACCTTCTTCTCCCTTTTGATCGGCTTGGCGCTGGGCATTGTTGTAGCGGCGGTTCGCTCTACATATGATAAAAATCACGAAGCGATGGCGATGCATAAGGGCTTTGGCTATTATGCTTTTTATGTGGTCAATAAGATCTGTCAGCTCTATTTGACCATCATCCGCGGCACCCCTATGGTTGTGCAGCTATTGATCATGTATTTCATTATTTTCGCCTCCTCCCGTAACGAGTCTATGATCGCCACCATTGCCTTTGGTATCAACTCGGGTGCCTATGTGGCAGAGATCCTGCGCGGCGGCATTATGTCAATCGATAACGGTCAGTTTGAGGCGGGACGTTCTCTTGGCTTTAACTATATCCAAACGATGATTTATATTGTGATCCCGCAGGTATTCAAAAGCGTATTGCCTACCCTGTGCAATGAGTTCATCGTATTGCTCAAAGAAACCTCTATCGCGGGTTATGTGGGCATTATGGATTTGACCAAGGCCGGCGACCTGATCCGTGGCCGCACCTTCTCGGCGTTTATGCCCTTGATTGCTGTGGCATTGATCTACTTGATCATGGTGGTTGTGCTGACTGCCCTGGTCGGTGTTTTGGAGAGGAGGTTGCGTAAGAATGAACGATAATCAAGAGATCATTCGTGTTTGCGATTTGAACAGACATTACAATGGGGGTAAGATCCATGCGCTGGACGGAGTGAGCACGACCATCAACCGCGGTGAGGTTGTGGTTGTCATCGGCCCCTCAGGCAGCGGCAAATCCACCTTTTTGCGCTCGCTCAATATGTTGGAGTACCCCACCAGTGGGCAAATCTTTGTAAACGGTGTGGATATTACCCAAAAGGGTGTCAATATCAATGACCATCGCCAAAAGATGGGTATGGTGTTTCAACACTTTAATCTGTTTCCCCATATGACCATCCTGCGCAATATGACTATCGCGCCGATGAAGCTTTTGAAAAAAACCAAGGCGGAAGCGGAAGCGAAGGCGATGGAGCTGTTATCGGTCGTTGGTCTTGCGGACCGGGCGAACGCCTATCCCAGCCAGCTGTCCGGCGGACAAAAGCAGCGCATTGCTATTGTACGCGCGCTGTGCATGGAGCCGGAGGTGATGCTTTTTGACGAGCCAACCTCGGCACTGGACCCTGAGATGGTGGGCGAGGTGTTGGATGTTATGAAAAAGCTGGCAAATGACGGTATGACGATGATTGTGGTCACCCACGAAATGGGCTTTGCCCGCGAAGTGGGTAGCCGCGTGATCTTTATGGATGCCGGTGTAATCGTAGAAGAGGGCACCCCCGCTGAAATCTTTGAGCATCCCAAAAGCGAACGTCTGCAATCCTTCCTGGCAAAAGTGCTTTAATAAGCGGCTCCCCCAAACGAGCAGTTTGGGGGAGCTTTTTTTCACCTTTTGGCGACGGTGGCATATACTGAACAATAAATTCATTTTTCGGGGGTGCCTATGGGTAAGTATTTTGGAACTGATGGGTTCCGGGGGCGGGTCAACCGTGATCTGACCACTGTTCACGCTTTTGAGATCGGGCGTTTTTTAGGGCATCGCTTCGCGGGTGGAAAAATTTTAATCGGAAAGGATACGCGCCGCTCTTCCTACACCTTGGAATACGCCTTGGCGGCGGGACTGACCGCCTCGGGCGCCAATGCGCATTTGTTGCATGTACTGCCCACACCGGCGGTTTCCTATCTGATACGCCAAGGGAAGTTTGACGGCGGAATAATGATCTCTGCCAGTCACAACCCTTTTTCGGATAACGGCATCAAGCTTTTTGATGCCAATGGCGAAAAAATGGGGGACGCCTTGATTGTGGAATTGGAAAAGTACATAGACGGTCATGAAAAATGCCCCTTTGCCGCAGATCAAGCGGTTGGTATTGTGGTGGATGACAGCGCCACAAGAGAAGAATACCGTGACCGCTTGCTGTCGCTTACCGTTGGCAACTGTAAGCGGCTGCGCATAGGCTTGGATACCGCAAACGGTAGCGCGCACCGCTTGGCACGTGACATTTTTGCGCAGTGGGGGGCGACGGTATTCACCATCGGAGATCAACCAAACGGGGAAAATATCAATCTTGCTTGCGGCTCTACGCATATAGAGGAATTGCGGCAGCTGGTTTTGGAGCAGCGTTTGGATGTGGGCTTTGCCTTTGACGGAGACGCTGACCGTTGCATTGCGGTGGATGCCCACGGGCAGGTGGTGGACGGAGACGCGATTCTTTATGTAATGGGCCGCTGCCTACAAGAAAAAAATGCCCTGTACCGCAATACTGTTGTAACCACGATCATGTCAAATTTAGGACTTTACAAGGCTTTTGATAGCTTGGGCATCAGCTATGAGAAAACCGCGGTGGGGGATCGCTATGTCAGCGCCTGTATGCGCCAAAACGGTTATACGTTGGGAGGGGAACAGTCCGGCCATATCATATTTGGAAATCTGGCGGATACCGGCGACGGGCTGCTGACTGCTATCCAGCTGACGAACCGGATCTGCGAAACCGACTTGCCCTTGCATTGCTTAACCGAGGGCTATCAAGCCTATCCGCAGCTATTGCGCAATTTGCCGTTGCGCCCGCATACGGCTTTGGCCAGCGACGATTGCTTGCAAGCCAGGCTTCATTGCCTGGAGCGGGAGCTTGGTGAGCGTGGGCGCTTTTTGGTGCGCCCCAGCGGTACCGAGCCTGTCGTGCGTGTAATGGTAGAAGCCATTGATCCAAAGCTGTGCGAGATGTATGCCGATCAGATCGTTGCCTATTTGCAAAAAGGGGGATATTTGCTATGATACAAACCGAGGCGCTTTTTGATTTATCTTATACCGTTTTGGGGGATTTTTTGAGGAATTACACCTATCCGTGGGAGGCGCTTTCTCATATCGGGCAGGCGATTTTGGCATGGGGCGAAATGCTTGACAAAGAGCGGTATGATCAACCCAAGCCCGGTGTTTGGATTGCCAAAACCGCGACGGTGGCACATAGCGCGTGTCTGGTGGCGCCTTGTATCATTGATGAGGGGGCCGAGGTGCGGCATTGCGCTTTTCTGCGGGGGAATGTTTTGGTGGGGAAGCGTGCCGTTGTGGGCAATTCCACCGAATTGAAAAATGCCATTCTGTTTGATCAAGCCCAGGTGCCCCATTTTAATTATGTTGGGGATAGTATTTTGGGCTATAAGGCGCATTTTGGTGCCGGAACCGTGACTTCGAATGTCAAATGCGATAAGAGCCCTATCGTATTACATTTCTCAAACGGGGCGGTGCAAACCGGTCTTTTTAAGATGGGGGCTATGGTGGGGGATCATTGTGAGGTGGGATGCAACAGCGTACTGAATCCCGGCACGATATTGGGCAGAGGTGTAACCGTTTATCCGCTTTCCTCGGTCCGTGGCACCGTGGCGGACGGTATGATCTACAAAAGTGCCATCCGGGTTTGCCCTCGGCGTTAAAAAAGTTGGATTGGGCGCAAAAATTTATTGACATTTTTATAAAAAAAGGTTATACTGAATAGGAAAATACGCGGAGCGATCCGTTTGATTGGGAGATGTGAAGATGAAAGTATTGTTGACGGGTGGCGCAGGCTATATTGGTAGCCATACCATAGTAGAAATGTATGCGGCGGGACATGATGTGGTGGTGGTGGATAATTTCGCCAATGCATCCCCCCGTGTGATGGAACGTGTGGAAGAGATTACCGGCAAAAAGATTCCTGTTTATGCACAGGATGTGGCCAACGAGGCGGCAATGGACCGGATTTTTGCCGAGCATAAAATCGACGCGGTCGTGCACTTTGCGGGACTAAAGGCAGTGGGCGAGTCTGTCAGCAAGCCCTTGGAGTACTATGAAAACAATATCGGTTCTACCCTGGCATTGCTCCGTTCGATGAAAAAGGCCGATGTGCGCAAGCTGATTTTCAGCTCCTCGGCTACTGTTTACGGCACCCCTGAAAAATGCCCCATTACCGAGGATATGCATACCGGCGATTGCTCCAATCCTTACGGTTGGACCAAGTTTATGATCGAGCAGATCCTAAAGGATTATAGCCACGCCAACCCCGAGATGCAGATCATCCTTCTGCGTTATTTCAATCCCGTTGGCGCGCATAAGAGCGGCCGCATTGGCGAGAGCCCCAAGGGCATTCCGAACAATTTGATGCCTTATATCACGCAGGTCGCTGTGGGCAAGCGCAAAGAGCTGTCTGTTTACGGCAATGACTATCCCACCCCTGACGGAACCGGCGTTCGTGATTATATCCATGTGGTGGATCTGGCCAAAGGTCACGTGGCGGCGCTTGGCTACGGTCAAAACGGTGTTGGCATTTTCAATTTGGGCACCGGCGTCGGCTATAGCGTGTTGGATATGGTCAATGCCTTCAGCAGCGTGAACCAGGTGGCCGTTCCTTACCGCGTTGTTGACCGCCGTCCCGGCGATATTGCCACTTGCTATGCCGATTCGGCCAAGGCAAAAAAAGAATTGGGCTGGCAGGCGGAATACGGTTTAGAGGATATGGTGCGCGACTCCTGGAACTGGCAGTCGAACAACCCCAATGGCTACGACGACTGATCGCGATCACATCATAAGAGCAGGCGCTATCTCTCCCTTTGGGACCGATGGCGCCTGTTTTTGATGCGGCCTTTGGGTAGAGTGTTCAAAAATAGTCCTTATTTTTTTATAAAAAATGTCTCTTGCATAAAATATTTTTTTATGGTAAAATATAACTATAACGACGCATATATGCGGGATCGTTGCCGCCCTTTGACGACACCTTCCCGCTATTTTTGTCGAAAGACAGGACAGGGAGGATAAGGGCAATGTTTGAAGTAGGTGAATACATCGTATATGGCATTAACGGCATTTGCCGTGTGGCGGAAATCGGTCCATCCCCCTATGATAAAGCCGACCCCCGCACCTATTATTTGTTGATCCCGGTCAACAATCCTATGAGCTCTACCATCTATACACCGGTGGATAATGCGCGTGTCCCGATGCGGCGCCTGATGAGCAAAGAGGAAATTGACGCGTTGATCTATGCGATGCCGACCATTGATGTTTTGACAGTGCCGGTCGAAAAGCAGCGCCGTGAAATTTATAAGAGCGTGATTGGCGCGTTAGAGCCAAGGGGACTGGTGCAGATCATGAAGACGGTGGCCCGCCGCCGCGTTGAGCTGACTGCCGCCCATAAGCATTTTCCGGTAACCGATCTGGAATATGGCCGCCTGGCCAAGCACCTTTTGTGCAGTGAGTGTGCCCATGTGTTGGGCCTGACCGAGGAGGAAGTGAATCGCTATATCACGGATTGTATTGAGCAAGCCGAATGACAGTGCCAGCAGTCTTTGGACATACCATCAACCGCGAAACGGTAACAAAAAACGCTTTGGATAAACTCCAAAGCGTTTTTTGTCAGGAAAGCTTGCCCAGACGCTTGATCTGCTGTAGGGTGGCGCTGACTCTTTCGGCCATGAAATAAAAGCCGAGGTCGCTAGGGTGCAGGGCATCCACGGTGCAGCTGTCGTTGGGTAGCAGCTGCTCACCGTCGATATAGTACACATTTTGATCCCCTTGCGCCATAGCATACTGATAGGTATTCATCACCACCGCGCGCCGTTCTCTGCTGTGCATTGTGCCGGCAAGCGGCTTTTGATAGGCGTAAAAGTCGGGGCGGGAAAGCATGATGTAGGGAATATCGGGGTGAGTGGCGCGGATCGCCTTGTAGAGCTTGCAGTGGGTCTTTTCCAGATAAGTGGGGTCCGGCGCGTTGTGGTCGTAATCCGATACGAACACTGACATGTCCAGGCCTGCCATATAGTCCAGTATCGCGTCCTCTGCCTTGCCGTTGCCGGAAAAGCCCAGATTGATATGATCCATGCCAAAGCGTCTGGCGACCTGAGCCGTATAGGCGTTACCGGGGCGGGAGGCGCAGGCGCCCTGGGTAATGGAGGAGCCGTAAAACACGATGGGAGCCGTGCCGCGATAGGGGACACCGGCCTCCAGGCGGGAGCCCTTGGCAATGCCAACGTACAGGGCGGTCACATCGTTATAGAGCGGGAAATTGATGGTGAGCGCTCGCATACCCGGAATACCGTCCAAAGCGAGCTTGGCGGTATAGCCATCGTTTATGACCGAGGGTGGCAGAAAGGTGCCGACATAAAAGCTATCCGAGCCATCGGCGCTATCCGTGTAAAGATCAAAGCCGCTGGAGCCGGTACGGGGCATCTTGATCGAAATACCAACCTGGGGCATGACTGCCTTGATCACCACATAGGGGGAATCGGTGGAAAATCGCACACGTCCGCCGGCGGTGTTGGTGTGTAGATTCAGCACGCCCTTGCTGGTTTTTTCCGCCACGTTCGTGGGGATACGCTTGAACACCGGCTCGGTCTGCGGCTTGTAAAGACCGTAGATCTGAAAGGGGGCCTCACGCACGTCGTACAGCTCCAGATTCGGCTCGTTTACCGTTTCGGCAACCATATTGCGGTCGACTTGTCCAATATCAAATGTTGCCATTGCATGCTCCCTTACTTCAAAAGCTTTCCGTCACGCAGCGCGCGCTTTAAAACGGCACACACCGCTTCGGCCATTTTGGAAAAGCCCAGGTCGTTGGGATGACAGCCATCCACTGTGCAGGCATCCTCGAAGGGGCCGCGGAAGATGGCGCCGCCGTCGATATAATAAACCTTTTGGTCCCCCTTTGCGATAGCATAGTGATACGTATCAATGACCACCCGGCGGCGGGCGATGCTATCCTTCTCGTTCGGGAAATAGTCGGGGCGCGAGATCATCACATAGGGGAGATCGGGATTGCGCTCGCGGATCGCGTCGTACATTTTTTGGTGTGTGGCCTGTAGGTAAGCGATGTTGGGCGCGTTGTGATCGTAATCGGCAATAAAGGCAGACATTTTCAAACCGGCCATATATTGCACAATGGCATCCTCTGCCTTACCGCTACCCGAAAAGCCCAGATTGATAAAATCCAATTGGAGCATGCGCGCCACCATTGCCTCATAGGCGTTGCCGGGTCTGGAGGCACATCCGCCCTGGGTAATTGAGGAGCCGTAATAGACCACAGGGGGCAGATCACGGTAGGGGGCACCCTCGCCCAGCGTGGCATCCTTGGCGATGCCGATGAAGAGATCACTGACCTCATTGTAAAGCGGGAAATGAATGGTTACGTAATGTGTACCGCCCTCCGAGAAGGTGAGCTTGCTCTCGTAGCCGTCGGTCATTTTAACCGGGGGCGTAAAGGTTTTGTAATACAGGCTCTCGTAGCCGTCAGGGGAGTCGATATACAGATCAAAGCCGGAGGAACCGGTCAGCGGCATATGCGCAAAACGGGTGATTTGGGGCATCACGGCCTTGATGACGATATAGGGGGAGTCGGTGGCAAAGCGCACGCGACCGCCGGCGGTATGGGTGTGCAGGTGCAAGACCTGCTCGCTGACCGCCGCCGCTATATTTTCGGGTATACGGCGGAAGGTGGATTTGGTGCGGGGACTATACAGACCGTAAATGTCAAAGGGCGCTTTCCGCACATCGTAGAGCTGTAGGTCGGGGGCATTGACCTTATTGGCAACCTCTAAATTTTTGTCGATGCTCGCAATATCAAAATCTGCCATAATCAATCTCCTTATTTTTTCATAATGGCGTCAATGGCGCTAATGCAGGCGGCGCGATAGCCCGCTTGCTCAAGGGCGGTCACACCCTTGATAGTAGAGCCGCCGGGAGAGCAGACCATGTCCTTGAGCACGCCGGGGTGCAGCCCGGTTTCTTGTTGCAGCTTGGCACTGCCCAACACCATTTGGGCGGTGAGCGTGATGGCCTGCTCACGGGGAATGCCGTATTTGACCGCCGCGTCGGCAAAGGCCTCTAACATCAGATCTACAAAAGCGGGGCCGCAGCCTGTCAGGGCACCGCCAATCTCCATGAGATGGGAGGGGAGGGTGCTTACCTTACCAACGGCGGCAAACAGCGCTTTGACTGCTTGCAGCTCCTCGGCCAGCAGAGAATGGGTTTGTTCAAACAGGAATACGCCCTCGCCCACCATGGCGGGGGTGTTGGGCATGATGAACTGCACACGCGCATCCCCGGGCAGAATGGTTTGATATTTGGCAAAGTCCCAGCCAAGGGCGATGGAAAGCAGCGCTTTGTCGCGCAGCAGATCACGGATTGGCGCAATGGCTGTCTCTACTTGATGGGGTTTGCAGGCAAGCAACACCACATCGGCGCTCTTTACCGCTTCAGCGGCGGTCCCGGCGGGGGTGAAGCCCAGCTGCTCCGCTTTTTTTAGCAAGCCCTCGGTATAGGGGTCAAAGGCAATGATGTCTGCCGGTGCCAGCTTGCCAGAGCGAATAAAGCCGCCCGCAAGGGCGCTTGCCATATTGCCCATCCCGATAAATCCAAGTTTCATAGATCAGATCCTCCGCGTGTGATTTCTAACGTATTATCTTTATTATACCTTGCCAAACAGGCGGTGTCAAGTTAAAAAAGAAAAAGGGCGACGCGGATGCATCGCCCTTTTCTTCTCTCTTATGCGCGGGTTACTTTGCCCGAACGCAGGCAACGAGAGCAAACCGCCACCGTGGTGGGGGTACCGTCAACGATCGCCTTTACCTTGCGGATATTGGGCTTCCAAGAACGGTTGGTCTTACGGTTAGAGTGGGATACGTTCTGACCGAACACAACGCCCTTGCCGCAAACACTGCACTTTGCCATATCTGACACCTCCTGTCGCACCCGTGGGTGCTCATCGTTTCATCAAAGTTTTCAATAACAATGTGTATTATAACACAACGCGAGAAAAAATGCAAGTCCTTTTTTTAAAATTTTTTAAACAGAATATTGTGGCGCTTTCCTTTATCACTTGTATCATTTGCCAAGAAAAGAGAAAGTGATCGACTACGCGTTTTCGATTTCTGCCAACAAGCGTCCGTTTGCTACGGCTTTCAGCCGCACCTGGCGCAAGAGCGAATGGAGCGGTACGGGCGAAGGGGCGGCAACCTCCAAAAAGCTGTCGGTGTGGCCAACGGCCATTCCATTTTCATAGGTTTCGAACAACACCTGTCGTGACGGCGTTTTCAAGGCATGCGCTAAGCGTTGCTCTCGGAGCTCGGCGGCAAGAGCCATCAAGGCGGCAGAGCGCTCCTTCTTTTGGGCGTTGGGAACTTGGCAAGGCAGGGTCGCGGCCAATGTTCCGGCACGCTTAGAGTAAGAGAACACATGCATGGAAAGGAAGGCCGCCTCTTTTGCAAAGGAGAGGGTCTGCGCAAAATCCGCATCCGTCTCGCCGGGGAAGCCAACGATAAAGTCAGTGGTCAGCTCTAAGTCGGTAAAGGCGCCACGCAGGCGTCGGATTCCCGCTAAGGCTTGCTCCCGATTGTATTTGCGCTTCATAGCGGCAAGAATGGCGGAGGAGCCGCTTTGCATCGAGATATGAAAATGCGGGGCCAACGAGCGGAGCTTGGCGATACGGTCCACAAAAGCTTTTTTCATCAATGAAGGGTCCAGAGAGCCAAGGCGAATGCGTCCGATCCCCGGGATGGTATCTACCGCCTCCAGCAGATCGGCCAGCGACGCGCCCGGAATGTCCCGCCCCCAAGAGGCGGTTTCGATACCGGTCAGCACCACCTCGCGGCAACCGCCGCGTGTCAGATTTGTGACTTCTCTGACCACATCCTCCAAGGGCTTAGAGCGCACCCGTCCCCTGGCACCTGGAATGGCACAGTAGGCACAGCGGTTTTCACATCCATCCTCAATTTTAACATAAGCGCGGGTTCGCTCAAAGCGGGTGATTGCCATTGGCTCAAAGGGGGCGCTTGTCACATCGCCCACACGGATTTCGGGGGGGGATTTTTTGCCGGAGGCCAGCAGGCGCTTGGCGGCGGCAACCACCGAGAGCTTGTCGGTGTTGCCGCAAACATCGTCTACGCCCGCAATGGCGGCAACCGTTTGGGGGGCAACTTGCGCAAAGCACCCGGTCATGAGAATATAGGCGTTGGGATTGCGGCTGTGTACGCGGCGTGCCAGCTGCCCCGCCTTGCGGTCGGATTCGGCAGTGACCGTACAGGTATTGATCACATAAACGTGACAGGGAGCGTCGCCATGCAGGACCTCAAATCCTTCCCGCTCAAAGGCCTCGGCAATGGCCTCGCTTTCATATTGATTGACCTTGCAGCCCAGCGTGAGCACGCTGACGGTGGGTTTTTGTGACATGGTGATCCCTCGCTTTCTGCTCTCTATTTTACCATGCTTTTGAAATGCGGTCAACACGAAGAAAAAAATTTTATCATTCTATTGAAAAAATACATAAAAAATAGTATAATGATGACAGACCATGCGCGGCAGTTTTGGCACTGCCGCTTTCTTATCGGAGAGGGGGGGCTGTATGCGAAAGCTGATTATTGGCAAAAACGATGCCGGACAGCGCTTGGATAAGTTTTTGACCAAGGCGGTAAAGGGCCTCCCTCTTTCCTTGCTCTATAAGGACATCCGCACCAAAAAAATCAAGGTCAACGGGGCAAGAGCCAAAGAAAATCAGATTTTGTTGCCGGGGGACGAGATTACCCTTTTTATCCGAGATGAGTTCTTTGAAAAGCCGGAGAAGGATGATAACGCCCTTTCGCGTATCAGGCCAAAGCTTTCGATCGTTTATGAGGATGAGAATATCCTGCTGCTCAACAAGCGCCCCGGTGTTTTGGTGCATGAGGACGTGGAGGGGGGAGAGAACACCCTGGTCCTGCATGTCAAGGCATATCTTTACGGCAAGGGGGAATACGATCCCGTCGCCGAGCAGTCGTTCGCTCCCGCCCTGTGCAACCGCATCGACCGCAATACCGGCGGCATTGTGATCGCCGCCAAAAACGCGGAGGCCTTGCGGATGATGAATGAGAAAATTCGCAACAACGAGATCAGCAAATTCTATCTTTGCGCTGTTAAGGGTAAAATGCCCAAGCCTGCCGACGAGCTGCGGGGATATTTGCGCAAGGATAGCGATGCCAATATGGTCAAAATCGCGGAGAAGCCCTTTCCCGGTGCCAAGACCGCCATCACCCGGTACCGTGTGCTTGCCGAAAAGAATGGCAACTCGCTCTTGGAGGTGGAATTGGTCACCGGCCGCACCCATCAGATTCGCGCCCACATGGCCTTTATCGGCCATCCGCTGTTGGGTGACGGCAAATACGGTGTCAATCGGCAGGAGCGGGGCCTTGGCTACAAGCATCAGGCGCTGTACGCGGTGCGCCTGCGGTTTGATTTTACAAAGGAAAGCGGCGTGCTTGCCTATCTGAAGGGCAAGTCCTTTTCAATAGACGAGCGTGAGGTGTGGTTTCTCAAGGATTTTACTTAAAACCAAGAAAGGGGGGGAACGGTATGAAAAAAACGGCATTTTTGTGTCGCGTGAAGCAGATGTTTTCCAAAGTGCCTTCGATATTGCTCCTGCCTCTGGGCGGCGTTTTGACCGCCTTGTGCTTGGTTTTCCCCAAGATTGGCTTTTTGGAATGGCTGGCGATGGTGCCGGCCTTGGTCTATCTCTTTTCCCGTATCGAAAAAGCACAGCTGACCGGCCGTAAAGCCTACCAGCTTGGCCTTTTGTACTTTTATAGCTTTTATTTGGTGATCTGGCATTGGTTCATTGACCTTTATCCAATGGAATTTGCCGGCATTTCAAAAGGCGCGGCGGTGGGCTTGATCGCCATTTGCTGGTTCGGTCTCTCACTGGTGCAGACTGTCTTTTCTGCCTTGATCTTTCCGGTATTTCTGGCATTATCCCGCACACGCTTGATCAAAAGAAAAAAACTTCTGTTCCCGTTTTTGTTCGCGTCGGTATACACGGTATCCGAATGGTCGCAAACGCTTACCTGGGCCGGCGTGCCTTGGGCAAGGCTTGCCATAGGGCAGACTGATTGCGGTTTTCTGCTACACGGCATTTCTTTGTTTGGCTCCTATTTTTTGACCTTTGCCCTTGTGGCGGTCAACGCGCTTGCCGCATACGCGATTTTGCATCTGGATCGCGTGAAAGCGGTCAGCATGCTGTGCGCGGCTGTATTCGCGATCAATCTGGTGGCAGGAACGGTCGGCTATCTGACCGCTCCCGTCGGTCGGGGTGAAGGCGTTGTGGTGGCGGCGGTACAGGGCAATGTGGGTTCGGCCAATAAATGGGATTCCAACAGTGCTGTGAGGAGCAAAGAGATCTATGAACAATACACCGCTAAGGCGGCGGCCGCCGGGGCCAAAATCGTGGTATTCCCTGAGACCTTTATTCCGTACAGCATCAGCGAAAACAGCGCTTTGGGCATGTATGTCCGCGATTTGGCCAAAAAATATCAGGTGACCATCCGTTGCGGCGCTTTCTATAACGATTTTGAAAATGACAAATATTACAACGGCCTGTTTACCGCATATCCCGACGGCACGCTTTCCCAAACCGTTTACGCCAAGCGGCGTTTGGTGCCATTTGGCGAGTTTGTGCCAATGCGCCCTGTTGTAGAGTTTTTGCTACCCGTTCTGGCAGATATGGGAATGCTAGATACCGATCTGGACGCCGGTCATGACAGCGCCATTGTCACTACCGAAGCGGGGGACGCCGGCTCATTGATTTGCTTTGACTCGATCTATGAAACGCTGACATTGGACGCGGTTCGTGACGGCGCTACCTATATTTGCCTTTCTACCAACGACTCTTGGTTTTTGGATTCGGCAGGCATTTATATGCATCACCGTCAGGCCAGATTGCGTGCCGTAGAAAGTGGCCGCTATATCATCCGTTCGGCGGATACCGGCATTTCGGCCATCATTTCACCGGATGGCACGGCGATGGAGGAGCAGGGCGCCTTGGTGGACGGCGTTTCGATTGCCACGATCTACCCCAGCACCTCGCGCACGCTGTATTCCTATATGGGTAATCTCCCGGTCTATCTTTTGATCGCTGCCGAGCTTGCGCTGGCGGCGGATGCGCTGATCACGCATATTCGCCGCAAAAGAGTTGCGGTTGCCGTTCCTGCCGCTACCGAAGAAGCAAAGGCTCCTGTTAGGGCCGAAAACAAAGAGTAAAAAATCCACCCGCTTGCGTGATGCTCTTAACCGAGTATCGCGCAAGGCGGGTGGTTGTTTTATTTTTTCTGTGTAAGATGCGACAGCCCCTTGGCGTGTAAGACTTAAACTTTTTTGTAAAGCGGGCCAAAGTTGGCGCAAGCGCGGTAGTCCTGCCCCTCCTTGTCCATGCCAAAGGCATTCCAGGCGGCGGGGCGGAAGATCTTTTCTTCCGGCACGTTATGCATACAAACCGGAATACGGAGCATCGAGCAAAGGGTGATGAGATCGGCGCCGATGTGACCGTAGGAGATGGCGCCGTGGTTGGCCCCCCAGTTGTTCATCACATCATAGGCGGTTTTGAAGGCGCCCTCGCCGGTTACGCGGGGTGCAAACCAGGTGCAGGGCCAGGTATAGTCGGTGCGCTTCCAAAGGGTATCTGTGACCTCATCGGGCAGCTCAAGGGTCCAACCCTCGGCGATTTGCAATACCGGCCCCAGACCTTTGACCAAATTCAGGCGGATCATGGTGGCGGGCATTTCCGCCTTTGTGACAAAGCGAGAGGAGTAGCCACCGCCACGGAAGTAGCCGAGATCGGCGTAGTTCCAGGTAGAATTTTCCAAAATGGCCTTTTGATCGGCCTGGGTGACTTCATACCAGGGCTTCATCACGGGATTGCCCTTTTCATCCTTGGCGGCGCCGTTGGCATCCAGACAGCAGGCACCTGAGTTGATCAGATGAATAAAGCCGTCTGCCTCCTTGGCCTTTCCCTGGATGTCATAGCCGGTTACACGCTTGACCGCGTCGCCGCTCCAGTAGGTGCGCACGTCCGCGAACATCTGCGGGCGGTTGGTCAGCAGCTTCATAAAGAGCATACCAAGACCGTTGAGCACGTCATTTTCGGTGGCAAGGATATAGGGCTCGCGCGCGCCGTTCCAGTCAAAGGAGGTGTTCAGCATCGCCTCGGGGAAGTCACAGTTGGGGTAGAAGTCAGTCCACTGGCGCTGACCCTGAAAGCCGGCGGCAATGGCGTTGTGACCGACCATCTCCTCCTCACATCCGGCGGGGAGGTTCGGATTGCCGTTCATCAGATCCTTGATGATCACCATCATCTTGACCACAAATTCCCAATCCGCGTCCTTTTGCACTCTGGAGCGTTGTAGCTCCTCTGGGTTTTTGTCAAAGCCCTCGGTGCAGTTTTTCTTGACCCAGGCAAGGGCCTTTTCGTATTCCGCTTTGTCATAAACACCCTCGGTCATACGGCGGATGACCTCCACCTCGTCTACCGATTCCACACGCATGCCCAGATAATCCTCGATAAAGTCGGTGTTGATGATCGAGCCGCCAATGCCCATGCAGATCGAGCCGATCTGTAGATAGGATTTGCCGCGCATGGTGGCGACCGCAACCGCGGCGCGGCCGAATTGCAGCAATTTTTCACGCACGTCTGCGGGGATTTCGGTATCATCGCAATCCTGTACGTCGTGGCCATAAATGCCAAAGGCGGGCAAGCCCTTCTGCGCGTGGGAGGCCAGGACAGAGGCCAGATAAACAGCGCCGGGACGCTCGGTGCCGTTAAAGCCCCAGACCGCTTTGATGGTATTGGGGTCCATATCCATCGTTTCGGCACCGTAGCACCAACAAGGGGTAACGGTCAGGGTGATGTCTACACCCGCCTTGCGGAATTTGTCTGCGCAAGCAGCTGCCTCACCAACACGGCCGATGGTGGTATCCGCGATCACAACCTTAACCGGCTCGCCATTGGAGTAGCGCAGGTTTTCGGTAAAGAGCTTGGCCGCGTTTTTGGCCATGTTCATCGTTTGCTCCTCCAACGATTCGCGCACCTTCAGCACGCCGCGTCTGCCGTCGATGGTGGGGCGGATGCCGATGACGGGATAATCTCCCACAAGTCTGTTTTCAGCCATAAAAAACACCTCCGTAATTTTTTGCTTTACAATTGCATTATAGTATATTTTGTGGTAAAATACTTGTAGGATATTGATTAATACTATAACGATTTTCGCCGGAAAGGGATTTTGCATGAAAAAATTGCAGTACAGGGAAGAGCGGCAGCACGGTGTTCCGGATTTTCCGGTACAATATTATCACATCAATGAGGATCATCCTCGGTATGAGATGAACCTTCACTGGCACCGTGAGATCGAAATTGTGCGCATTTTACAAGGGGAGCTGTCGCTCTATCTGGATAGCGCCGAGCACTTGCTTTGCGAGGGTGAGGTCGCCTTTGTGGGTAGCGGTGTTTTACATCGTGCCGAGCCGCGGGATTGTGTATATGAATGCGTGGTCTTTGATTTGAATCTGTTGGCCAGGCACGGCCCCGGCAGAGTGAGTGAATACGCGCTTTCTATATTAGCGGGTGATATTGAAAATCGGCCGATTGCCGGCGAGCGCGCTTTGATTTTAGCGGTGGGGGAGCTTTTTTCGGCACTTGCGGGAGAGGGCGCCTATTATGAATTAAAAGTCTACAGCGCCATTGCCAATATTTTGTATTTGCTCTACCGCGGCGGCAGAATCCGCCTGTCGGAAAGGCACAGTCGGCAGGGTAGCAGACGGCAAAGCATGGCCTTGCTTTTGGATTGGATCGAGCAAAATTATGCCGATCGGATTACCCTGACAGAGCTTGCCGCGGTGGCGGGGAGTACCGAGAAATATCTTTGCCGCTTTTTCAAAGAATACACCGGCAACAGCCCGGTGGAGTATATCAACCGCCTGCGGGTAGAGCGAGCTTGTCTTTCTATGGCGGCAGGAGATCGGAGCATTACCGAGATCGCTATGGATAGCGGCTTCAATGACATCAGCTATTTTTGCAAGATCTTTAAACGCTACAAGGGAGTGAGCCCACGGGAATATCGGCGACGGTTTGAAAAGCGAGATGTTGTGTGATGAAAGGGGGGAGGAGCGGTGCGTAAAAAAAGAATTTGGATGCCGTTGAAATATTTGCTTTGCCTGTTGCTGATTTTTGCCATACTTCTCTCTTTTTGCGGATGCGCCTGGCTTGGCAATTGGTTTGAACGCTTCTTTTTTGACGAATACGCCGGCCTGCCACCCTATGAAATGGGCAAAGCCTTTGACTATAGCCGCGATTTTTCCGGGATTGAAGCGAAAATGTCAGAAGTGCGGTTTTTGATTTCCAAGGGGGTGGATTATCCCCGATTTGCGGCGCTGTATGGTGAGCTGACTGAACAGGACCTGCCGTATATAGCGGAGCAGACAGAGAAATATAGCCTTTTGAGCGACCTTGACGGCAGTCATCGGGCTTGGTATGACGGATATGTGTATTGCCGCGATTTTGAACGGGAGGTTGCCCTTTGGTTGATCGGGACCGAGGAGCTGATCGCCAATTCCGCTTTCCGCGAGAGATATTTTGAGGGGATGAGCGATCAGGAGATCGCGGATCATATTTTTGCGTTAAAGGGGGCATACAGCGAGGAGGAGAAAGCGTTACAGGAGCGAATTGAGGCACTGGAAAACAGCTATTATCAATCGAATGGGGATCCCTATGAGATTTATCCCCACTTGGTAGAAGCGCGCAATCAGCTTGCCGCGATGAACGGATACGACAACTATCTTGCCTATGCCCATGCTGAGCTGTATGACAGGGGATACAGCATGGGGGAAATTGACCGTCTGCTGGGATACGTATCCGTGTATATCGGAGATCTGTCGCTTAAAGCGCAAACCCGATTGGAGGAACTGGAGGCCGCGTCGGCGAAATGGCCCAGAGAGGATAGGACGCTTTATATCAATTTTTATGACCGCGGTTTTCAGCGCTACGGCGCCAAGCAGTATCTGGATCGGTATGCCGAAGCGATGGGCGGATCCTTCCAAAGCGCTTATGACGCACTTTGGAACGGTGGTTACTATTTCTTTGGCAATGATACCGATAACGCCTATACCGGCGCTTATCAAGGCTATTTTGAAAGCGAGGGTGTTCCGTATCTTTATTTTGGTCCCTATTATCAGGATGTCATGACGGTGGCCCACGAATTTGGCCACTATTATCACGCCTTAAAAGGTCGCAACGGTGACTTTGATCTGCTGGAGCTCCATTCGCAGGGTAACGAGATGCTGTTTTTGTCATATCTGCGGCAGCACCGGGCGGAGCTGGGCATTTCAGATGCTTGTATAGAGCGGATCACGGCCTATTGGTATGCGGATATGCTGGATATTATTGTGACCGGTGCCGCGGTATATGCGTTTGAAAGGCAGTGCTATGAGGCGGCGGATCCGGGAACGATAGATCTTGCCGCGGCCCTGACAGCCGCGCTCGCCCCATACGGCATCGACACCAAGGACAACCGTTATTACCTGCTCGAGAATGCCATTTCCTCCCCCGGGTATTATATCAGTTACACCGTTTCGGCGGTGGCGGCGTTGACCCTGGGCTTTGAGGCGGAGCGTGATTTTTCGCATGCCGCCGCCGTATACGAACAGCTTTGTAGCGTGGCCGACGATGTGAAATTGACCGGGGCGCTCGCCGCCGTGTCGCTTGGGACCCCCTTTGAGGAAAAAACCTATCAAACCATTCAGAATCGCTGGCAATAAGCGAAAGGATAAAAGGCGCGGTCACGGCAGGAAATCTGTCAGGGACAACGCCAAAAGGCACGGCTTCTGTCTGCCCAACTGCTGACAGAAGCCCTTTCCTGAAATGGCGATATTTTAGGTATTGCCAAGTCTGCTGTAAAATGTTATAATAACACTGAAATCTTTGTTGGAGGCGAAAGCATGAATATTACAGATGATATAAAATATGTTGGTGTGAACGATCATGAGATTGATCTGTTCGAGGGGCAGTATACGGTGCCAAACGGTATGGCGTATAATTCCTATGTGATCATGGATGAAAAAATAGCGATTATGGATACCGTTGACGGCCGTTTTGGCGCGGAGTGGTTGCAAAATATCCGGGCGGCGCTGGATGGCAGAGCACCTGACTATTTGGTGGTACAGCACATGGAGCCGGATCATTCCGCCAATATCACAACTTTTGCCGCCGCGTACCCTGATGCCAAGATCGTTTCTTCCGCCAAGGCCTTTGCGATGATGCAAAACTTTTTTGGCACCGATTTCGCTGACCGCCGCGTGGTGGTGGGTGAAGGGCATGTTTTATCGCTGGGCCGGCATCAGCTGACCTTTGTCGCCGCCCCAATGGTCCATTGGCCGGAGGTGATCGTCACCTATGACAGCACCGATAAGGTCTTGTTTTCCGCCGATGGCTTTGGTAAGTTCGGTGCCTTGGACGTGCAAGAGGACTGGGCATGTGAGGCCAGACGTTACTATATCGGTATTGTTGGCAAGTACGGCGCGCAGGTGCAGGCCCTGCTCAAAAAAGCCGCCGCTTTGGATATAGCGGTAATTTGCCCCCTGCACGGTCCTGTTTTGACCGAAAATCTTGGCTATTATCTCGATTTGTACAATACTTGGTCCTCCTATGAGGTCGAGAGCGATGGCATTGTCATTGCCTACACCTCTGTGTACGGCAATACCAAAAAGGCGGTAGAGCGGCTGGCGGAGCTATTGCGCGCTAAGGGTTGCCCTAAGGTCGTAGTCAACGACCTGGCACGATGCGATATGGCCGAAGCGGTAGAGGATGCCTTCCGCTACGGTAAGCTGGTGCTTGCCACCACAACCTACAACGCGGATATTTTCCCTTTTATGCGTACCTTTATCGAGCATTTGACCGAACGGAATTTCCAAAACCGCACTGTCGCGTTTATTGAAAACGGCAGCTGGGCGCCGATGGCGACCAGGGTGATGCGCGGGCTGTTGGAAAAATCCAAAAATTTGACGTATACCGAGGCGACAGTCAAAATTCTTTCCGCCCCGAACGCTGAGACGGATGCGGCGCTACAGGCGCTGGCCGCGGAGCTGTGCCAAGCATAAATCAAAAAGGAAAGCGTCCCGTGCGATCCAGTCCGCTTTATCGCGGACGGCGAACGGGGCGCTTTCCTTTTGTGTTATGACTGCCAGAGCAGGATTTCCGCGTGCCGGCTTTTAGCTTGGGCGACGGGGCCGGGGGCCACGGTGCTTGAGCGGTCTTCCCCAAAGAAATCCTTGGTGAAATCAACGGGGGTGCCGTCGGGGGGTAAGGCTCCTCGGTGACGCGGGTCCGCTCACCCGTGCCGCCGTTTATTGATTGATCAGCGCGAGCATTTGCTCGATATTCTTTTTTCCAAAGGAAATTTGCCTGTCATTGATAACAATGCAGGGAACACTCATGACATTGTGGCGCGCTCTCAACTCATCAAAATGCTGAAGAACATACACGCCGGCTGTGATATTGGGATTTTGCGCCGCGATATGCTGTGCCGCCACAACCGCGTCGGGGCACATTGTACAGGAAAGGGAAACCAGTACCTTAATGTCAGTGGGCTTTGTGATGGATTGAATCGCTCGCTTTAAATCGTCATCTATGACTTGCCCGGGGCCTACCGCGTTATAAATGCCTAGAACAAAGGAGGTAAATTCATGGCCGCCCGGCACGCCATGGAAGGAGAGACCTGTCTCGCTGCCGTCGGCAAGGCAGATTTTCACGCACGGTGCCGTGTCGGAAGAGGCGTGCCGGTCGAGGACCTGGACGCTGAGCTTATCCGAGAGTGAGGCAAATGCGTTGATAAAGCTCTCCAGCTCTCGCGATACCGCGCGATCATCCAGATACAGCTTTAAAATGGCGTTTTGCTGCATTTTCGCGAATACCGCTTGGAGCTGGCTTTTCATGTCGGAAGAAAACAGCTGACCGCCTTCTGGCGCGTGCGACAATGGCGCTTGACTTTCCGGCGCTTCCTGCCGTTTGGCAACAGGAGCTGTTGCCGCAATGCCTGTTTTTCGCTGTAATGCCGCTACATACTTTTCCAGCTCGGTCGCGGCAAGCGCTCCGTCTCCCGTGGCGGTCACCACTTGGCGCAGTGGCTTGATGCATACATCTCCCGCCGCGTACACGCCGGTGACATTGGTTTTTTGCTGCGCGTCGGTGATGATATATCCTTGCTCGTCCCGTTCAACAAGGTTTTCAACAAGCTCGCTTTCCGGCGCGTAGCCGACAAATACAAAAACGCCAAACGTCTCACCGTTTTTGGCGCGGTATTCGGTAACCGCGTCGGTTTTTATATTTTTATAACGGATATAATCAAGCCCGCCCTCTCCGGCGACTTCCTCTACAACGGTATCGGTGATGACCGTGATTTTTTCATGATTTCTGGCACTGTCGGCAACCGCCGCCGCGCAGGTGAAATCTTCTTCTCTGATCAGGATGGTGACGTGCTTGGCGAATTTTGTCAAAAAGACACTTTCTTCCGCCGCGGCAAACCCGCCCCCCACAACAAAAATTTCTTTGTCAGTGAAAAATTCGCCGTCGCAGGTGGCGCAATAGGCCACGCCCTGGCCCTTGTGCTCCTCTTCGCCGGTAAAGCCGACTGTTCTCGGGTGCGCCCCCGTGGCGAGCAAAATGCCAAGGCAGTAAAAATCGCCTTTATTGGTTCTGACCATTTTGACGTCTCCCGCCAGATCAAGCCCTTCTGCCCGCGCAAGCAGAAATTCCGCCCCGAAGGCATCGGCTTGGCGCCGCATGGTTTCGGTCAGCTCCTTGCCGCTGGTTTTGGCGATACCCGGATAATTGACCACCTCATGCGTAATGGTGATTTGGCCGCCGAATTGCTCTTTTTCAAGCACCAGCACGCGATATTTGGCGCGCGCCAGGTACAGCGCGGCGGTCAGCCCCGCGGGGCCACCGCCGATGACAATAACATCGTAGAGCTTATCCTGGTTGTATTTTTTCGTCTTTTCCATCAGAGCTGACCCACAAGATCAAGGCTTGGCTTCAAGGTTTCAGCACCCGGCTTCCAGTTCGCGGGGCAAACCTGATCGCCGTGTGCGTGTACAAACTGGCACGCCTGTACTTTACGCAGCAGCTCTTCGGCATTTCTGCCCACATTGCCCGCCGTTACCTCATAGCCAACGATCTTTCCCTCGGGGTTGATGATAAAGGTGCCGCGCTCGGCAAGGCCGTCGGATTCGATCAGCACGCCAAAATCTCTCGTAATGGCATGGGTCGGGTCGGCCAGCATGGGATAATTGATTTTTTTGATGCGGTCCGAGGTATCGTGCCACGCCTTGTGCACAAAATGTGTGTCGGTGGATACCGCGTAGATCTCGCAGCCTACATTTCTGAATGCCTCATATTTTTCCGCGAGGTCCTCCAGCTCGGTAGGGCACACAAAGGTGAAATCGGCAGGGTAGAAGAAAAATACGCTCCATTTGCCGAGAACCTCCTCCTTGGAAAGGATTTTGAAGTTGTTTTCGTGAAACGCGTAGGTTTTGAAATCTGAAATTTCTTTGTTGATCATGGACATGGGTTTTGCTCCTTTTCTTTTTATTTTATTATGGATTATGCCCTCTGTTCTTATAAATCATGCAGAAAAAAACCAAGATTCTATCAAGCACAGTCAGTTGCTTGGGGTGTTCTATAGCAAAAATGATAAAAATATGTTAGAATATTGGCGAAACTTGAAATCGTTTTGCCAATTGCGATTGAAAAATATCTAATGACATGATATAATGTAACAAAAACGACAGGCAAGGAGGAGGCGCGTTTCAATGAGGGTTAAAATAAGAGCTCGACTGCACAGCGAGCTATCAGAATTTAAAATATTGCTCAGATCTATTCCCGCAACCGTTGTATCCCTGTTTGTCGTTAGCGTTGTTTGTATGAATTTGCTTGCGAACAAGACGCTGTTGCAGCTTGATTGGATTGCGCTTGACGGCGGCATTCTGATCTCTTGGCTTTCCTTTATGTGTATGGATATTATCACAAAGCATTTCGGTCCCAAAGCCTCCAATAGCATCACGGTTCTGGCGGCAATGATCAATCTGCTGACCTGCCTGATCTTTTTTGTCGCAAGCGTGATCCCCTCCAGTGCGGACAATTACAGCGCGTTTGACGGTATTTTCGGCGGAACATGGTTTATTCTGCTTGGCAGTACGATCGCTTTTCTTGCCTCGGCCGTGATCAATAACACGCTCAACTGGATGATTGGCAAGAGCTTTCGTGGCAATCCGGACGGAAGGCTTGCGTATGCGGCAAGGACGTATATCTCCACGTTCGTCGGGCAGTTTCTCGACAATTTCATTTTTTCGGTCATCGTGTTTGTATGCTTCGCGCCAATCTTTTGGAACGGCTTCCATTGGACGGTTCTTCAATGCGCCATGTGCGCCCTGACAGGCGCGATTGCTGAGCTGATTATGGAAATCGCGTTCTCGCCGATCGGATACCGCATTACAAGAAAATGGCAAGCTGAGTCTGTTGGCGCCGAGTATTTGAATTACATAAAGGGGAATGAGAAATGAAGGTTTTGATCACAGGAACATCTCAAGGCATCGGCAAAGCGATAGCGGAGCTTTTTTTGCGGGAGGGGCATACTGTTTTCGGTATTGACCGACAGCCCCAAGGGATTGACCACGCGGCATATACACACGTGCAATGCGATGTGCGTGATAAAGAGAACCTCCCCGCGATCGACGGTGTAGAGATTTTGATCAACAACGCGGGCACGCAAAACGAGGAGGATATTGATGTCAATCTAAAGGCGTTGCTATGGATGACCGAGAAATACGGGATTCAGCCTAAAATAAAAGCGATACTGCATATCGGTTCGGCAAGTGCTCACACGGGTGCCGAATTCCCTGAATATTGCGCCAGCAAGGGGGGCGTTTTGGCATATACAAAGAATGTGGCAATGCGCGTCGCTTCGTATGGGGCGACCTGCAACAGCCTTGACCCCGGTGGCGTTTTGACCCCTTTGAACGAGTGTGTGATGAACGACCCCGGGCTTTGGGCGCGGATTATGGATCAAACACCCCTGAGGAGATGGGCAACGCCTGAGGAGATCGCGCAATGGGCGTATTTTCTGACAGTGACAAATAGCTTTTGCACCGGTCAAAGCATTTTGGTGGACGGCGGTGAGTCGATCAACCATCATTTTATTTGGAAGGATTGACACGCGAGAGCGGGGAAGGAATGCGAGGCGCTCTCACCAAGAAAAGATGAATAAAAGCGCATAACCGTTTGCCCGCGCGCAACATAAAAAGTGAGCTTTGATTGATTCTTGTCACAGAAAAAATCAAAGCTCGTTTTTTTGATCGGGTTACCCCAGCATAACGTCTAACAGCATCATAACGGCAAATCCGAGAACAATCCCCATGGTGGCAAAATAAGGCTGCGCCTCTTGGTTTTTTTGGCATTCGGGAATCAACTCGTGTACAGCAACCAAAATCATGGTCCCGGCGGCGAAAGCAAGCGCATACGGAAGAATCGCTTCAACATAAACCACCAACAGCGCGCCGATCACACCCGCGATCGGTTCTACCATGCCCGAAGCCTGACCGTACAAAAAGCTCTTTTTTCTGGAAAAGCCTTCTCTGCGCAGCGGAACAGAAACCGCGGCACCCTCGGGGAAGTTTTGCAAACCGATCCCGATCGCGATGGTGATGGCACCCATAAGACTTTCTGTACTGTAAGTGCCGTTTTGCAGTGCGCCAAACGCGACGCCGACCGCCAAGCCTTCGGGGATATTATGAAGCGTGATCGACAAAATCAGCATTATAATTCTGCTAAACCGTGTGTTTGGGCTCTCTTGTGTATTGGTTAGCTTTCGCTGCGTGAACGTGACCACCTTGTCGCTTCCCCACATAAATAACGCGCCGAACAGAAAGCCTGCTGTTGCCACAAAGTAAGCGGGCAGATTTGACGTAGCCTCCGCGCGCTCTATGGCGGGTTGCAGCAGCGACCAAAAGCTCGCCGCGATCATGACGCCGGAGGCGAATCCAAGCATAAGGTTCAATGCCTTTGGATTGGGAGATTTAAAAAAGACGACCGTCGCGGCCCCTAACGCGGTTACAAGCCATGTGCCAAGCGTTGCGATCAGAGCCATTAATACAATAGCGTTCATGTTGCACCTCCTACATGTATTATATTTTTTGTCGATATATGTTGTGTATATTTTCTCTCAAAAAGTCAGTGCCGCTTTGACTATAACAATGCCGAGACGAACATATCGCTAAAGCGAGGTGGCAAGGCTCGAAAAAAGCAAAAGAGGCATGAACGCACAGAGGGGCGACCACGAACGGTCGCCCCTCAAAATTTGCGGCGCAGTAGGCAAATAATAGCCAAAACGTTTGAAAAATTCATAGAAATATGATATAATGAACTCATCTATAAATAGAAATTTGTAGTGGAGAATATGCAATGAAAATCTATGATATTTCACAAGAAGTTTTTGGGTGCCAAGTATATCCCGGCGATCCGGCACCCGAAAAAAAGATGCTTAGTTTCATGGAAAAAGGCGATTTGTATAATCTGACGGCATTTAGTATGTGCGCTCACAACGGCACACATATAGATGCGCCATTTCATTTTCTCAAAGACGGAAAAACCGTGGATGCTATATGCTTAGAGGTATTTGTGGGAATGGCTTATGTGGCAGAGCATCAAGGGATCGTCTCCGGCGATGATGCTGTAAAAATAATTGAAAAAGCGAAAGAACAGAATACGGAAGCGGCAAAGAGAATTCTGATTAAGGGAGATGTCGAAGTATCGTTAGAAGCGGCAAAGGTATTTGCATCTTCAGATATTTTACTTCTGGGAAATGAACCCCAGACAATCGGGTCACAAAACGCGCCAATGGCAGTGCATCTTGAGCTTTTGGATGCTAATGTTAGCCTACTCGAAGGAATTCGGTTGTCAGAAGTGTGTGAAGGTGTTTATTTTTTAAATGCTGCACCGCTGAATTTATCGGGTGCGGACGGTTCGCCATGTAGAGCTGTATTGATAGCTGTCGAGAGATAAATTCCAATTTATCGGAATGATAATACAGAGCGAGGGAACCGATTCATGAGCGCCGAACAAAAAACACACGAAAAAGCATAGAAAAAGCCGCTTTGCCATCAAAAAGTGATGGTGAAGCGGCTTTTCGGTAGAAATTCTATCGAATTTCATTTATCATGTGTGTTTTTTAGTTGCGCTCTCGGCACTCGACGTATATTATACGCCTATCGTACCGAGATCACATCTTCTGCATCTCATAACGCTGCCCCCTCAAAAATTGGCGTTCCGGCAGGCAAAGAAAAAGGCTTTGAGAATTGCTCACAAAGCCAATTTTGGTCGAGGCGACAAGGTATTCGCCTTCGGCGAAGATTCACGCGCCCTTCGCCTGCCGTGCAAGCCCGCCGATCTTCGGGCGGTGAAACCGAACTTGCGCTGTTATAAATAACAGCCAAGCCGAAATGCTACGCACAAGCAAAAAGAAAGAACCGCCCACGTGGCGGTTCTTTCTTTTTGGTCGAGGTGACAAGATTCGAACTTGCGACTTCTACGTCCCGAACGTAGCGCTCTACCAAGCTGAGCCACACCTCGCTGGCTTTTTCTTGGCTTTAGCGCATAGCTTTAGTGTAAGCGTGCTGATGGAATCTGTGCGATTCCAACAGCGCGCTTTTGTTTTATTTTAAGGCTTTGCGTAACAACCTGCGTAACAAAGCTCAAGGTGTTGCGTAGCACGAACTTGTAGCGTAAACAAATGCTTTTATTGTTATATGGGTAATAATATCAGCGTCTGTTACTGTACCAGAAGTAAGTTTCTTTGATTGTCCAAAAAATTCGACGTTCTTTTAATTTATAGAAGGGAATTACTTGATTTTTGTCGAGAAAAATGGTACAATCTAAAATGAATAAAAATAACTATTTCATGAGGTGGAAAATGGCCGCTAGCTATAAGAAACTGTTCAAACTACTCATCGATCGTGAGATGAAAAGCAAAGACCTCGCCGCAAAAGCGGGTATCAGTCCGGCAACACTTGCGAAAATGAAGAAGGATGGTGCTACTGTGTCCAGTGATGTGCTTGTTAAAATCTGTACGGCGCTTGAATGTACGTTGGATGATATCGTTGAGATAGTGCCTAATTAAAAGTGAAGTTGCTTTACTGCAATAAGATACATTTGTTTCGAATTGATTGAGGAGGTATTAGTTATGAGATATACTGATATGCCGCCATATGCGCCTACTCTTATGGAGTCGACTCGTGCGATTGGATATTCTATAGAAGCCGCAATTGCAGATATTATTGATAATAGCGTGGCTGCTAAAGCAAGTCGTATAGATATTGATTTCTTTCCTATTGGTGAATCATACATAGCAATTCTTGATGATGGATATGGAATGTCGGAAGAGCGATTGATTGCAGCAATGCAATACGGAAGCAAAGATCCTTTGGACGAAAGAGAAGAATATGATCTTGGAAGATATGGGCTCGGCATGAAAACTGCATCGCTATCTCAATGTAGAATTCTTACTGTGATCACTAAGCGAGCTGGTGTTGTTTCTGGTGCACAGTGGAATTTAGATCATGTCAAAAAAGCAAAATCCTGGTCTCTTATTATTCTCGATAATACTGAATTTGATAAATATCCGAGTTACAATAAATTAGCTTCGTTAGATAGTGGAACGCTGGTTATATGGCAAGACCTGGACAAATTTGCAATTGGAGAAAACGATATTGCAGAAGCATTCTCACGAAAGATGGCGTTGATCAGAGAGCACTTGTCGTTGGTTTTTCACCGCTATTTAAGCGGAGAGCAGGGATTGAAAAAATTAGATATCCGTATGAATGAGCTTAGCATAGCTCCCCACGATCCCTTCCTTTCAAAGAAAAGTACGCAATTAATGGATGAGGAAACTATTATTGTTCGAGGCTCAAAAGTCAGAGTAAAGCCATATATACTCCCTCACATCTCGAAGTTGACACAAAAAGAATTGAAGGAACTTGGTGGTAAGGAAGGACTTAGAAAGCAACAGGGCTTTTATGTGTATAGAAATAAGAGACTGCTTGTTTGGGGAACATGGTTCAGATTGATGCGTCAGGGAGATTTGTCAAAGCTTGCACGCGTACAAGTTGATATTCCCAATTCGCTCGATGATTTGTGGACATTGGATATAAAGAAATCAACTGCAACTCCCCCAGAAGACGTAAAGCAAAATCTTGCAGTTATAATTGAAAAAATATCTGAAGGAAGCAAGCGGACATGGACGTAC
>SVQT01000059.1 GCA_015065215.1 Oscillospiraceae bacterium | reverse complement strand
TCTAATGATGCTCACAAGGGACAGGGAAAGCATAGCGTACAGGAGGAACACCCAAGGCCAGGAAATGAGATATAGCACGGCTTGGGTAGCATGCTTGACCTCTTTTCCTTCTTTATTGACAAGGTCATGGAGAAAGTCAATGGGCATCTTGAATGCCTTGAACATAAAGGTCAGGAAAATCAGGTATGCGCCAAGGAAGAGGGAGGAGATGATAAAGGGGAGCATTAGCAGCGCTATGATGACGGCCCAAAATGTGTTCATCGCACAGTACTTTTTAAAAGAAAAAGCTTCTTTTAGCAGAGTTGTTGTGCATTTTAGATAGTCAAGCTCAAAAATGTTCATAAAAATCTCCTTTTCTAAAAATGTAGCGTATCTATGGTACACTTGTATTATAGCATAAAAAGCGAAAATGTGTCAACACCCAAAGCGAAGGGCCATAGCGTAAACCGAAGATGGCTTTGCGGCCGTGACTGGGCAATGTGCCTGTTTGGCGGTTTGTTCTTGAATTTTGATTTCGTTTTAATCCATATTCCCCATTTTTGGCCATTTGTCGCTTTACTTTTTGTTTTTGGCGTGCTATACTGAAAGCAGAAATTTTGTTTAAAGGGGGATGTCTTATGTGGTTTTCCCATTCTTACCGCCGCCATCTGTGCGATATGCATATCGAGGACTGGGACGAGCGGTTTTTGTCTGAATTTGACCCGGACGCGTATTATGAAAATTTAAAGCGTGCCGACGTGGACGCGGCGATGATCTATCTGCAATCCCACGTGGGACTTTGCAACTTCCCTACCAAACAGGGCAAGATGCACCGCGCCTTTATGGGCAGAGAGAACGCCTTGGCCGACCTGATCAACAAATGCCGCGCAAACGGCATCAGCGTGGTGGGCTACTATAGCCTGACCCACGACAATGTGGCCTATGACGAGCATCCGGATTGGCGGATGCTGGACGAGAACGGAAACGGAAAGCGCGGCACGAAAAGCAAGAACAGCGGAAAATACAACCGCTACGGCTACGTGTGCCCCAACAACGAGGATTACCGTGCCTTTACCTATCGCCGCATTGATGAAATGGCGGCCTATGCCAAGATGGACGGTATGTTCTACGATATGCCTTTCTGGCCCCACTACTGCCATTGCGAAAAATGCGAGGCGCGCTTCCTTGCGGAAACGGGCGAGCGCATCCCCACCGGTGAATTCGAGGCGACACCCATTTGGCTTACCTTCCTGCGCAAGCAAAAGGAATGGATGGCCGAGTTTATTCAGTCTGTGACCGATTATACCAAAAAGGTGATGGGGGAGGTCAGCGTGGAGCATAACGTGGCCTTTGCGGCTTTACCCAGCTATAACAAGGGCATGAGCATCGAGCTGCTTCGCGCCTGCGACTACGCCGGCGGCGATCTGTACGGCACCGCCTATGAGCAGTCTTTTACCTGTAAGTATTACTATGCCACCACCACAAATCAGCCCTTTGAATATATGTTCTCCCGCTGTACCCCCGGCCTGCGCAAGCATACCCTGACCAAGTCGGAGGATCGGTGCCTTTCTGCTGTGATGCTGACCTGTGCCAATCACGGTGCTACCCTGGTGATTGATGCTATCGACCCAGTGGGCACTTTGGATAGCCGTGTCTACGATCGCATCGGAAAGGTGTTTGAAACCGAGAAACGGTATGAAAAATATCTCTATGGCACTCCTGTGGCCGATGTGGGCTTTTACTACAGCTTCCACAGCCGTCATCCGGAAAACGGAAACGAATACACCAACGGAAAATGCGTGCCAAAGATGACCAGACGGATGATCGAGAATCATATTCCGCATGGAATTGTGGGCGGTGAATTTGGCAAATTTGAGGATTATAAGCTGATCTTTGCCTCTTGTCTGACCGATGAGGAGGGCGAGGGCATCGACAAGCTGCTGGACTACGTGCGGGAGGGTGGCAGACTGATCTTTACCGACGGGCGTAGCAAGCGCTTAATGAAGGCGTTGCTGGGCAACGATACTGTGACCGTATCCCCCAGCAATACCACCTATATCGCGCCTACGGGTGCCGCACCCATCTTGAGTGATTTCAACGAAAAATATCCGCTCTCTGTGGACGGCTTCATGCCCCTTTTAGAGGGGGATCACAATGGCACCGCTCTTGCTACCGTAGTGATGCCCTATACCGGCACCTATGAAAACCGCTTTGCCTCTATTCATAGCAATCCCCCCGGCGTCCCCACCAACTATCCCGCTATTGTAGAGGGTGCTTACGGTAAAGGCAAATTCATCTGGATGGCCTGCGTGCCCGAGTTTGAAACAGAATATGAATACGGCAAATTGCTTTGCGATCTGATCCGCTGGATGATTGGCGAGCCGTCGGTTTACACAACCGCTCCCGCTGACGTGGAGATCGTAACCTTTCAAGAGGGTAAGGAGTATCTTTGCTCTGCCGCTCAGCTCAGCGACGATTACTGCGCGCGTGAGATCCCGCCCTTTGAGGTCTCGCTCCGGGTACAGGGCAAGGCGCAAGCAGTTTTGCTGCTGCCTGGCGAGATACCGATCCCTTTCAAGCAAGAGGGTGATCGCGTAACCTTTGGCGTGAAGGATTTTCGCATTTTTGACATGTTCAAGATCGTGACAGAATAACAAAAAAGCCACCCATCGGGTGGCTTTTTTGTTACTGCTCTGAGCTGCTTTTTGGGGGGCGTGTGCTGTGCTCGCGCAAGTCTTGTTCCGCTCTCAATATTCGTTTACCAGTAAGCGGTAGGGCGGTTCGTCCTCGTCGATGCCGCAAAAGCGCTCACGGGTGATGGCAAACACGTTGTCGGTGTTGTCGTCATTGATCTTAGAGACCTCGCCGATCAGCAGATCGCCATAGCCGGTCTTGGCAAAGAAGCGATGGAAAACACCCGGCTCTAAGGTAATGCTGTTGCCGGTAGAGATCTCGATGATCTCACCGGGGGCGGCGGTATAGTATTCGCCGTCACGAAGTACCCTGACGGGTGCCGAAAAGTCCGGTTTTCCGTCTGCGCCGCATGCGGCCAGCTGGCAGCAGAATACGCCGCCCGCACGGTTGATGATGTCCTCGGTTTTGTTGTTGTGGTAGTGAAGCGGGATTTCCTGCTCCTGTCCGTCCTTTAAAAAGATGTACTTTTCCGCGTAAGGCGTACCCACGCCCGGCTCCAGCACGCTGCCGTTGCGCACGGTAAAGAGCACCGCACCGCATTTTTCAAAATCGCCGGAGCTGAAGTCAGAAACATCCCAGCCCAGCATGGTTTTAAAAAGGTTGATGCGCTCGGGGCGGCGAAACTCCGCCTTGTCGGCGGGGAGACCTGCGAAAAAGGGCAGGGTGATGTGATGCTTTTTACAAAGGGCTTCCGCCCATTTGATGGCGGCATTGATTTCGGATCTTTTCATTGTGTTTACCTCACCATTCAATTTCAATCACGATGGCCTCACTTGCAAGGTCATCTACCGGGATACCGGTAATGTGCAAAAAGGGCAGTGCCTGACCGTTGGCAGAATACTCGGGCAACAGGTCAATGGCGGCATTGAGCGTCTTGCCGGTATTCAGCAAACGCACGCTCTTGGGCATGCCGGGGAAGAATTGCAGTGCCACCGAGGTGGAACGGATGCCGTCGGGGAAGTGGAAGTAGGATTTTCCGTTCTTTTTGGTGACGATGGCTTTGTTGGCCTTGACCTTGTAGCTAAAGTCGTCTGCTTCATGGCAAACGAGCGCCCCCTCCATGCGGTTGTACCAGTCTCCAATGCGGCGGATACGGGCGGCGTAGTCCTCGGTGATCTCACCCTCGCCGTTGGGGCCGACATTGAGCAAATAGCTACCGCCCAGTGCCATGATGCGGTCAATCGAGCTGGTCAGGTGGCGGATTGAGTAAAAATCCTCCCCCTCGCGGTAGCCCCAGCTCTGTTCACCCACCGAGTTGCAGGCCTCGGTCATACGGGTAAAGCGTTCACCCTCGGCCGCCTTGTATTCCCGCTCGGGGGTGGAAAAATCGCCTACGTCATAGCCGCGGTCATTGATATAGATGCCCGGTTGCAGCTCTCGGATCATCTCATTAAAAGAGGGATCCTTGATCTTTGGGGGAATATCCCAGAAGAAGGTGTAGAGCGGGCCGTAATTGGTGCAAAGCTCACGCACCTGATTGCGCACATATTCCAGATAGGCGGCAGTATTTATGCCGTTTTCGGTCTTGGCCTTCCACTGATGGGTAGAGGCGGGATTGTAGCCGTAGGGGTGGTTCCAGTCGGGACAGGAATAGTAGAAGGAAAGCTTCATATCATGCTTCTGGCAGGCATCGGCCAGCATTTTCAGCACGTCCTTCCCGTAGGGGGTGTTGGTGATCTTGTACTCGGAATAAGCGGTATCCCACATGCAAAATCCGTCGTGATGCTTGGTGGTGAAGCAGATGTACTCCATACCGGCCTCCTTGGCCAGCAGCACCCACTTTTCGGGGTCGTATTTCACCGGGTTAAAGGTGTGCATCAACCCCTCGTACTTCTCTCTTGGCCAGTTCATTCTGGCAAAGACCTGATCTTGCACACCGGTGGCGCCATACAGGCCCCAATGGATGAACATGCCGAATTTGTTTTCGTGCGTCATAGTTTGTACTCCTTTTGGCTTGCACGATAAACATCGCAATACGTCGTTGTTTCTCGAAAGCGGCTCGGAGTAGATTACTACACCTTCGCCTTGCTTTCTGCGTTGGATGTTTCCGCCTTTGCATAGCAAAGTGTCGGCTGTGCCGGCAAGGAAACTTCAGTTGTTCGCCAATGGCGAACTTGAACGCCATAGTTTTGCTCGTTTCTCGTCCAAGCGGGTGTTTTGGTGGGTGGGGCAACACGTTGTTGCTTCTTGCCCAAGCTTTGTTTGATTTTATTATAAGGCTACCTCTTGCATTTGTCGTTAAATTATGTTATTATGTTTTTAGAAAATTTGCAATATCTTACTGTAACAGGAGAGATCTTCATGTTTCGTTCTGCCATTTGCGGTGTCGCGACCGAGCACAGGGAGGGGTTTGTTTTTCGCACAGACCATGCGCCGCATTATGTATTGCTTTGCTTTCGCACCCCCTTTTTTTGCGTGCTGAACGGCAAGCGCTATGAGGGGCGTGCGGGGGACTGCTTGCTTCAACGTCCGGGTTCTGCCGTGATCCACGGCCCCCTGGCACAGGATCGGCAATTCATCAACGACTGGATCTATTTTGACGGCGAAAAAGAGGAGCTTGACCCCTTGGAGCTCCCCTTTGACACGCTGATCCCCATGGAGGATAGAACGGTGTTTGCCCCGCTGATTGATCGGGTGCTCAAGGAGTCGGTGCGCCGTGACGCTTATAGCGATCGCTTGATCTCGGATAGCATCTATCGGATGCTGGTCACAGTCAAACGTGCCGAACGGGTACAGAAAAATGAGGATACGCCGCTACTGACCAGCTTCAAAGAGCTGCGGGTCCGAATTCTGCACCATTATGGCGAGGATTGGAGCTTGCAAAAAATGGCGGCGCTGTCCGGCTATTCCGTCAGCCGCTTTTGCGCCCTGTATACCGGTTTCTTTGGTGTCAGTCCGATGAATGACCTGTTGGAAAAGCGGCTGGAGATGGCCAAGCAGTATCTGGCGCTGAACGTTTATAAGGTGGGGGATGTGGCCGCGATGTGCGGCTTTTCCTCCATACATTATTTTTCCAATTTTTTCAAAAAACGTACCGGTATTTCCCCTGCTGCGTATCTATAACACGATCATGAAGTCCGCCGCGTCCGCTTTGGCATCGTGTTGTGTGTTTTAATGCTTTTATAAGAGATTTTGTCTATTAAAAAAGGTTGGGGCAAACGCTCCAACCTTTCCTTTTATATGGCTCTATAGGGATCGGTGCCTTCCCGCGCCTGGCGCCGCGCGTGGCGGCAGAATTTGGTGATATGGGGGAAGCCGCTGATGCCGAAAGGTCCGCGCGGGCCGATACAATCGCCGTTTTTTACCTTACCAGCCGCGGCAAAAACAGCGGTCAGCGCGGCTTTTTCTTTGGAATGGGTGAATACATAGAGAAAAGCGTGCCCGAGCTTAGAGAAGATGGGGTTGTGCGAGGTTTTGGCGGGATCCAGCAGCGAAGTGGCGGTAATGCCCGGATGAGCGGCCAGAAACAGGGGCTCGTTGGGGCGCCGTTCGGCGGCTTTTTTTAGCACATAGGCAGACAGGAGCAATTTGCTTTCCGCATAATCCGCATAGCCCTCCTTGGCCTTTGAGCGAGGGTGCTTTTGTACCTTTCCAAAGCGATCCACTAAGCTGGTGGTTAGAACAACGCGGCCGTTTTCTTTTAACATGGGCAAAAGAGCCTCCACCAGCCAAACAGTCCCCACGTAGTTGACACCTACTGTCATCGGCAGGCCGTCCGCGGTCTTTGTCTCCCTGGGATAATACACCCCGGCGCAGGAAAGCAAAATGTCAATTTTCGCGCCCCGTTTTTCTATCTTTTTTGCGAAATTATCAATGGAGGATTTGGCCGAAAGGTCTAATTGCAACAGCTCAATTTTACGGTGGGGGAATTGTTCCCGCAAGCGCGTTGCCGCCGCGTTGCCCCGTTCTTCACTGCGGCAAGCAAGGATCAGATCAGCCCCAAGTGTTAAAAAATGTGAGGCGGCGGCGTAACCGATGCCGCTGTTGGCCCCGGTTACCAGAACGGTTTTTCCTGTCAGCGATACGATTTTACGTAGCCATTGTTCCCAGCGCATAGGCCCTCCTTATTGAAAAGCGAAGATCAGGCGTTTTCGGCTTCGGCCTTGAGGATATTTTTCTCTTTGCGCTCCTTCAGAAGACGACGCAGGTTGAGAATTGCCTCAATGACAGAAAGCAGGTAAAGGCCAACTACCGCAACGATCAGCATAGTATCCTGCCACGGACGGGGGGGATATGTGAAGAAGGGAACAGTGAGCAAAAAGAAGTAAAGCCAATTTCTGCCGGTCAGCTTTTCTGAACGGAAAAAGGCCACAATGGCGGGCAGGAGCAAAAGCCAGTTGTAGGAAGAGAAGATCGAGGGCATGGTCAACATGACAATACCGCAAAGCAACCAGGATTTCCAGGGTTTGCGCTCTATCAAGGCGGCGAATACGGCAAACAGAACCACAAAAAGATAGAACAGGATCAGCAGGGTACCGCCAAAGGCTGCCGAAATGCCGTTGCTTGCCATAAAGTCGCCGGCCGGCGCGACAGAACGCCCCGAAAAGCCGAGGGTGTTTTTGATCGACCAGAAGATGCTGATTGGCCCGTTATAGAAAAAGGAGGGAATCAGGAAGCAGAGCAAGCCGTAAACACAAGCGTGAATGGCGTCTTTCCAACGTTTGTCCGCCAAAAGCGGCAGACCCAGCAGGACCGGATAAAATTTCATGCCGGTTGCAACTGCCAGCATAAAGAGGCCAAATTCCCTTGCCGCGGGGTTTTGACTGTTATAGTTCTGGGTGTAAATCAGCATGGCGATGATACAAAGAATGACCGTGTTACCGCGCTCGCTCAAAAAAACAAAGGGGAAAGAGCAGAGCATTAAAAAGATAAAAAGACTTTTTTTGGCAGGTGTGTATTTTTCCCGTCCCAACAGCAGGGCAAGCACAAGCAAGGAGATTGAGAAATAGAGGATATAGGTCAGGATCGCGGTGGGGTATTGAGACCATTGGTAGAATTCCTCACGGGGGAGTGACAGATATTCCGCCGGCAAAAAACGCGAAAATAGGAAGATGATCAAATTGGATAAGGGGGGATAGATCGAGCCCATTTCGGTATAAACGCCAAGACCCTGCGCCGCGTCCCGAACCGGCGCGAAGAAATCATAGAACAGCATTTCGCCCCGCTCAAAAAAGATGCCAAGAAAAGCGTCGCTACCGCCGATCAAGCACCGTAATACGAAGACGGTCAGACCAACTAGCATCAATGCGATGAAATATTCCGCCGGATCACGGCGGCGCAGAAAGGCCAAAAAGTTGTTTTTGATACGCGCAAATTGGTCCCTTACGGTTTGCTTGATCCGCATACATTACCCCCGATTTCAAAAGTCTGTCATTTATTATAACACGGTGCGGGCGACAAAGTCAAGAGTTGCGGTATCGCTCTTTGTGATTTCCAAACCAAACTGCCTCCTTTTTCTTGACAGAAAAAGCGGAAAAAGGTATAATAGTAGGGAATATATCACGAAAGGAGCGCGCTTATGACCGAACTGCTGTCCCCGGCGGGCAATTTTGAAAAGCTCTGCGCAGCTTTGCGTTTTGGCGCTGATGCGGTCTATCTTTCGGGAAAGTGTTTTGGTATGCGTTCCGCGGCGGATAATTTCACCGATGAGGAATTGGCACAGGCGGCTGACTATGTTCATGCGCGAGGCAAAAAGCTTTACCTGACTGTTAATACCATGCCCCACGGTGACGAATACCCCCGTTTGCGGGAATATCTGTGCCGCTTGCGGCCGCACAAGATCGACGCCCTGATTGTGAGCGATATGGGCGTTTTCGCTACCGTTCGCCAGCTTTTACCCGAAATAGACGTTCACATTTCGACGCAGGCAAGCATTGTCAGTCCTGCGGCGGCAAAGGCCTGGGCGGCCCTTGGCGCCGCTCGTTTGGTGTTGGCGAGAGAATTGCGTATAGATGAAGTCAAGGCCATTCGCGAGGCGCTTGATGAAAGCGTGGAGTTAGAGGCCTTTGTGCACGGTTCGATGTGCGTTTCTTATAGTGGGCGCTGTATGCTTTCCAATGCGTTTACTGGCCGAGATGCCAATCGGGGCGGTTGCGCGCAGCCCTGCCGCTGGAATTATACCATCGTAGAAGAAAAAAGGCCTGATGAGCGGTTACCTGTATTGCAAAATGAGAACGGAACCTTTATTATGTCCTCAAAGGATATGTGTGCCTTGCGGCACATTCCCGCACTGATCGAGGCGGGGGTCTCCTCTTTTAAAATCGAGGGCAGAATGAAGAGCGCCTACTATACGGCGGTGGTGACCAACGCCTACCGTATGGCAATAGACGCTTACTATGCCGATCCGATCCATTACCGTTTTGACGAGGGATGGTACCGTGAGGTGGAAAGTGTTTCGCACCGTGCCTACTGCACCGGCTATTGGTTTGACGATCCCCGTCAAAATCCGCAACTGACTGCCGATGTGGGCTATATCCGTGAAAAGGCCTATTTCGCTACGGTCACCGAGCGGGGAGAACTGCCGGCGGGACTTGTAGCGCAAAACGAGCAAGGCCGCATTTGTCGCTTGCTTCAGCGAAACAAGGTCAGTCTTGGGGATAAGGCCGAGCTGCTGACCCCGGGGCGTGTGGGTATTCCTTTCGATGTAACGGAGCTGTATGATGAATCAGGCACGCCTATTTTGTCGGCGCCTCACCCCAAAATGGCATTTTTTTGCCGCTTGCCGCATATAGCAAGTGAGGGGGACATCATTCGCTCAGGTCAGTGACCCATTGCGCGCAAATCGAAAATGTGAGGGAACGGTATGAGAAATGAGCAATTAGCTGATATTTTACGGCCGGATAGCTTTGATACCATCGTGGGGCAGAGCCATCTTTTTGGCCCCCGCGGCGTGGTGCGGCGCATGGTGGAAAACGGCCGCATCACCAACATGATCTTTTTTGGCCCTCCAGGCACCGGGAAAACCACAGCGGCCTCGATTATCGCCAAGCAGTCAGGCATGGTTTTTCGCCGCCTCAACTGCACCTCCGCCGCACTTTCCGATGTAAAGCAGGTTTTGGCTGAAACGGCCAATGTTTTTGGGGCAGGAGGAATTCTGCTCTATCTGGATGAGATCCAGTATTTCAATCGCAAGCAGCAGCAAGCGTTGCTGGAATATATGGAGGATGGGCGGGTGACCCTGATTGCCTCCACTACCGAAAACCCGCATTTTTGTGTCTATAACGCCATCATCTCCCGCTCCTCGCTTTTTGAGTTCCGTCCGGTAAAGCCGGTTGAAATGGTGCCGGCGCTTTTCCGGGCATTGGACCATCTCAATCGGGAACACGGAACAGATGTGCGCGCCACAGAAGAGGTGATCCACCATATCGCTAACAGTGTGCGGGGGGATGTGCGCCGCGGTATCGGTCTGCTGGAAAACGCCTACTTTGCCGCCGCCAGCGATGACAAGGGCGAGGCGGTCTCGATCTCGAGAGAAAATGTGGATGATTACTATGTGCGCGTGGGCAATTTTGATGACGATACTCATTATGACCTGCTTTCCTGCTTGCAAAAGTCCATTCGTGGTTCTGATCCGGACGCGACCGCTTTTTATGTG
>SVQT01000007.1 GCA_015065215.1 Oscillospiraceae bacterium | reverse complement strand
CATAACCTTCAAATTTTGCCATGATACGTTACCTCCTTAATTACTCTTTGCGGGGATCGATGTACTTAACGGCTTCAGCAAATCTGCCGTAGGTACCCTTAGCCTTCTCGTAGGCCTCGTTAGGCTCGATGCCCTTCTTGATCATGTCGGTCATCTTGCCAAGAGACACGAACTCGTAGCCGATCACCTCGTTGTTCTCGTCCAGAGCCATGCGAGTGCAGTAGCCCTCGGTCATCTCCAGGTAACGAACGCCCTTTTCCTTGGTGCCGTACATGGTACCTACCATCGAACGCTCGCCCTTGCCAAGGTCCTCCATACCGGCGCCGATGACAAGGCCGCCCTCAGAGAAAGCGGACTGGCTGCGGCCGTAAACGATCTGCAAAAACAGCTCGCGCATAGCGGTGTTGATGGCATCACATACAAGGTCGGTGTTCAGCGCCTCAAGTAGGGTCTTGCCGGGCAGAATCTCTGCGGCCATAGCGGCGGAGTGGGTCATACCGGAGCAACCGATGGTTTCAACAAGCGCTTCCTCAATAATGCCGTTCTTGACATTCAAAGAAAGCTTGCAGGCACCCTGCTGGGGGGCGCACCATCCCACACCATGGGTGTAGGCGGAAATATCGGTGATCTGCTTGGCTTCGACCCATTTGCCCTCTTCGGGAATGGGGGCGGGACCGTGGTGGGGGCCCTTCTGCACGACACACATGTGCTGCACTTCGGTGCTCATAGCGTAAGGGGCTTCACTTACTTTTCTCATGAGTTTTATCTCCTTTTTTAGATTGACTTGGTTTATAAACTACCGAAACGTGTTCGGAAAGTTCCTGTTTTTACTTGCCGTAGCCCACCTCGGGGTTGACGAAGAAGCGGGGCTTCTTGCCAGCGAGATAACGGGCATAATCGGTGACCAGCATTTCAGGGCTGTCACTGTAGGCGTTGATGGTCGCGCCGCCGCGGTGAGTGGTCAGAGTCACGTTGTCCAGCTTCAGGAAGGGGTAATCCTCCGGCAGCGGCTCGGTGGGATGCACCTCGAGAGCGGCACCCATGATCTTCTGATCACGAAGCAGCTCGTAGAGCGCGTCGTAATCCACCATATGCGCGCGGGCGGTGTTGATAAAGAAGGCGTGGGGCTGCATCATGGAGAGCAGCTCGCGGTCCAATATCACCTCGGTGTTGCGGGCGTGCAGGGTCACAATGTCACTTTCCCGCATCAGGGTGGGCAGATCCACCTTTTTGATGGGGAGCGTGGCCAGCATCTCGTCATCCGGGTCATAATAAACGTCGTTGACCAGCACCTTACAGCCAAACACCTGCAACATCTCCGCTACACGGTGACCGATGTTGCCAAAGCCGACGATACCAACCGTCTTGCCCTTCAGCTCCCAAATATCCAGCTTGTTCGGGTAATCCTCGCGCCAAACGCCGTTTTTCAAACCCATATGAGCCCGTGCCACGTTACGGGTCTCAGTCACCATCAGACCGATGGCCAGCTCTGCTACGCCGTTGGTGTTATGGGCGGGGTTGTTGAGCAGTGGAATACCGCGCTTGGTGATCGCCTCAACGGCGATGTTCTCCAGGCCCCCGCGGTTGGTCAGCACGGCGCGCAGCTTTTTGGCTCTCGCGATAAGCTTTTCGGGTACGGGACAGATATGCACCATCAGCACGTCCGCATCCTCAATGGCGGTATAGATCTCCTCTGGGATCTCCACCTCCTCGGGGCCGTGGCGCTCGATGCGGTGGAATTTGTCGCGCATCTCGATGAAATCGTCAGAGCCGAATTTGATGACCTGTAGCTCGTACTCGGGGTGTGCCGCAAAGCACGCCTCGTAGTACTTGTCCGTTACGTACATATCGCTGATGCAAAGAATTTTCATAGCCATTTCTCCTTACAGTGCCTCGATCAGAGGCTTGATCGCCTTTGCGTACTCGGCGCCGATAAAGGCGGCACCGTTCTTGTTGGGATGCACGCCGTCGCCGGAGTAGTATCTCGGCTCGGGCTGGGTCTTCAGCGCCTCGTCAAACAGCTCATCCAACGGGATGTACACGTCCGCAAATTCCTTGGCAAGACCGCGGACGATGGGCAACAGCGTCTTCAGATCCTCACGGATGGGATCCTTGTCCTCACAGTCCAGCAGATAGGGGGCGATCATCACGATCTTTGCATCCGTCTGTGCCTTCAGGCGCTCCAGGATCGCGCGGTAGTTCAGGGCGATCTGCGCATCGGTGGTTTCGATGCGGCCGCTGCCGTAGCGATGCCAAACGTCGTTGATACCGATCAGAATGGAGATCACGTCGGGCTGTAGCTCGATGCCATCCTTATACAGGCGGTCGAACAACTGGCAGGTGCGGTTGCCGCTGATGCCCAGATTGATAAAGGTAAACGCCACATCGGGATGATCCTTCATCATTTGCTCTGCGGCATATTTGGGGTAGCCAGCACCTAAATCAAAATAGTTCCGCTTATCACGACCCGCATCGGTGATGCTGTCACCCTGGAACAAAATTTTAATTTTTTTCATATTTCGATTACTTTATAATCTCGCCGCAAACGGCACCGAAAGCCGCGGCAGCGTTGCACTCGTCGGTGTCGATATGCATCGCCAAAGCAAACTTATCAGAAACACGAACAACCACATCATCATAGATCACAGGGCGGTCGGTATCCAACTTGACCTTAACGATCTCCTTGTCAGAAACACCCAGCCTTTCGGCATCGGCAGGAGTCATATGGATGTGGCGCTTGGCAACGATCGTGCCTTCTGCCATTTCAGCCTCACCGCAGGGACCAACCAGCTTTAGGCCGGGCGCGCCGGCAACGTCGCCGCTCTCACGAACCGGAACAGCCTTCAGACCCAGGGTACGGGCATCGGTAAAGGAAAGCTCCACCTGATCGGCAGGGCGGAAGGGACCAAGAATGCTGACCTTCAGCTCGCCCTTGGGGCCTACCAGCGTCACTCTTTCCTCGCAAGCGAACTGGCCGGGCTGGCTCAGATCCTTCTTGTTGTGCAGCTCGGCGTCAGGGCCAAACAGCTTGGCAAAGGTCTCGGCAGTCACGTGAATGTGACGTGCGGAAGTTTCCACGATGAATTTGTTGTCCATTTTCAAAACCTCACTTTTGTAAACTTCGGGTACGCTCACGCGCCCATACGTGCTCATTATAACATAAACTTCTCTGCTTGTAAATGCAAAATTGAAAGAAATCTCGACATATTAATGAGAAAATTGGGCAAAATAAGATAAATCAAGAAAAAGGAGCGCGTTTATGAGCGAAGAGAAAGAAACGAAAGCGGCAAACGAACTGGAGGAGATCATAAAAAGCGGCGGCATCACCGCGGGGAAAGAGGGGAACGCCATCCACTGCCTATCCATCGTGGGACAGATCGAAGGGCACTATGCGTTGGGAGAGGGGCAAAAGGCCACTAAATACGAGCATCTGATCCCGCTCCTCGTTTCGATCGAGGAAAGCGAGGACGTAAAAGGTTTGTTGGTCATTCTGAACACAATGGGCGGAGATGTGGAAGCGGGGCTGGCCTTAGCCGAGCTGATTGCTTCCATGAAAAAGCCTACCGTCACCCTGGTGTTGGGCGGCGGCCACTCGATCGGTGTCCCCTTAGCGGTGGCAGGCAAACGGTCCTTTATGGTACCCAGCGCCACCATGACCATCCATCCGGTCCGGATCAACGGCACAGTGCTGGGGGCACCCCAAACCTATCGCTATTTTCACGACATGCAAGGACGGATTGTGGATTTTGTTTGCCGTCACTCGAATATTTCCAAAGAGGTGCTGGAGGAGCTTATGATGTGTCCGGACATGATCGCCACCGACATCGGCTCGATCATCAACGGCAACGAAGCAGTAGAGCACGGTCTGATTGACGAGGTGGGAGGACTGGATGCGGCGTTAACCGCCCTGCACGATATGATCCGTCAAAAAACGGTATGAGAAAAGGGCGCAAAGGCGCCCTTTTCTCATACCGTTACCCCTTTATTGAGCACGCGACAGTTCTACCGCCGTAAGGACATGACCGGTGGCAGGGAGGACTTTCTCCAACAGATCAACCATAGAAAAGGCCAAGCTGGAGGTGTTCACGCAAGGATGACAGCCGATCTCGGCGTCACACAATAATTCCTTGTCGATCAGCAAGCGCACACAACCTTCGGTATCGTTGATCAAACCCATCACGCTGACCGAGCCTGGCAAAAGCCCCAGTTTTTCTTGCATATCCTCCGCACAGGCAAAAGAAAGGCGAGCCACCCCCAGCTGCCCCGATAGCTCCTTGGTGCGAAAGGGCTTGTCGCCGGGCATCAGCAGCAAATAGAAGTCGGTTTTCTGGCGGTTGCAAAGAAATAAATTCTTGCACATCCTCACGCCCAACACACGGTCAATCTCCTCGCAGGCCTCCATCGTCTCGGCGGCGGCGTGATCCACACGGCGATAGCGAATGCGCAATTGGTCCAAATAGTCATATGCCGCCATTTCCCGGGGACTGCGCTCCTCTCGGGGGCGTCCTTCATACAGCTTGATCTCACCCATGCCTTTCCTCCTGATTTGATTTTGCGCCACCCATATCGCAAAGATCATAAAGCGGGCATTCTGCGCATTTTGGAGCACGCGCGGTGCAAACATCACGGCCAAACTGAACCAAACGGTGGCATAGGTCGCTTTGCTCGGCGGGTTCTACAATCTTAACAAGGCTTTTCTCTACCCGTACAGGGTCTTTTTCGCTTGTAGGGTAAAATCCAAGCCGGCCGCAGATGCGGATGCAATGGGTGTCAGCCACGATGGCGGGCAAGCCGAACAGATCGCCGCGCAGCAAGTTTGCGATTTTGCGTCCCACACCGGGGAAGCGGAGCAGAGCCTCCATTTCACTTGGCATTTCGCCGCCAAAATCGGTCAGTAGCATCCGAGAAGCATCAATGATATTCTGCGCCTTGGTGCGATACAGTCCACACGGGCGCACCAAGTCCTCTACGTCAGCAAGCTCTGCCTCGGCCATCGTGGCAGCATCTGGATATTTTTGAAAGAGCGCGCGGCAAACAATGTTCACCCGGGCATCAGTGCATTGCGCCGAAAGCCGCCCCATGACCAACAGCTTCCAGGGATCACCACCCGACTCTAAGGCGCAAAACGGTATCGGATAAACGCCCTTCAACCGCTCTACAATAGCGGCCATACGATTCTTTTTTTCGGATTGCTTCAAAAAAACACCTCCCGCCCGCAAAGCACACTTTGATCAGAAACAGTATAACACACACAGCGAAAAGTGTCAAATCTTTTTGCTGAAATCTTTATCTGCGGGCTTGACAAATATTTCCCCGATTTGGTATAATAAAGCAGTAGAAATTTCGGGGTGTGGCGCAGTTGGTAGCGCGCGACGTTTGGGACGTCGATGCCGCAGGTTCGAATCCTGTCACTCCGACCAAAAAAGCAAGAGAGAGGCTCGTCCCTCTCTCTTGCTTTTTTGATTGATGTGTAAATTCGAAGCTGCTTTGCGAAGCAAAATGCAGGTTCGCATTCCCCGCTCAGAGATCGACAAGCTCGCTTGTCAGGCGAAGAGCGTGGGAATCACGTAGCGCAGCGAAGTTACCCTGTCACTCCAATTTGGCTTTGGGAAGCAATTCCCGAAGCCTTTCTCTTTGCTTACTGCGACTCAATTTTTGAGGGCTGACAGATTGATTTCTGCCAGCCCTCGCGCTTTATCATCATCTCGACAAATTGGAATTTGTCAAACAAATATAATCAGAATAACTGCTACGAGCAGAAGAACAATTCCGACCATAAATTCTATTATTCCTACTCGTCGTGCATAGTTCTCATCCTTACGTCCTGCTTTAAAATCTTCATTGAAGCCGTTGATGAGAGAATATTTTTTCTTGAAGAAGATGAAGTAACCAAATAAGCTAAAAGCAAAACCTAATATAACAGCAATTATTTTTAAAGCTAACATAAATACCCTCCATCAAATTCTTATTTATCGTTGAGATTACTATATCATATTTCTATGAACTTTTCAACCGATTTGGCTATTCTTTGCTTCCTCCGACTCAAATTTTGAAGGGCGACTGCTTCATCCGGTTAGCCCTTTCTCATTATAGTTTATAGTACCTATTCGTCAAAAAACAACATATAATGTAATGGTGCTTCACCAAAATCTACAAGGGAGGTCATTTTATGAGCAGACAGAATCCGTTTATGCGAAGTACCAACGATCGCTATTGCAATGACTGTCAAAACGGCTGTCAAAATAACTGTAACAATCAGCCACCTTGCTGCGATGAATGTGACGATTGTCACGATAAAGATAAAAATCCGTGCGTAGTCTGTCCCCCCGGTCCCGAAGGTCCGCAGGGTCCAACAGGGCCAAGAGGTCCTATTGGTCCGCAGGGTCCGGCAGGTCCGAGAGGTCCTATTGGTCCGCAAGGACCGACGGGGCCAAGAGGTTTTATCGGTCCACAAGGGCCCACCGGCAACACAGGAGCGCCGGGTCCACAGGGACCTGCAGGCGCACAAGGTTCTCAAGGTCCCATCGGTCCACAAGGTCCCGCAGGTGACGTAGGTCCTACAGGACCTCAGGGTCCCGCGGGCGATGCGGGTGCACAAGGTCCACAAGGTCCTGTCGGCGCGCAAGGTCCCGCAGGTGATGTAGGTCCCGCAGGTCCGCAAGGTCCGGCAGGCGCGGTCGGTCCTATCGGCCCCCAAGGCCCCGTGGGTCCACAAGGCCCGGCAGGTGACACAGGTGCGCAAGGCCCCCAGGGTCCCGTAGGTGCTACAGGTCCCGTAGGTCCGCAAGGTCCTGTCGGTGAGATCGGCCCTGTTGGTCCGCAGGGTCCTCAAGGGCTCCAAGGGCTTCCGGGGCCACAGGGGCTCCAAGGTGATATGGGTCCGATCGGCCCCGCGGGTCCTCAAGGCGCTACCGGTCCTGTTGGTCCGCAAGGTCCAATCGGTCCGCAGGGCCCCGCAGGTGATATTGGTCCCGTTGGCCCTCAAGGTCCCGCAGGGGCTACGGGTCCCATTGGTCCGCAAGGTCCCGCAGGTCCGCAGGGGCCTGTAGGCGATACAGGTCCTACAGGCCCTCAGGGTCCCGTGGGCGCTACGGGTCCCATTGGTCCGCAAGGTCCTGTCGGTCCGCAGGGGCCTGTAGGAGATACAGGCGCGCAGGGACCGCAAGGGCTCCCCGGCGGCGTATTGAGTTATGCCGATTTTTACGCCTTGATGCCGCCCGATAATTCGGCAACGGTTGCCCCGGGAACTGATGTCAGCTTCCCGCAAAACGGTCCGATTGCCAACACGAACATTGGACGGCTTGGTCCGTCCTCGTTCAATCTTGGACCCATCGGAACCTATCAGATCCTATTCCAAGTCAGCGTTACCGAGGCGGGACAGCTGATTCTAACCTTGAACGGTCAAGACTTAGCCTATACCGTCGCAGGTCGCGCCACGGGAACGTCTCAGATCGTGGGAATGGCTGTGGTAACCACCACGGCAGTCAACTCAATCCTGACAGTCCGTAATCCCGCAGGCAACGCCGCCGCGCTTACCATCACCCCTCTTGCAGGCGGAACTCGTCCCGTGTCTGCGCATCTTGTTATCACACAGATAGGATAACGCTTTTATAAGCCACGCCTGATGCTTTGTTACCATTGAATGTTAAAGCACCTATAGCGTTTTGCTCCCGCGGAGCGCTATAGGTGTACTTTCTGTTTGGTCGGTCCCTGTTATTCAGTCAAAGTTTCGATATAAACATCCGTACCAAATTTGACTTTGGAACAAGGTTGCTGAAGCCTTTTTCTTTGCCCACGTACCACAAATTTAAAGGGCTGACCGCTGTGTTCGGTCAACCCTTTGTATCGCTTGTATTATTTTTTGAATTTTAAGATCGCGTAAGATGTATGTGGGGGCAACTGTATTTCGCAAATGTCATTGTCATGACTGATTGTTGCTTTTTCATCGTTGAAGGGAGTAAACACCTCCGCGCCCAGTTTGGTGCGAACGGCGATCTTTTCGGCAACATTGATCGGCGTAACCTTATTCACAAAATTCACACGGCTTCTATGGAACCGTATATCATCCAAGTCGTGATCAATGTCGGTGTCGTAGTCCGCCGCGAGAAAATGCATGATGTACGCATCCTCCGATTGAAAGGTCGTTGTCAAATATCCCTTGGACGATACGATCTCGATCGGCATTTTCCGAATAAAGCGATTGACAAGCGCCAAGAAAGACTCTTCGATTTTTCCGTCACCGATTCTATGCGGATTATAGTATATTTGCGTCGCTGCCGCGCGCCATTCGTTTGGTTCGGCGGATTCGTTCAATGTCGTATTTGTTGTCCATTCCGCATACTTGTGCCACACACCGTTCGCAATCGTGCAGAAAAAATCGTTGGGCGTATCAATTTGCGGTTGTGTTGGCAGCACCCATTGGTTCTCGCATGCCTCCAGTGCCGAGGGACCGCAGACCAATACGATACCGCCGTTTGCAATATATTCCCCGAGCGTCTTCTTTTCTTCGGCCGTCATAAGAGCGACACTTGCCAGAATGATGACGGGATACTCTCTTGTATCGGTCGGAATGTGCAACACGGTATGCGCACTGATGCCTGCCGCAAAGAGCGCGCGAAGTGTTCGTGCGTAATCACGATAATAACCCTTGCTCAGATTTCCAAAAAAGGAATTGTTTCTCGTTTCATACGAAAAGAATACACCGATCTGTGCGATCTGATCTGCTGTGAAAAGCTCGGGATGCTCCTTTTCAAACGTGTAAGCTGTTTTTACAAGCTCAGGCTCGTCGGGGAGCTGTCTTAACACATGATCGGGCAAGCCAAGCCTTGCTTTTAGCGTAGAGAAGCAGCAATCGGTATCCAGCACCTTATTCACTGCCCAGATAATATTCGCCGAGGGCTCTGAAAAGCCGTAACCCGTTGAAAAGGACCGGATTCCATTTTCTCTTGCCACCGCCTGGTGATGAGAAAACCCGACCATTCTTTCGGGAATCTGCGTATTGGCGGTAACAGGATCCTTCTTATAGGGGGGCGTATTTCCGCTCATTTCCATGTGAACGTAATTGCTTCCCCCCGCAATAAAGCGGCTTGCGTCGGAGGCGGAGCCGTTTACGCCATTGCTTGCGCTGTTGGAGCCACAGGTGGTGATCGGAAAACCTTTGGGAAGATGCGGTGTCAGCTTTTGGAAAAATTCTTTTCCGGCCTCATACCGCAGATCGATCCACTCGCGCCAAGCGGGGTTTTCCCAATTTCCCCAAAACGATCTGTCGTCAACACTTGGAAGCTCAACACCTGCTCTTCGCTTCAATTCAGCTCTGCAATGGGGGCAGGCGCAGGATTTATAATGCATATAGTGTACCGGATCCTCTGCCGCCAGTCCGTCAATTCCCGTATCGGCCACGAGCTTTTTCGCGTAATCGCAATAGGCTTGGATAAAATCCGGGTTTCTGTAACAAAAGCCCTCGGACGCGTATTGAGGATAGTAGAGCACGCTTCCGTCGCGGACGTCTATCATTCTCCAATCGTTGAGTCTCTTGCCATTGTATTCCCACGTTGCCGCCGCCTCGCGAGAGGGCGAAAAAGGAATGTGCGGTCCGCTGTGAAGCATCACGTGACGCATTTCATCCCGTGTATCATAGCGATGGATCAGATTAACAGAATGACGATCGTAAAGCTCAATGCCGTATTTGTGCAGTTCTTCACAGGTCGTCGCTATGTGGTCGTGAAGCAGCGTGAAATAAGGCAGGTAATCCCATCTGAAATGCGCGCCGAAAAGAATAGCGGTGGTCACGTTGGCCTTTGCCGCCTGCTCTGCTCTTCTCTTTATTTTTTCGCCAATATCCACGCTTGGCCAATTCAGATCTTCCCAGGTAAGCCACCAGTTTATAATGCGCTTGGGCACAGCTTTTTTCCTCATTTCGTACATTACAGTTACCTCCTTCTACACGCTTTCTTTCATTATATCATGATTTTTTCGCTATTTCAATATTTAAAATTGAAGTTCCATCAAATTCGCTTCTTTTTCATTTCACCCTCTTGACACGCCCCAAAAAGTATGCTATAATATTTTTCGCGTTCAAACGGAGGCGTAGCTCAGTTGGTTAGAGCGCACGGTTCACATCCGTGAGGTCGAGAGTTCGAGCCTCCCCGTCTCCACCACCCAAAAAAACGCAGGATCTGATACAATGAACTGTATCGGATCCTGCGTTTTTTATTGCTTTTAAAGGGCACTTGGGGAAACCGCAAACAAGATTTAAGCCAAATTTGTCACCATGGCAACGCCGCTCACTCGCCCACGATCTCATCCACGTGGGAAAGGTCGGTTACAATATGCGGATAGACCTTACCCTCTTTTGAGCGGTCGAACAAAAAAACACTGCGCCCCGCATGCTCCAACATGGCGATTTTCAGATCCCGCTCTCCTTTTGAGGAATCGGTAATCTGCCCGTCTGCCACGCCTCTTGCCGAAAAGAACGCCACGTGTGCCCGTATCCCCCGCACAAACCGCTCGGCATCGCTGCCCACCAAGGCCAGTGACCCTTCCAGTAGCTCTCCCCCCGTGCAAAAGCACCGCACCCCGTTTTCAGCCAAGGCAAGACAGGTACGGGGGCTGTTGGTGACTACCGTCAGATCAGGCAAATCCCGCAAATGTGGAGCTAAATAATAGGTGGTAGAGGAAGCGTCTAAAAAAATCGTCTCACCCGCGTGAAGAAAAGCCGCCGCCTTTGCCGCCACACGCTTTTTTTCAACGATATGCTCCCCCGACCGCACCGCAAAGGGCTGTTGATCCGGGAAAACCTCGTTGAGCACCGCGCCGCCAAAGCTACGGGTCAAAAGCCCCGACTGCTCCAAGGCGCAAAGATCACGGCGCACCGTGGCGGGGCTGGCATAAAGGGCGGCGCAAAGCTCCTTGACTGTCATGCTTTTCTTTGCTTGCAACAAGCGTAAAATATCCTTTTGCCGTTCTAACTGTAGCATCGCTTTCTCCGATCATTTTTGATTGTTTGTGATCGTATTATACCTTTTTCTTGATCAAATGTCAACAGTTATGCTTTTTCTTGACAAGTTGAACTGTGCGTGATAGGATGATAACGAACAAATTGTCTCATAAAAAGGAGAATATCATGAAGCTTTCTGACATCATCAATCGCGATCTTGTTTGTGCCTGCGGACGCACCCACCGCTGTGACATCAAATCGGTTCGCGTGGGCCAGGGCGTGCTTGCCGAACTGCCCGCTCTGACCGATGCCAAGTCTATCTTGCTGGTCTCGGATCAGAACACCGATGCCCTTTGCGCAGACCGTGTCCGCACCCTGCTGGGAGATCGAATCGCTACCCATCAGCTCTTCCGGACCGGCAAGGAGCTGTTAGTCCCCGACGAGGCAGCAGTAAAAGCCGTTGAGGCCCAAATGACCGACAAAACCGATTTCATCCTGGGCATCGGCTCCGGCGTTATCAATGATATTTGCAAATATGTTTCCTATCAACACAAAATCACCTGCGGCATCATCGCCACCGCCCCCTCGATGGACGGCTTCGCCTCCTCTGGCGCCGCCATGATCTTTGACGGCATGAAGGTAACCTTCACCACCCACGCCCCTGACCTTATTCTGGGCGACACCGATATTCTCCGCACCGCTCCTGCCGATATGATCGCCGCCGGTTATGCCGACATCATTGGCAAGTACAGCGCCTTGAACGACTGGAAGCTGAGCCAGCTGATCAACGGCGAATACCTTTGCCCCTTCGTTTACGATCTGGTGTTGGATAAAACCAATGAGGTGCGAAATCTGGCCCCCGCGCTGGTACGCCGTGAGCCTGCTGCCATCGCTACGCTCACCGAGATCCTGATCATGATCGGTGTCTGCCTCACACTGCTCTCGACCACAAGACCCGGCTCCGGTAGTGAGCATCACCTATCTCACTACTTTGAGATCACCGGTCTCATTCTGGATCAACCCTACTTTCTCCATGGCACCGACGTGGGCTATTCTACCGTGGTCACCGCCGGCATGCGTGAGCGCATTCGCGCGATGAAAGCACCGGAATTCCATACCGTCCCCGCAGAAAAGCGCCTTGCCGCCTACCGGCGTATCTATAGGCACTGCGCAAGTGAGGTCGCCGCGCTACAGGAGCAGGCGGGCAGATACAACAAAGATACCACCCCTGTATATGCCGAAAAATGGCAGGAGGTGGTAGCCATTCTAAACGAGTGCCCCACCGCCAAGGAAATCGAGCAGATGCTGCTGGACGTTCACTTTGATATGTCGGCCTTTGAACGCATGTATGGCAAGGAGCGCATTGCCGACGGCATGCTTTGGGGCAAGGATTTGAAGGATCGCTACTCTGTTCTTTGGCTCTATTTTGATCTGTTTGGAGGTTTGGACGCATGAAAGATACCACGATGGCTTTGATGAAAAACTCCTTTCTCGCTGAGCGAAGGGCGCTGGAGCTCCTCCATGACAATATGGACGAGGCCGCCTTTGAAAAGGCATTAGAGCTGCTCAAGGCCTCTACCTTGACAGTACTTTCGGCCTGCGGCTCTTCCGGCTTTACCACCAAAAAATTTGCCCATTCGCTTTGCTGTGTCGAATGCCCCGCCAAATTCGTTCCTCCCTCCGAGGCGGTACATGGCGGCATGGGCGCCCTGAAGGAGGGGAACGTCCTGATCCTGGTCACCAAGGGCGGTAAGACCGAAGAGCTAATGCCCCTTGCCTATATCGCCAAAAAGAAAAACGCCAAACTGATTGTGGTCACCGCCCACCCCGAGCGGGAGCTGGGACAGCTGGCCGATGTGGTACTGCAATTGCCGGACACCCCGGAAAGCGACCGCTTTGATGTCATGTCCACCGCCAGCTTCGTGGCCACCGTGGGCATTTTCGATGCGTTGATGATGGGACTCATGGAGGAAAAGGACTATTCGCTTGCCGCGTTCGGCCTCATCCATCCGGGCGGCGCCGTGGGCAAGCTGATCAACTAAGCCGCGACATCAAGGGGGCTTTCGCATCCGACTCCGGCCGGAGCGCACGAAAGCCCTTTTTAGCGTTTTTTCATAGCTTTACAGGATTGTATCCCCCTCAAAACACACTTTTTTTGAAACCGCTTGCCAAGCGGCTTGTTTTGTGCTATGATAAAGAAAATCCTTATCGGAGGTCTTTTACTATGCAACAGCTCCCTTTGATGATCGACGGCGGCAAATCGAGCGGCGGCCATGTGCAAGGCATTGCTATTGATACCCAAAAAGGCTTTGCCTATTTTTCCTTTACTACAGAGCTGGTCAAAACCGATCTGCTCGGCAACCGCATTGGCAGCGTCAAGGGGCTTGTGGGCCATCTCGGCTGCATCGACTTTAACAAGGAAGACGGCAAGGTCTACGGCTCGCTGGAATTCAAAAACGACGTGATCGGCCAAGGAGTCTTCAAAAATATCGGCCTTGAGGGCGTACCGGTGGAAAACGCCTTTTACATCTCCATTTTTGACGTGGACAAGATCGACCGCTTTGATATGGACGCGGAAAAGGACGGGGTCATGACCGCCGTTTATCTGCCTCAGATCGCCGCATACTACGAGGGAGAAAGCCATGACGGCAAGCCCCATCGCTATGGCTGTAGCGGTATTGACGGCACCTCCTTCGGCCCCTATTTCGGTGAGGGAAAAGATGCCCCCACTATGCTGATGGTAGCCTGTGGCAACTACGGCGACGTCACCAGAGAGGATAACGACCATCAGATGCTTTTGTGCTACGATTGGCGCAAATTCGGGGCAGTCGCAAAACCGCTGTCACAAAGCGCCCCCCACCATAGCGGACTGGACCCGGATAAGATCTGCTTCTTCTTTACCGGTAACACCACCTGGGGTGTGCAAAACCTTTGCTATGACCCCTACACCGGCTACTGGTTCGTTTGCGTCTACAAGGGACAAAAGCCCCAGTACCCCAACTACACCACCTATGTCATCGACGGCTCGGCAGCCCCCGTTTACACCACCCTCAAGGGGCTTGGCGGCGAGCAGGGTCTGCTCCTTTCCGCTGCCCCTGACGGCGTGCTGCACGAGGAGAGCGGTGTGCGTGGATTCCGCTTCAAGTGGGGCTCCACCGGTATACACAGTCTTGGCGACGGGCGCTTTTACTTCTCGCACAGCGGCAGAACGCCAGAGCCGGAAAAGCTTCACACCTCGGTGGCGCATCTGTACCGCTATACCGGCGAGGGGGAGGACGGCTTTTTGCCTGTAACCGATTGATGTATTCCCTTCTGGGGCTGCTTTATTTAGGTGCGGCTTTCGCGTCTAAATAAAGCAGCCCTTTTTGCAAAAAACCTTCTGTGGGCCGCGGGGAAAATTTTAAAACCCCCCCTTGTTTTTTTACTTATACAGTGTTATAATAGTTAGGTTACTAATTAATTGGGCAAATACTTGCCCATAGAAAGGAAGGTCTTATGCTGAAACGACTGCTTGGTTGCGTGAGAGAATACAAAAAACCCACCATCCTCACGCTGATCTTTATCATCGGCGAATCCATCATCGAAACGCTGATCCCCTTTATCACCGCAAACTTGGTCAACCGAATCCAGGAAGGGGCAAGATTGCAACAGGAAATCGGCAACAAGCTCCAAAGCGCCGATGGCTTTGGCGCGGCACTAAAGGTCGCCTTTTCCTATGAAGAGATTCAAAACGTGCTCCTTTCCGGCCTTCTGCTGATCGTTATGGCTTTCGCCTCTCTTGCCTGCGGCGCCATTGCCGCGCGTTGTTGCGCGAAAGCATCCGCCGGCTTTGCCAAAAATCTGCGGCATGATCTCTACGACCGTATCAACGATTTCTCCTTTGAAAACGTTGACAAGTTCTCCTCTACCTCTCTTGTTACCCGTATGACCACCGACGTACAAAATGTACAGATGTCCTATATGATGATCATCCGCACCGCCATTCGCTCACCGCTGATGCTGATCTTCTCGGTGATAATGGCCTTTGTAATGGGCGGCAAGCTGGGGCTCACCTTTGTGATCATTATTCCGGTGCTGGGGTGCGGCCTTTGGCTGATCGGCAGAAAAGCATTGCCCGCCTTCCGCAGCGTTTTCCGCAAATACGACCGCCTCAATGAATCGATCGAGGAAAATGTACGGGGCATGCGCGTGGTCAAAGGCTTCTCTCGCGAGGAGCATGAAAAAGAAAAATTCGGCGTAGCCGCTGAGAATATCCGCGGCGATTTTACCAAGGCCGAGCGGATTGTCGCCTGGAACCGCCCCATCATGCAGATCTGCCTTTACTTTAACATGGTATTTGTTCTGCTGGTCGGCTCCAAAATGGCGATCGAGGGCGCTTCCGGCGTAGCGGTCGGTCAGCTTTCCGCCATGTTGACCTACGGCATGCAGGTTCTGATGTCGTTGATGATGCTGTCGATGATCTATGTCATTTTGACCATGTCTGCTGAATCGATGAAGCGTATTGACGAGGTTCTTTGCGAAAAGCCCTCCTTGCAAAATCCCGAAAGCCCCATAACGGTGGTAGAAGACGGCTCTATCGACTTCGATGCTGTCAACTTCAAATATTCCGCCAAAGCCAAGCGTAACGCCCTCTCGAATGTGAATTTACACATCAAATCGGGCATGACAGTAGGCATCATCGGCGGCACCGGCTCGGGCAAAACCTCGTTGGTGCAATTGATACCCCGTCTTTATGACGCCACAGAGGGCACCGTTCGTGTAGGCGGCATTGACGTGCGGGAGTATGACCTGGTAGCACTGCGCGACGCGGTAGCCATGGTTTTGCAAAAAAATCTGCTCTTCTCGGGCACCATCAAGGAAAATTTGCGCTGGGGCAATCCGAACGCCACTGACGAGGAGCTCGCCGAGGCCTGTAAATTGGCGCAAGCCGACGAGTTTGTACAAGCCTTCCCTGAAAAATACGACACCTATATCGAGCAGGGCGGTACCAATGTGTCAGGCGGTCAAAAGCAACGCCTGTGCATTGCCAGAGCCCTTCTCAAGCGGCCCAAAATCTTGATTCTTGACGATTCGACCAGCGCGGTAGATACCAAAACCGACGCGTTGATCCGCGCCGGCTTCCGCACCTACATCCCCGAAACCACCAAGATCATCATCGCCCAGCGTGTGGCGTCAGTAGAGGATGCCGACCTGATTTTGGTGATGGAAAACGGCGCTGTGGCTGCCGCGGGGCGCCACGAGGAGCTCCTTTCCTCCTGCCAGATCTACCGTGAGATCTATGCCCAGCAAACCAAGGGAGGTGAGGACAATGCGTAAAAATCCGCAAATCACCAAAAGGCCCAGAGCAAACCCGAAAACACTCGGACGTGTGCTAAAGATGCTATTCCGCTATTATCCGGCGCTTGTCCCCATCACTATCGTTTGTATCGTCGTATCCTCCGTCACCGCGGCGCTCCCCCCTGTCTTTATGCAAAAGGTCATCGCCGATATTACCGAGTGGCATCATCTGGCCGAGGCCTGGAAGAGCTTTCACCCCGGCCAGGCACTGGATCCCGTGATCCTGCAAAACGCCATGGGCGAGATCATCCCCAAAGTATTGATCCTGGCTTCCTTCTATTTCGTCTCACTGATCGCCATCATTCTGCAAACCCAGCTGATGGCGGTGATCACCCAGGGCTTTCTTTGCAAGCTCCGCCGCACCATGTTCGACAAAATGCAAAATCTGCCCATCCGGTATTTTGACACCCACAAGCATGGCGATATTATGTCGCATTACACCAACGACATTGACGCTCTGCGCGAGCTGGTCTCGCAAGCGCTCCCGTCTCTGCTGCAATGCGTAATCATCCTGCTGTCCGTCCTTTTCGTGATGCTCTACTACAGCCTTTGGATGACCCTGATCCTGCTTGTCGGTGTGGTGGCTATGGTGCTTGTTGCCCGCAAGGTTGGCGGCGGCTCCGCCAAATACTTCATGCGCCAGCAAAAAGCCATGGGCAGGACCGAGGGCTTTGTACAGGAAATGATGAACGGTCAGAAAGTCATCAAGGTCTTTAACCACGAGGAGCAGTCGATCGAGGATTTTGAAAAGATCAATCATCAGCTCTTTGAGGATAGTGCCAAAGCTCACTCCTACGCCAACACGCTTGGCCCTATTATCGGCAATATCGGCAACATTCTTTATGTGATTATGGCGGTATCCGGCGGTCTGATGCTGCTTTCCAATGTCCGCAATGTCAGCATTGGCGGCTTTGCCCTGCTGACCATTGACATTGTGGTTCCCTTCCTTAATATGGCCAAGCAGTTCACCGGAAACGTCAATCAAGCCTCTCAGCAGATCAACGCCGTGGTCATGGGTATGGCTGGCGGCTCCCGTCTGTTTGAGATGATGGACGAGGCCCCCGAAACCGATGACGGCTATGTAACACTGGTCAACGCCAAGGTAGACGAAACCGGCAAGATAAGCGAAAGCGCCGAGCGTACCGGCAAATGGGCATGGCGCCACCCCCATCAGGCAGACGGCACCGTAACCTACACACCGCTTCGCGGCGATGTGCGCCTTGTCGAGGTGGACTTTGCCTATACCGAGGGGAAAACCGTCCTCCATGATGTGACAGTCTTTGCTGAGCCGGGTCAAAAGGTCGCCTTTGTCGGTGCCACCGGTGCGGGAAAAACCACCATTACCAATCTGATCAACCGCTTCTATGACATCGCCGACGGTAAAATCCGCTATGACGGCATCAACATCAATAAGATCAAAAAGTCTGATCTGCGCCAGTCACTTGGCATTGTATTGCAGGATACCAACCTCTTTACCGGCACCGTAATGGATAACATCCGCTACGGCAGACTGGAAGCCACAGACGAGGAATGCATTGCGGCCGCCAAGCTGGCGGGCGCCGATGACTTTATCACCCGTCTGCCCGGCGGCTACGCCACCGAGCTGCAAAACAACGGTGCCAACCTCTCGCAAGGACAGCGGCAATTGCTGGCCATTGCCAGAGCTGCCGTTGCCGATCCCCCCGTCATGATCCTGGATGAGGCAACCTCCTCTATTGACACCCGCACCGAGGCTATCGTACAGCGCGGTATGGATAAATTGATGGAGGGCAGAACGGTATTTGTCATCGCCCACCGCCTATCTACCGTTATGAACTCGGATATGATCATGGTCCTTGACCACGGTCGAATCATCGAGCGTGGCAACCACGATACGTTGATCGCCCAAAAAGGCACCTATTACCGCCTTTACACCGGCGCTTTTGAGTTGGAGTAAAGCAAAAAAATCGCACCCGTTTGCGGCAATGCCGCAAACGGGTGTTTTCCATAAAAAAGATATAGAGGGAAGGATTATGTCTCCTCACGCCATTTGCGCCAGATCCCATATCCGATAGCGGCAACGGTGACAAATCCCACTGTCACGCCGGCGGCAATTTGCGCGGAGCGATAGGAGCGTGTGCTTTCTGCTATAGGTGCTTTTGCCATGGCGTTTTCACCTTTATCCCCCGGAACGGGTAACAAAAACTCGGCTCCTTCCCCGGGGATCAATACATCCGAATCGGTGGGGGCTTGCGCGCTGGGCGGTGCCCCGGCGGGGGGCTCGGCCACCGGAATGGCCTCCCAAACAGCGGTCAGGCTCTGATCCCCTGCGGGGAGCTGTTCCCCCGGTTGATAAATCCGGTCGCCACTCCCCTTCCACCCAAGAAAAGCATATCCCTCTCTTGTGGGCAAGCTTTCGCTAACAAAGGCTTCTTCCATGCTGAAATGCGAATGGGATGCGGGGGATCCGCTCCCCCCCGCCGCGTCATAGCGTATCTGATACGAAAGCGGAGCGGTAAAATCCACGTAATCCAGCGAAAGGTAGGCAGGCTTGTCTTTGTAATAAAAGCCGCCCCAGCCGTTTTGAATTCCAACGATTCGCACCATATCTCCTTTCTTCAAACTGCCCAGCTTGGTGGCACTGCTGCTTGCCCCCGCCCGCACGTTGACAAAGCTATTGGTGACAGTATACCATCCGGTAACTAAATCCTCGCATTCCAACGCCGTATGAGGGAGCCGATAGGCGGAATTGTAGCGAGGCCTGCCATAGCCCACAATATAGGTATCAGTCAGCGCGTAATTTCGCAAAGACACCCGATCCGAGGAATTCCCCTCTACGGTATAAACTCTGCCACCCTTCACATAGCGAACCAGTCCCACATGGTCAGAGGCGCGGGAAACCCCAGCCGAACGGAAGAAGATCAGGTCCCCGGTGGTAGGGGTATATCCCGAGGCGCGGGTGCTGTATTGTCCTAATTCACGCAATGCCTCCACCCACAGCGTACAACTGGCATAAAGGCCACCCGCGCTATTTTCGGCATCCGCTTCTTCCAGACACCAAGAAACGAAAGCGGCGCACCAGGCATAGCCGTAGGTGCCGCCGATTTGCCCCAGGGCATGGTTATATTCGGTATAATTCCGATAGCCGCCCGTATTTTCGCCGTCAAAATCGGCGGCGCCGTTCCCCTCGTGATAATCCAACTGCGAGAGCGCGACCGCCACTGCGTCAAATGCCTTATCGCCGCTTCTTGGCAGATGCAGAAGATTATCGTAGTATGTAGAGGAAAGGTAGGTTCCGGTGATCGGATAAGCGGGTGTCAGCGCCGCTGTGGGCAAAGCGGCTGTCGCAAATATGAGAAAGGCACTGATCATGCCGATCCACCGAAAAATTTTGGTGTGCTTCATAAAACACCTCCCGAATAGATTTTCGCAAAGCTGCCAAAGCACGTTTTTTTGCCAAAGCCATCACTTTGCCTATCCATTTTAGCATAAAAAAGCCAAAAACGGCACAGGTAAATGCTGGCAGATCGCATGGAGCGCCAAAAGGCATCCCTTTTCAAAAAGATTTCATTTGACTTTTTTGGTGTTTTGATATACAATAGTGTTATATATCCTTTTCACTTTTAACGAAAGAAAAGAGGTTTCAAATGGCAAAATACACCATTGGTATTGATTTCGGTTCTCTGTCCGGCCGCGCGGTGCTCACCGATGTGGAAAACGGCCAGGAGGTGGCGTCCGCCACCCTGGATTATCCCCACGCGGTAATGGACACCCACCTTGCCGCCACCGGCGCGCCGCTCCCCCCGGATTTTGCCCTGCAAGATCCTGCCGACTATCTTTTGGTTCTGGAAAAAACGATCCCGCAGCTTCTTGCCGACAGTGGCGTTTCCCCCGCCGAGGTGGTGGCCATCGCGCTGGACTTTACCTGCTGTACCCTTTTGCCTGTGGATGCCGACGGTACCCCTCTTTGCTTTGATCCCACCTTTTCCCAAGAGCCCCTTGCCTATACCCTGCTCTGGAAGCATCACGCGGCCCAAAAATACGCCAACCGCATGAATGAAATAGCCCGCCAACGGGGCGAGAAATTCCTGGATCAAGTGGGTGGCGTTATTTCCAGCGAATGGATGTTTCCCAAAATCTATCAGGTCCTTGCCGAAGCCCCCGCGGTCTATGAAGCGGCTCGCTATTTTATAGAAGCGGGTGACTGGGTGACCTGGATGCTTTGCGGCGAGCAGCATCGCGGCTATCAATATGCCGCCTACAAGAGCCTTTATGTGAAGGGGGTCGGCTACCCCTCCAGGGCCTATTTCGCCGCTGTTGACCCCCGTCTTGCCAACGTGGTAGCGGATAAGCTGACCGAGCCGGACTGTATGCTGGGTGACAAGGTGGGCGAACTAACCGCCGAAATGGCAAAGCGCATCGGTCTTTGCGCCGGCATCGCGGTGGGCGCTTCCGCGCCGGATGCCCACATCGCCGCCCTGGCGCTTGGCGTCAAAAAAGAGGGCGATATGTTCGGCGTGCTTGGCACTTCCGGTTGCTTTTTCCTGGTAGGCAGTGAGGGCAAGGTCGTTCCCGGCACCTGCGGCACGGTTGCTGACGGCGTGCTCCCCGGCTTGTATGGCTTTGAGTCAGGGCTCTGCTGCCTTGGCGATCACTTCGCCTTTGCCGCCGAAAAGCTGACCTCCGCCGCCTATCAAAAGGAAGCCGAAACGCGCGGGATCCCCATGATCAAGCTACTGATTGAAAAAGCGGCGCAAAAAAAGCCGGGGGAAAGCGGCGTCATCGCCCTGAACTGGTTCAACGGCAACCGCAGTACGCTGGTAAATTCCGACCTTTCCGGCCTTTTTGTGGGGATGACGCTAACCACCGCCCCCGAGGATCTGATGCGTGCCTTGATCGAGGCCACTGCCTTTGGCTGGCGCAATATCGTAGATGCCTATGAGAACTGTGGCGTGCCTGTCAAGCAAATCATTGCCTCTGGCGGCATCGCGAGAAAGGATCCTTTCACAATGCAGCTGTACGCCGATGTGCTGGGCAAGGAAATCGCGATTACCGAAACGGCACAGGCGCCTGCCGCCTCCGCCGCGATCGGTGCCGCTGTCGCTGGCGGATACTATAGCGATCTGATTGCCGCCTCTGACCGAATGGCAAGCAAAAAAGACCGTGTTTTCCGCCCCATTCCGGCACATACCGCCATTTACGATCGACTGTACGCTGAATACAAGCTGTTGCACGACTACTTTGGCAAGGGTGGCAACGATGTGATGCGCCGCTTGCGCCATCTTGCCGCCCAGCAAAAATAAAAGGAGCTAAAAATGCCAAAACCCAGACAACGCTATGCCCTGTGGCTGACAGGGCAGATCTTAAAGATCCTTGGCGCTTTACTGATTTTTGCGGTGATCTGCACCATCATTTGGCGGGTGTTTATCTCAAACATCCCCCCAAAAGAAATGAAGCAATTGCAACCTACCCCCCAGCTTGCCGCCGCCTATGCGGAGCACGGCGAGGCATTGCGGCTATATACGCAAGAGCAGCCCTCTGTAACGAAAGCCGAAAGCAATTACGGCTATTTCGGCATTTCCCGCTATACGTTTATCCCGCAGGCAAAGCAGCTGCAAATTGTTTTTCGCTATAACAACAGCACCCTGCGGCATTTGCAAGAGGACTATGCGCTCGCCGATCGGCCAGCCCCCGGCGATCCCACTTTATTTGACCTGACGCTGGTCACGGTGACCGATCTTACCCCAGAAAATGCCGAGGATAACGGGGAGGGGAGCGATACTTTGCAAAAGGAGCGTGTGCATCCCACCTCTTATCAGGTGGACACCACCGCCCTTTACACTTACGTCCTTTTCGTTTTTGACGAGATAGAGGTTTCGGATGCGGTTACCGCAATTTTTCTCGACGTGTACTACCGTGAGGATATTCAATACGAGCGGGCCGCATACGGCACCCTGCTTCTGTACAACAGCGCCTCCCCTGATATTGGGGTAAAGCTCTCCCGCAAAGAACGCAAGGCACTGGAAGGCTTTCTCTCGGATAACACCCCTTAACACACCCCTCATTCTGTTTTTTGAAAGGAACACTTTATGTACGAATATCGCCCGCAACGCAAAAATCATATTGCGCTTTTTCTGGTCATCGGCCTGCTTCTTCTGGCAGCGGCATCTTTTGTCACCTCCGCCTTTTTCGAAGCGCCGGCTCGCACCATCATACAGGCCGTGGGACTAATTGCTATCGTTCCGATGCTTCAAATCGCCGCGCGTTATCTGATCACCCGCTACCTTTACCGTCTTTGCCCCTATGAAGACGGCAACACCGATATTGAGGTCTATGCTTACCGCGGTGGCGCGAGAATGCAATTGGTCTGCCGCGTGGGGCTGGAAGAAATCACCGCGGCAACGCCATTGAGCAACGCAAACCGCAAGTCCCCAAAAGGCATCCACCGTTACAATTACGCGCCGGATATTCGCCCCGTGGGCGGCTTGGTGCTTTCGATCACCAATGGTGACGGGGATTGCGAGGTTCTGCTCTGCCCTGACGAGAGACTGACTGAGATTCTTTCCACCCCCTACACGCCGCCTGTTCTCTCTGCCGAGGCGGCCATCTCCGAAACAACTGGAGAGTCAAGCGAAGAATAATCACACACATCCATGACTATTGGCGCTAAAACTACAAAAAAGACACGATCCAAGGTGTATCCTCCCCTTAGAGCGAGCACTCGACACGCGAAAAGCTTTCGAGGCCGCGCAAAAGGGAGTATATCAAGATCGTGTCTTTTTATTTAATAATCGTCCTTCTGGCAAAACGCTTTGCCAGCTTATTAAAGTTGTTCATGACCACATCGCCGGTCAGCCGCGTTTTTTTCTCAGGTTGTAAAGCGTTCATCATCTCAATACGCTCATACACCTTTTCCACATTCTCGGTGCCGCCTTGAAAAACGAAATCCAATACCGACTTCGCCTTTTTGTAGCCCCGTTGCATCATATCCGAAATACTGTCTTTGGTCATCCAAAGCGATTCGGAAAGAAGGGTGGTGGCGTCATCAAAATTCAGCTTGACGATCTTGTTGTCAAAATAATCCGACTCAAACGCGTAGTTATATTTATCGAAATACATGCAGATCACATAATCCAGCGAGTGGCGCATCAAGGGCTTGACCGGTATGTTATCTACCATGGCGCCGTCATAGTAGTTATTGCCATCCAGCTCCACAGGGGCGGCAAAGGGCGGGAAGGAGATCGCCGCGCGCAGCAGTCGGCCCCGTCGGATCGGATCCTCCTCCTTGCCAATATCCCAATAGATCAAATCGCCCTTTTTCAAATGCAGGATAGGAGCATAGAAATGGCGGCAGGCGGGCGGCTCCGTCCCAATATGCTTGATCGTCTCTTTTAAAACATTGTTTTTATAGATCGAGGTGATAAACAGCTTTTTCTTTTGGTCATTGAGCGACAGCCACATTTCTTTTGCCGCATCCAGCCTGTCGCAAGCGAAAGCGTAGCTGTTGACCACCCCTACCGAGGCGGAGCTGATATATTTGACCTCTTCCGGCCTCAAATATTCGGCAACGGCCTCCAGCGCGCCAATCTGATAGGCTCCCTTTGCCATGCCGCCTGAAAGAATTAGCCCGATATTTGGCATAGACGGCACCTCCGCTTGCTTGTCTGAAGCATTTCCCCATGGGGAATTACGCGTTTTCGCGCATGGCAAACACATTCTCTGTTTTTCATTATTTTCCCCCTCTCGTGAAATGCCGCACAAGATTTCGTGCCCTATCATCATATCACACCTACGTTTTTTTGTCAATCAAAACTTTAGGCGCAAGGCAAGAAAAGGGCTGTCTCGCTCAGCGCAAAAAGCACCGGACGCGACAGCCCCAACGATTGGGTTTTCAATTATTTTTCAAGCTCTGATAGGTACATGCGGAGATTTTTCAACCCCTCGGCAATCCCCTGGAGGCAATCCTCCTTGCCTTCATATTCTACCGAAAGCCAACCGTCATAGCCGGCTCTTTTCAAAATAGCAATGCATTGCTTGACCGGCACAGAGCCGTGACCGATGGCAGTTGGCTTCAATCCATTCATGCCACGAGTCTTGATGATGCCAACGCCCCCATCGGTATCGGGCGAACAGATCAGCATATCCTTGGCATGGGCGTGGAACGCATAATTCGCCACACGGGAAACCGCGGTAATCGGATCCTCATCCACACAAAGGAAGTTGCCCATATCCACCAGAAGGCCGTAATGATCGTGATTGACCAGTGCCGCGAAGGCCTCCATACGGTCACTGTCCTGCGCAATACGGCCGTGATTTTCCGAGCAGGTTTTGATCCCCTTTTGCGCGGCATAATCCGCAATTTCCCGTACCGTCTCCGCCAATTTCGGCATCATCGAGCGAAAGCTACGGCCGGCCCCGGTTTTGTCCAGCTCCCACACAAGATCATGCCGCATCACTGGCGCGCCTAGTAAAACGGTAATATCCACCTCACCCTTTACCCGCTCAATTTCGGCACGCAGTAGCGCCTCGGTGGGCTGCCAAAGCCGCGCGGCAACTGTATAGGCCACCATGGAAAGGCCGTTTTTCTCGACCCGTTGCCGCAGGTCCGCGGCCAGAGCCATACGTTCGGCCCGAGGCATCTCCTTGGGCAGATCGATAAATTCAATCCCCGCAAAGCCCATCTCTGCGGCTTTATCCACCGTGTCTTGCAGGGTCATCTTTCCTGCCTTGATATACTGGTTGAAGGAGTAAGAACTAACGGCTATTTTCATAACAGACACCTCCGCTTGCGTTGTTTTTATTGTATCACACAAACCCAAAAAAGGGAAGAGGTACTAAAAAACCGATATGTTTCTGCCAAAGAAATGATAAATCGCCGCGTTACATAAAAGGGCGATAGGCGCTGTAGGCCGACGGAACGGCATAGCCCTCATCGATCTCGTAGCGACGCACGAAAAAAAGCCCCTGATCCAGCTTTTTCAGCCCCGTTTCGGCACTTTTTTCACAGAGAATGACCTCGTAGCCCTGCATTTGCCATTCGACATGCGTGAAAATATGCTTGGCGGCACCGAGGTCGCCCACGCGCAAAATTTCCAGTCCCGCGCCGGTCAGCTTTTCCATTACCTCGCCCGCGCTCAGCCTTCCTTTGAGCGAAAACGGCTCAAACAGACTTGCCAAAAGGCCGCTGGAGGGACGTTGGCGCAGGGCCACCCGATCCCCCTCGCGCAAAATCAGCACCGTCCGCTCCTCCACCTTGCGCGGTGTGGGCTTTTTTCGAACCGGCAAAACCGTTTGCAGGCCCTGTTCCCGCGCGCGGCAAACGCCCGCCAAGGGACACACCTCGCATTTGGGCGTGCCATTGGGCAGGCAGACGGTCGCCCCCAGCTCGATCACCGCCTGATTGTAGGTGGCGGCCCTCTCCGGCGACTGGGCCGCCCATACGGCGGCAGTCAAAGCTTTTTTTGAAGCGGGTGCCAGAACATCCTCCTCAAACGCCAACAGCCGTGCCGCCACACGCAGCACATTGCCGTCCACCGCGGGATAAGGAAGATCAAAGGCGAAAGAGGCAATGGCACCCGCGGTGTATTCTCCAATGCCGGGAAGGGATAGGATCTGCTCGAAATTTTGCGGGAAAGCACCCCCGTATTGGGACATAATGCCCTTGGCCGCCTTTTGCATATTCCGCACACGGCTATAGTACCCTAGCCCCTCCCAAAGCTTCATCAATTCCCCCTCGGGGCAATCGGCAAGGGCGGCAATATCGGGCAAGCGGGCAAGAAAGCGATGATAGTAAGGGAGTACCGCCTCCACCCGCGTCTGCTGTAGCATGATCTCAGAAACCCAGATGCGATAGGGATCCCGGGTGCGCCGCCAAGGCAATTTGCGGGCGTTTGCACGATACCAATCAAGGATGGGGCTCATATCGGGTAATTTCAGTTCCATTTGGGGCTCCTTTCCGCAGAATACAAAATGCAAAATGATCAAATGCCCAGAAACGGGGTGAGTTTTTGCGGTTTTTCAAGGTGGCTCATCGCTCAAAGCCATCCTTCCCCGTGACGGATGGATTTGGATGCAGAGGGCACGAGCGCGAGGTGACGGTGTAGAAAAACTACTCCGAACCTCGCGCTCGTGTTCTATGCGCCAAAGACGCCGTCACTTAAGAAAGCCGCCGATGATCTGCTCTTCAGCTTCCTTCTCAGTAAGGCCGAGGGTCATGAGCTTGATCAGCTGCTCCCCCGCGATCTTGCCGATGGCCGCCTCATGAATGAGCGACGCCTCGGGATGATTGGCCTCGATCTCGGGTACCGCACTGACAGTGGCACTATCCATAATGATGGCATCGCATTCGGTGTGACCGCTGCTACGGTTGTTGCCGTTGACATGCGAAACGAATAGCTGCTTAGAGTGATCCTTTGCCACCGAGCGGGATACCACATGGGTGCCACAGTCCTCGCCGTCAAGATCCACCTCAAAGTAGGTTTTGGCGTACTGCTCGCCGTGGGTCATGATCTTTTCATGCACGATCAAATGCGCCCCCTCGGCAAGCTTGGCCTTAGTGGTACGGTCGGTGGAGTCTACCCCCTTGATCTGGGCGGTTTCCATCTCCATATAGCTCCCCTTTTGCATATACACCTCAGTGGTGGGATTCATCACGTTGCGTCCATTGCCATCCCCCTCACCATAGTGCTTTTCTATATACCGTACCCGGGCATTTTCCCCCACATAAAAGCTGTGAATGCCGCTGTGCTCACTCTTTTCCGCACCGCCGTTGTGGATGCCACAGCCCGCCACAATGGTTATGTCACAGTCGGCGCCAATGTGAAAATCGTTATACACCAGCTCGGTAATGCCGGTTTTGGCCAGCAGAACAGGAATGTGCAGGCTCTCTTTTTTTGTGCCTGCTTTGATATAAATGTCAATGCCGGGCTTGTCTGTTTTTTTCACAATCTCAATATTCTCGCTGGAACGGCTGCCAAACATCTCGCCGTTGACACGAAGCGAAAAGGCGCCCTCGGGGATCTCATGGATGTCCGCTACCTGCGCCAGCAAATTTTGCTGAATGCTGTCAAGCTGTGCCATATCAATTCTCTCCCTTCGCAGTATAGCGGCAACCGGCAGGTGCCAGCAGGGTGGGCAAAATCTCCGCTTTTGAACCGATCTGGGCCACGGTACCGTCAGCGATCACCACGATCTTGTCCGCAATATCCAGAATGCGCTCCTGGTGCGAAATGATCAGAATATTGCCCTTGGTGCGCTCGTGCATGCTCTCGAACACCTTGATGAGGTTGTTGAAGCTCCACAGGTCGATGCCTGCCTCCGGCTCATCAAAAACAGAAAGCTTGGTCGAGCGCGCGTTGATCATAGCGATCTCAATGCGCTTGAGCTCGCCGCCGGAAAGCGAGGCGTTGACCTCGCGGTTGATATACTCCTTTGCGCAAAGGCCGACCTCAGAAAGATAGGCACAGGCGCTTGCCACTGAAATGTTGGTGCCTGCCGCTAGCGAAATCAGATCCTTGACAGTGATACCCTTAAAGCGCACCGGCTGCTGAAAAGCAAAGCTGATGCCCTTTTTGGCGCGCTCGGTTACAGAAAGCTCGGTGATGTCCTCGCCGTCCAGTAAAATGCGCCCGGAGGTGGGCCTTTCTATACCCGCAATGATTTTGGCAACAGTGGATTTTCCGCTACCGTTTGGGCCTGTGATGGCGACAAATCGTTCAGAAACGGCAAAGCTGACGTCCTTGAGGATCTCCGTCTTTCCGCCGTTTTCAGCAGGCACCGAAAAGCTGATGTGTTGTAGTTCCAGCATGAAATATCTCCTTTATCTAACCGCCGAAAAAGCCTTTCTTCTTGGCAGAGTACATTTCTTTTCAGCATAATAGTATATCACAAATCCACTCGGATTGCAATAGGCGGCACACGACTTTTGGCGCGGGATTTTTTGCGGCGCGCAAAGACTATGAGCCGCAAATGCACAACAAGGCGGAAAAGCATAAGAAAAAACAGTCGAAAAAGTGAAAATTTGTCTATTTTTTCACAAGTCACCTCTTGACGGTGCCATGGCTATATGTTATAATTTATAATGATACTTTGCGCGCCTTGCGCAAGGTGCGCAAAGCTGTCAAAAGACAGTAATACAAGATATTTCAGGAGGAAAACAACATGGAATACCGCATCGAACACGACTCTATGGGCGAGGTTAAGGTTCCCGCCGACCGCTACTGGGCCGCGCAAACCGAGCGCAGCCACCAAAACTTCCCCATCGGCGTTGGCATCGAGACCATGCCCCGCGAGATTACTAAGGCATTCGGCGTACTGAAAAAGGCTGCCGCCATCGCCAACAACGCCCTCAAGCCCGAGAAAATGACCGACAAGAAGCTGGCCGCCATCGCACAGGCTTGTGACGAGGTTATGTCCGGCGCTCTCAACGATCACTTCCCTCTTGTTGTATGGCAAACCGGCTCCGGCACCCAGTCCAACATGAACGCCAACGAAGTTATCGCGAACCGCGCCAACGAAATCGCGGGCGAAAAGCTCTGCCATCCCAATGACGACATCAACATGAGCCAATCCTCCAACGACACCTTCCCCACCGCTATGCACATTGCGGCTGTTGAGGCCATCGAGGATAAGCTCTTCCCCGCCATCGACCTGCTGGTCGCCACCTTCAAAAAGCTGGAGCGCAAGAACAAGGGCATCGTTAAAAGCGGCCGTACCCACTTGCAGGATGCTACTCCCATCACCTTCTCGCAGGAAATCTCCGGCTGGAGAAGCTCCTTGGAGCGCGACAAGCAGCTGCTGAAGGCATCTTTGCCCACCCTCAAAGAGCTGGCTCTGGGCGGCACTGCTGTTGGTACCGGTCTGAACGCGCCTGCCGGCTTTGACGTGAAGGTTGCCGAGGCCGTTTCCGAGATCACCGGCAAGAAATTCGTCACCGCCGGCAATAAGTTCCACGCTCTCACCTCTAAGGACGAGATCGTCTTTGCGCACGGTGCCATCAAGGCTTTGGCCGCCGATATGATGAAAATTGCTAACGACGTTCGCTGGCTTGCCTCCGGCCCCCGTCTGGGTCTTGGCGAGATCACCATCCCGGAAAACGAGCCCGGTTCCTCGATCATGCCCGGCAAGGTCAACCCCACCCAATGTGAGGCTGTAACCATGGTAGCCGTTCAGGTCATGGGCAACGACGTAGCCGTTGGTATGGCCGCTTCTCAGGGCAACTTTGAGCTGAATGTGTTCATGCCTGTTTGCATCTACAACTTCCTCCAGTCCGCAAGACTGTTGGCAGAGGCTATTGTTTCCTTCAACAATAACTGCGCCATCGGCATCCAAGCCAACAAGCAGAAAATGCACGACAACCTGCACAACTCGCTGATGCTGGTGACCGCGCTGAACCCCTACATCGGTTATGAGAACGCCGCCAAGACTGTTAAGAAGGCCTTTAAGGAGGACATCTCGCTCAAAGAGGCTTGTGTAGCTCTTGGCTTCCTCACCGCCGAAAAGTTTGATGAGGTATTCCATCCCGAAAAGATGGTCTGATGCCGTCGTAAAAAGGTCCATAGCGTCGTTGCTTTGAACATTTTACCCGGTCTCACCCAATGACCCTATTTATTGGTTTTACACTTTAAAAGCCACGGACGGCTTTCGCCGCCCGTGGCAGAGACCGCATACCATTGTGCAGAACCGCACAATCGGTTCTGCATGATTTTATGCGGTCGCAACCCATGACTCTCGCAAAACGCTTTTATAAATCGCAACCGTAAAATACATGAAAGGGAAAGTACGCAAATGAAGTTCAGTTATTATCCCGGCTGTACTCTTAAAACCAAGGGGAAGGATCTGGACCGTTACGGTCGCCTTGCGGCAAAGGCCCTCGGCTTCACGCTGGAAGAACTGCCCGACTGGCAGTGCTGCGGCGCTGTTTACCCCATGGCAAAAGACGAAATCGCTACCAAGCTATCCGCCGTTCGTGCGCTGGTCGCTACCCGTGACGAGGGGCAGGAGCTCGTAACCCTTTGCTCCGCTTGTCATAATGTGATCAAGCAGGTGAATAACGATATGGCAGCAGACGCCGACATCGCCCTGCGTGTGAACAACTATCTGGGTCTGGAGACCCCCTACAACGGCGAAACCTCTGTTCTGCACTATTTGGAGGTGCTCCGTGACCGTGTCGGCTTTGACAAGATCAAGGCCGCGGTCAAAAATCCGCTGACCGGCCGCAGGATCGCCGCCTACTATGGTTGTCTGTTGCTCCGCCCCCGCAAGGTGATGCAGTTTGACGACCCCGAAAACCCCACTATTCTTGAGGGCCTTATCCGCGCGCTTGGCGCAGAGCCGGTAATCTGGGGCATGCGCAACGAGTGCTGCGGCGGCTATGTCGCTGCCGAGGATAAGGAGCAGAGCCAAAAGCGCAGTAACATTGTGATGCAGGATGCCAAGAAAAACGGTGCCGACACCGTGATCACCGCCTGCCCGCTTTGCCTTTACAATCTTGCCAAAAACGGCGGCACCGAGTTGCCTGTCGTTTACTTCACCGAGCTGCTTGCCGAAGCGCTTGGTGTCAAGTGAAAGGAGGCACGGTATGAGTCATAGTAATAACAAAACCGAACAGGTTCTGCGCTCTTCCGGTGTTGACGTGCGCAAATGTATGCGATGCGGCAAATGCACCGCAACCTGCCCCGCCTTTGACGAGATGGAGTATCATCCCCATCAGTTCGTCTATATGGTAGAAAAGGGCGAGATCGAAAAACTGGCGGCAAGCAAGTCGATCTACAAGTGCCTTTCCTGCTTTGCGTGCGTGGACCGTTGCCCCCGCGGCGTTGAGCCGGCCAAGCTCGTAGAGGCTGTCCGCCTTTCTGTCATCCGCGAGCAGGGTCAGAACCACTTAAAAACAGACAGCATCCCTGCAATGCTTGACGAGGATATGCCCCAGCAGCTTCTTGTCACCGCATTGCGCAAATACAGCAAGTAAGGAGGAAAGCGCGAAATGCAAAGAATTGGCGTATTTATCTGCCACTGCGGTACCAACATTGCCGGCACCGTAGACGTAAAGGCAGTTGCCGAGGCTCTCTCTCACGAGCAAGGCGTGGTGTTTTCCACCGATTACCAGTACATGTGCTCGGAATCCGGCCAACAGCTGATGCGCGAGGCCATCCGCGAGCATAAGCTCACCGGCATTGTGGTGGGCTCCTGCTCTCCCCGCATGCACGAGGCCACCTTCCGCAAGGCCGCCTCGCTGGAAGGCATCAATCCCTATATGGTTGAGATCGCCAACCTGCGTGAGCATGTCTCCTGGATCCACAAGGATATGAAGGAGGCGACTGAAAAGGCGATCATCTTAGGGCGCGCCGCGATCGCCAAGGTTCATCTGAACGCGCCGCTCACAGCAGGGGAAAGTCCCGTTACCAAGCGCGCGTTGGTCATTGGCGGCGGCATCGCCGGCATTCAGACCGCTCTGGATATTGCCGAGGCAGGCTTTGAGGTGGACATCGTAGAAAAGTCCCCCACCATCGGCGGCAAGATGGCACAGCTTGATAAAACCTTCCCCACCCTGGACTGCGCCGCTTGTATCCTGACCCCTAAAATGGTAGACGCGGCACAGAACGAGAAGATCACCATTTACGCTTACAGCGAGCTGGAGGCCGTAAAGGGCTATGTGGGCAATTTCAAGGCACAGATCCGCCGCAAGGCAAGATACGTGGACGAAACGAAGTGCACCGGTTGCGGTCTTTGCACCGAGAAATGCCCCCAGAAGAAGGTCCCCAACGAGTTCAATATGGGTATGGATACCCGCCGTGCCATTTACATCCCCTTCGCGCAGGCCGTACCGAAGGTTGCCACCATCGACGCCACCTACTGCACCATGCTGAAAACCGGCAAGTGCGGCGTTTGCTCTAAAATCTGTGGCACCGGCGCGATCGACTACACCCAAAAGGATGAGATCATCGAGCGCGAGTATGGCGCCATTGTGGCGGCAACCGGTTTCAACCCCATCGACGCCACCGTTTACGGCGAATACGGCTACGCTACCTGCCCCGATGTTGTCACCTCCCTGGAGCTGGAGCGGCTGATGAACGCCGCCGGCCCCACCAACGGCACACTGCTCCGTCCCTCTGACAAGGAGCACCCCCATAAGATCGTATTCGTGCAGTGCGTTGGCTCCCGTTGCACCGAGACCGATGAGCGCGGCAAGCCCTATTGCTCTAAGATCTGCTGCATGTACACCGCCAAGCACGCTATGCTGATCCGTGAAAAGTATCCGGATACCGAAGTCTACGTCTTCTACATTGATGTTCGTACCCCCGGCAAGAATTTTGATGAATTCTACCGCCGCGCGGTCGAGCAGTACGGCGTTCATTACATCAAGGGCATGGTCGGTAAGGTCACTCAAAATGGCAAGCAGCTCCGTGTACAGGCCAGCGACCTGCTGGCAGGTGAGCAGCTGCATATTGATGCCGATCTGGTGGTGCTCGCCACCGCGATTGAGCCGGATAAAACCGCACGCTCGATCGGCACGATGCTGACCGCCAGCATGGATACCAACGACTTCTTTACCGAGGCGCATCCCAAGCTCCGCCCTGTCGAATCCCCCACCGCGGGCATCTTCCTCTCCGGTATCTGCCAGGGTCCTAAGGATATTCCCGAAACGGTTTCTCAGGCCTCTGCTTGTGCCGCCAAGGTGATCGGCGTTCTCGCCAAAGATAAGCTGACCTGCAACCCCTGCGTGGCATCCTCTGATGAGATGCTCTGCAATGGCTGCTCCTCCTGCGAGAAGGTCTGCCCCTACGGCGCTATTACCTATGCCGACAAGGAATTCCGCGGCCCGAACCGCACCACGCTCATTCGCCGTGTGGCATCTGTCAATCCGGCTGTCTGCCAGGGCTGCGGCGCATGTACGGTGGCTTGCCCCTCCGGCGCAATGGACCTCAAGGGCTTTACCAACAAACAAATCATGGCGGAGGTTGACGCAATATGCAAGTAAATGAATATAAGCCGAAAATCGTTGCCTTCTGCTGCAACTGGTGCTCCTACGCGGGTGCCGACGGCGCAGGCTCTGCCCGTCTTTCCTACCCGGAAAACGTCAAAATCATCCGTGTACCCTGCTCCTGCCGCGTGAATCCTATGTTCATTCTGCGTGCCTTCCAGCGGGGCGCCGACGGCGTGATCATTGCCGGCTGTCACCCCGGTGACTGCCATTACACCAGCGGTAACTACTTCACCCGCCGCCGTATGGCACTGCTCTTCTCGATGCTGGATTATCTGGGCATCGAGCGGGAGCGTACCCGCGTGGAGTGGATCTCCGCCGCGGAGGGCGCTAAGTTCTCCAAAACCATGAACGAGTTCTGCGAAACCGTCGCGGCTCTCGGTGAGAACAAGAGATTGGAGGATCTGAGATGCAAGAATTGATGGAAAAACGCGCTCTGGAGCTACTGGCAGACGGCACCGTTGACCGTGTGCTGGGCTGGAGCGCAGGTGAATTCCCCTATGATATGACCCCTGCCGTCTTTACTTCGGCACAGGAGTTGAAAAACAATTTTGTGTATAATGATTTCTGCGGTGCCAATCTTTCTAAGTACTTGGTTAAAGAAAGCCGCAAGGGCGGCAAAATTCTGGTATTCCTCAAGCCCTGCGACACTTACAGCTTCAATCAGCTGATCGCTGAGCACCGTGTCATCCGCGAGAATGTTTACGTGATCGGCATTGAATGCTATGGCAAGGCTGATGTAGATAAGCTCAAGGCCATGGGCCTGGAGGGTATCACCGGCATCCAAATCAAGAACGGCGAGTACACCGTTGAAACAGTTTACGGCAACAAAACCGTCAAAGCCGCTGACGCTATGGCCGAGCGTTGCCTTGCTTGCAAGAGCAAGAAGCACGTGGTCTATGACGAGCTGATTGGCGAGGACGGCGAGGTTGTGGAGGATTGCAACCGCTTTGATATGGTAGAAAAGTTAGAGGCTATGACACCCGAAGAGCGTTTTGCCTTCTGGCGTGGCGAGCTTTCCCGTTGCATTCGCTGCAACGCTTGCCGCAACGTCTGCCCCGCTTGCACCTGTGAGCAATGCGTGTTTGACAACCCGGGTTCCGGCATTGCCCAAAAGGCGGCCGTCAACTCCTTTGAGGAGAACATGTTCCATATCATCCGCGCCTTCCATGTAGCGGGCAGATGTACCGACTGCGGCGAATGCTCCAGCGTTTGCCCTCAGCACATCCCGCTCCATCTGCTGAACCGCAAGTTCATCAAGGATATGAACGAGTTTTACGGTGATTACCAGGCAGGCGAGGATCCCGAAAAGAAGCCGCCCCTTGGCACCTACACCTTGGGCGACCGCGAAGCATGAGAAAGGAGAAAAAGGTAATGAAAAAGCTTTCTCTTGCGCAGTTGTATGATTTCTTTGCCGCCGTTGCCAAGAATCAGGCACTTTACTGCCCCGTAAATAATGAGACGGGCAAGGCAGAGTACAAAAAATGGAGCGAGGGGGTTACGCTTTCCGATCAGCTAAACACGCTGCGCTCTGCAAAGGATTTCTTCTTCCCCCAGACCGAAAACCTCATGGAATTCAAAATGGCCGGCAAGAAAATCGACGTGATCGACACCCGCGAGGAGTGCGAGGATTTCGTGATTTTCGGTGTACGCGCCTGCGATGCCGCCAGCTTTGATATTCTGGACCGTGTCTATCTCACCGATCCGGTGGACAGCTACTACAAAAACCGCCGCGAGCACGGCACCGTTATCACCCTGGCCTGCTCAAGACCCGCCGAGACCTGCTTTTGCGGCACCTTCGGCATTGACGCAGCCGACCCCAAGGGTGACATCACCGTTTGGGCTTTGGAGGATGGCTACGCTTTCCGTGCCAACACCGCCAAAGGCGAGGCGCTGATGGCAACCTGCGCTAACCTGTTTGAGGAAACAGATGACCAGGCGGTCACCGCCGAGCAGGAAAAAACGCGCGAGATCCTCGCAAAGCTCCCGCTTGCCAATTTGTCTACCGAGGGTGTTGGTCAGGGCCTGACAAAGGAGCTGTTCGATCGCCCCGAATGGGCCGCGCTCTCTGAAGCTTGCCTTGGTTGCGGCACCTGTACCTTCGTTTGCCCCACCTGCCAGTGTTATGACATCCGTGACTTTGACACCGGCCACGGCATTCAGCGCTTCCGCTGTTGGGACTCCTGCATGTACTCAGACTTCACCAAGATGGCACACGGCAATCCGCGTGTGAGCCAGTTAGAGCGCTTCCGTCAGAGATTCATGCACAAGCTGGTCTATTTCCCCGATAACAATGATGGCATCTTTGGGTGTGTTGGTTGCGGCAGATGCCTTGCCCGTTGCCCCATTTCGATGAATATCGTCAAGGTCATGAAAACGCTGGCCAAAGGAGGAGATAAATAATGGAAGAAACTTTGATCCCTTACGCGGGCGTCGTCACCGAAATCACCGGTCAGACCCCCGATGTAAAGACCTTCCGTGTAGAGGCGCCGAGCGGTGGCAAGCTCTTTGAGCACGAGCCCGGTCAGTGCGCTATGCTCTCTGTTCCCGGCATCAGCGAGGCGATGATCTCGATCACCTCCTCTCCCACCAACAAGGCGTTCATGGAATTCAGCGTCAAAAAGTGCGGATGCCTGACCGATTGGCTGCACTCGATGGAAGAGGGCCAGATGATCACCGTGCGCGGTCCTTATGGCCGCCCCTTCCCGGTTGACACCGAATTAAAGGGCAAAAATCTGCTCTTTATTGCCGGCGGTATCGGTTTGGCGCCGTTGCGCTCTGTGATCAACTATGTGCGTGACAACCGCGCCGATTATGGGCACGTTGACATTGTTTACGGCTCCCGTTCCAAAGAGGATCTGGTCTACTACAAAGAGATCGTAGAAGAGTGGATGACCGCCGAGGACTTTACCGTGCATTTGACCATCGACCGTGAACAGGAAAACTGGAGCGGGCACGTTGGTTTTGTTCCCAACTATGTAAAAGAGCTGGGCTTCAAGCCCGAGAACACCTGCGTGTTGCTCTGCGGCCCCCCCATCATGATCAAGTTCACCCTACCGGGGCTTATCGAGCTTGGCTTTGACAAGACCCAGATCTTTACCACCATGGAGCTACGCATGAAATGTGGCATCGGCAAATGCGGCCGTTGCAACATCGGTAACAAGTATGTCTGCAAAGACGGGCCTGTATTCCGCTTTGACCAGTTGGACGAACTGCCCGACGAATACTAATAGAGAGGATTTAGCCATGAGTAATATGATCAATATTTACCTCTACGGTAAAAAGTATGAGGTTCCCTCCAGCCTCACCATTATGGGTGCTATGGAGTACGCCGGCTATCAGCTGGTCCGCGGCGTTGGTTGCCGTTGCGGCTTCTGCGGCGCTTGCGCCACCATCTACCGCATCAAGGGCGACACCGAGCTCAAGACCTGCCTCGCTTGCCAGACCCAGGTGCAGGACAATATGTACATCGCTACCCTGCCCTTCTTCCCCTTGGTGAAGAAGCCCTACGAGATCGACAATGTAAAGCCCACCGAGCAGATTATGATGCAGCTCTATCCCGAAATTTATGCTTGCGTTGGCTGCAACGCCTGCACCAAGGCCTGCACACAGGGCCTGAACGTGATGCAGTACATTGCTTACGCACAGCGCGCCGAGTACGAAAAATGCGCTGAGGAATCCTTCGACTGCGTGATGTGCGGCGTTTGCTCCTCCCGTTGCCCTGCCGGCATTACCCATCCCCAGGTGGGTCTGCTCGCCCGTCGTCTCACCGGCAAGTACCTGGCCCCCGAGACCGAACATCTGAAAAACCGTGTAGACGAGATTCTGCGCGGTGACTGCGAAGCGGCTTTGAATGACATTATGAGCAAGTCTGTGGCTGAGCTCAAGGATATGTACAACAACCGCGATTTCGAGAAATAAGGAGGCGCAAAGATGTATACACCCGAAATGCTCGAATCCATTAAAAAGGTAGAGGCCACCCGTGAGGCGCGCCTTGCAAAGGTTATGGCCGGCGAGAACCCCCGCCGTATGACCGCCGAGGAGAAGGAAAACGTTCTTGCCGCCTTCCACCCCGATCACATCGCTTCTCAGTTTGCGGAATTGAAGATCGGCCCCAACAAGGGCGAAAAGGTACCGTTGGAGCTGGCCGAGATCCTACAGGCAAACAGCCGCATCAAGGCATCCGACATTGATCTGAAAAAAGCTGATTACGAAACCGACGTGCTGATCATCGGCGGCGGCGGTGCCGGCTCCGCGGCCGCCATTATGGCCCACGAAAACGGCGCAAAGGTTATGATCGTGACCAAGCTCCGCCACGGCGATGCCAACACCATGATGGCAGAGGGCGGCATTCAGGCCGCCGATAAGCCCAACGACAGCCCCGCGCAGCACTATCTGGACGTGATGGGCGGCGGCCACTTCAAGAATGTGCCTGAGCTTGTTTATAAGCTGGTTCACGACGGTCCTGAGTGCATTCAGTGGCTCAACAATCTTGGCGTCATGTTCGACAAGGAAGCTGACGGCACCATGGTCACCACCCACGGTGGCGGCACCTCCCGCAAGCGCATGCACGCCTGCAAGGACTATTCCGGCGCCGAGATCATGCGTGTGCTCCGCGACGAGGTACAGAACCGCAACATTCCCGTTGTAGACTTTACCGCCGCCATTGAGCTGATCAAGGATGAGCAGGGCCGCGCTACCGGCGCTGTACTCATGAACATGGAAACCAAGGAGCTGATGGTTGCCCGCGCCAAGACGGTGATTATCGCCACCGGTGGCGCAGGCCGTATGCACTACCAGGGCTTCCCCACCTCTAACCACTATGGCGCTACCGCTGACGGCTTGGTGCTTGCCTACCGTGCGGGCGCACCGCTGCTTTACGCCTACACCCTACAGTACCACCCCACTGGCGTGGCGTATCCCTCGCAGATCTTCGGCGCCCTGGTCACCGAAAAGGTTCGTTCTATCGGCGCGCAGCTGATCAATGCTGAGGGCGAAGCATTCATGAACCCGCTGGAGACCCGTGACGTTTCCGCAGCCTCTATCATCCGTGAATGCAAAGAGCGTGGCAAGGGTGTTTCCACCCCCGAAGGCGGCTTTGGCATCTGGCTGGACTCCCCCATGATCGAAAAGATCAATGGCGAGGGCACCATTGAGAAGCGCATCCCCGCTATGATGCGCATGTACCTCAAGTACGGTATTGATATGCGCAAGCAGCCCATTCTGATCTACCCCACCCTGCACTACCAGAACGGCGGTATCAAGATCGGCGCCAACGGCATGTCCGACGTGGAGAACCTGTTCGTTGCCGGTGAGGCAGTGGGCGGCATCCACGGCGAGAACCGCCTGATGGGCAACTCGCTTCTGGACATCATCGTATTCGGCAGAAATGCCGGCATCAACGCCGCGAAGGCAGCCAAGGAAACCACCCTTGGCAAGCCCACCTTGAAGCATATCAAGGACTTTGCCGCCGAGCAGGAGGCAGCCGGTATCAAGACCGACAAGCAATCCCCCGTCCTGCTGCCCAACTACGCAAGAAACGCAAAGCCCATCTGACAGGATGCGATCAAAAGCAGAGGGAAGCCTTAAAAAGGCTTCCCTCTGCCACCGCAGTCTTCCTTTCGGCTTCGACACAGATCAAAAAGTGCTTATATGGCGAACGGTATCAAAAATACCGATATGCACTTTTTCTTCTGGGCCGAAACCGCAAACCGAACGCAATCTCCACATTTTGAATATTTCGGAGGCATTAAAAAATGGTAGAATATTTGGGTGGTGTAACATCCTCGTTGCTTTCCACCATCTTTATCGCATTTTTGATCGCGGCCCTCGGCTATCTGGTCGGCGCCATTGAAATCAAAGGTATCTCTCTTGGCACCGCCGGTGTACTTTTGATGGCACTGGCCTTTGGTATATTGGCAAATTTTGTTCCCAGCTTTTCGATCGGCGAAAAAGAGATCTTTCTCTTCAACAGCTCCATCGAATCAAACTTCAAGATTATCTCTAACATCGGCACGGCCCTGTTCGTGACATCGGTCGGTTTGATCGCGGGTCCCAAGTTCTTCCGCACCCTCAACCGTAAATCGCTGTCCTATGTACTCATGGGCGTGATTGTGATTGCCATCGGTGCCGGTGCGGCTGTGCTTTGCACTGTGCTGGATCCCAATCTCTCCCCCGACATGGCTGTGGGTCTGCTGACCGGCGGCCTGACCTCTACCCCCGGCCTCTCGGCCGCTAAAGAGGTTGCCACAAATGAGAGTGCCGTAACCGCAGGCTATGGCATCGCTTACCTCTTCGGCGTTTTGGGCGTAGTACTGTTCGTACAGCTGATGCCCAAGATCCTGCGCGTGGATATTGACAAGGAGCGTGAAAACTTTGTCGCCGCCGCCACTGTTGAGGTCAAATCTGACGAAAAACCCCGCAAAGCGCTGGATCCCTTTGGCTTCTTCCCCTTCTTCCTCGCTATCGCGCTCGGCTGCGTCATCGGTGCCATCAAAATCCCCGGCATCAACTTCTCGCTGGGCACCTCGGGCGGCACCCTGGTCGCCGGTCTGCTCATTGGCCACTTTGGTCACATCGGCCCGATTGATTGCCGCATCAAAAAGGAGACCCTTAACTTCTTCCGCGAGCTGGGTCTGGTTCTCTTTTTGATCGGTGCCGGCGTTCCCGGCGGCGTGAACTTTGTGAGCAATGTAAAGGTTTCCTATTTCCTCTACGGCGCGCTGTTCACCCTGGTTCCTATGATCGTTGGTTTTGTGCTTGGCAAGTTTGTATTCAAACTTTCCATCTTCAACAACCTCGGCTCGATCACCGGCGGTATGACCTCCACTCCCGCTCTCGGCGCGCTGATCAGCACCGCCAAGACAGACGAGGTCTCCTCCGCTTACGCCGCGACTTATCCCATCGCATTGGTTATGGTGGTTCTTGCCGCCAAAATCATTTTGATGATATTCTAATGCAAGCAAGGGCCTGTCCCCAAACGGGCAGGCTCCCGTAACGCGCCTTAGGGCCGCGTTATCGGCCATTCCCTTTGAAAGAAAAAGCACCGAAACGGGCGTAAAAATCGCCCCGTTTCGGTGCTTTTTCTCAAAATAGCTTAACCCACGCTTGCCCCAAAAGGGAAAGCAACTAACACAGCCATTTTGAAAAACTGCTTACCAAACGGAATACCGATAATAGTAACACAAAGCAAAATACCTACAAAAGCGAACTCCAAGGCCATGACCCATCCGCCAAAAACAAACCAGATGAGATTGGCAATGGGGTGCGCCAAAAAATCGCTATTCACCTGCAAGCCAAAGGGTGCCAGCACCAATCGCGCCATCTTAAAGGCTTGCAAGCCAAAGGGGATACCGATTATGGTTATACACCAAATACAGCCAAGCAAAAAAAGCAACAGCGCCATTTGCAAACCGCAAATCAAGATCCAAATAATATTTCCCAGTGTTTTCATAATAGTCTCCTCTCTTTGGCTGCTGAATTCATAGCCCCTGCCCTTTTTGCAGCGTTTCGTCATACAATGTTCGTTCGATCGTGCGGCTTATTCCTTCGCTCTGATCTCCTCGGCGTTGCAGATCTTACAGTAGCGGATCTGACCGGCAGGAGTAACGGTACCGTCCTCAGCCGTCTCTACCGCATCCAGCCAGGAGCCAAAGGTATGAATGTGCTCTCCCGCATAATCGACAGGCTTGTCCTCTCCCGCGCAGGCGCAAAGCATTGATGCCAACAGGAGTAGCACGAGGGTAAAAATCGCAAATCTGTAAAAACGTGTCATGCGATCACCGCCTTTTGATTGGTTATTTTTCCGCCCACGGTCTTGCTGTCAAGGCGATCAGCATTTTGATGCGATCCGTTTGTTTCCCGCTACCGTAAGCCGCTTTATTGGGATGTAGCTCTCCGCATTTCACGCAACGGTGCAAAATCACAAAGCCTGCCTTGGCATCCGGCCGCGCCGCGATCGGTTCCATCTCGCCGCCACAAGGATTTGCTCTGTCCCCGGGGTTGACATCCACATGCAGGCTCCAAAGACAAAATGGACAGTGATTGCGGGAGGTATAGCCCAGGGGCTCGACCTGCTTGCCGCAATGGACGCAGACAAAGCCGTTATCGTTTTTGGTGAATAATTTGGTTTCCATATTGGTCTTGCATCTCCCAAGAACGTGGTAAATGGCGGCGCAACAATTGTTGCGCTTTCCCAAAATGCCCGAAGCTGTTTAGCTTCGGGCATTGCATTGTCAGCCAAACAAAAAGCGTGCAAGACAAGGCGCACCGGAGCAAGCGGACGATGGCGTACTGACGTACGCCAAGTTCGGTTGCAAGGAGCAACGCAGTATTGTGCGTTTTTTGAAAGGCTGTGCCCGAAGCTGTTTAGCTTCGGGCATTCGGTTTCAATTATTTTTTCAGTGCAATAGCAGCCTTAGCCTTCTCCACGATATTCGCGGGGGTCAGACCGTACATTTCAAGCAGTGCGGGAACAGTGCCGGAACGGCCGTAGGTATCGTTGACACCAACACGGACAACGGGAACAGGGCAATTGCCACAAACGCACTCGGCAACAGCCGCGCCTAAGCCACCGATCACGCTATGCTCCTCAGCAGTCACGATCGCACCGGTCTCCTTGGCGGCCTTCAGAATCAGCTCCTCGTCCAAGGGCTTGATGGTGTGAATGTTAATCACGCGGGCGGAGATACCCTCAGCCTTCAGGGATTCAGCGGCCTCGATCGCCATAGAAACCATCAGACCGGTAGCCACGATAGTCACGTCGGTGCCATCGGCCAAGGTCACGCCCTTACCGATCTCAAACTTGTAGTCGGGCTTATCGTTGATCACCGGCACAGCAAAACGGCCAAAACGCAGGTACATGGGGCCGTTAAAGTTGATAGCGGCCTCAACGGCGGCCTTTGCCTCAACGGCATCAGCGGGGTTGACAATGGTCATGCCGGGGATGGTACGCATCAAGGCAAGATCCTCATTGCACTGGTGGGTAGCGCCATCCTCACCAACGGTAATACCCGCATGGGTAGCGCCAATTTTTACATTCAGGTGAGGGTAACCGATCGAGTTACGGATCTGCTCAAAAGCACGGCCCGCGGCGAACATCGCAAAGGTGGAGGCAAAGGGAACCTTGCCCGCGGCGGCGAGACCTGCCGCAACACTCATCATATTGCCCTCGGCAATGCCGCAGTTAAAAAATCTTTCGGGGTACTTCTTCTTGAATACACCGGTTTTGGTAGCTGCCGAAAGGTCAGCATCCAGTACTACAAAATCATACTTTTCGCCAAGCTCCGCAAGGGCGTTGCCATAGGCTTCTCTGGTTGCAATCTTATCTGCCATTTTTCAGTTCCCCCTTACATAGTCGCTTTGATGTCAGCAACAGCAACAGCGTACTGCTCGTCATTGGGAGCGGCACCGTGCCAGCTTGCCTGATTTTCCATAAAGGAAACGCCCTTACCCTTCACCGACTTTACAATAATCGCGGTGGGCTTGCCCTTGCACGCTTTCGCGCTGTTGAAGGCCGCTTCCAGCTCGTCAAAATCGTGTGCGTCAGCCACAACAACGTTGAAGCCAAAGGCCTCCAGCTTTTTGTCATGGGGAGTGGGGTTCATAACATCGGTAATAGCGCCGTCGATCTGTAAACCGTTCCAGTCAATGATAACACAGAGGTTATCCAGCTTGTAGTGAGCGGCAAACATGCAAGCCTCCCAAACCTGGCCCTCCTCACTCTCGCCATCGCCCAGAATGGTGTAGGTACGGTAATCCTTGCCGTCGATTTTAGCGGCAAGAGCCATACCGCAAGCGGCGGAAATACCAAGACCGAGGGAACCGGTGGTCATATCCACGCCGGGGGTATGCTTCATGTCGGGGTGACCCTGCAAGAAAGAGTCGATTTTGCGCAGTTTGGGGAGCTCGGCCACATCGAAGTAGCCTCTCTCCGCAAGGGTTGCGTACAGAGCGGGAGCGGTGTGACCCTTAGAAAGCACCAAGCGGTCACGGTCTGCCCACTTGGGGTTAGCGGGGTCAATGTTCATTTCTTCAAAATAGAGATAGGTCATCACATCCGCAATCGAGAGAGAACCACCGGGATGTCCGGACTTTGCAGCGTGGACCTCCTCCAGGATGTCAAGGCGGATCTGTGCGGCCTTTGCGGCAAGCGCACACTTTTTGGTCTGTTCCATTTTCTGCCTCCTTCAAATTTGCCGGTCGACACACCGCACCGGCTATTTTTTATCTACCTTTTTATTATATCGCATGGAAAGGCCTTCTGTCAAGAGGGAATGCGAAAAGCCGCTGCCTTCGGCTGTTTTTTCGGCAAAAGCACCATCTTTCCCCCAATTCTTGACGGTCTCTTGGTTAAAAAGTTCTTCCATCAAACATCTATTCCCCACTTTGGGCCTTTTTTTCATCTTTTTGCTTTATTTCTTTTCCACTGAGAGCCAATTTTGGAAAAGTTGATCGGTCAACAGTTCCACCCTCAAAAATCGCAAAAATTAGTTTTCCACAGGTAAAACCGGCAAGGACAACCCCTGTTTATCTGAGTTTTACACAATTTCCACAGAGTTTTCCACAAGTAAAAAAAGTTCCTCATAACTTCAAACCGGCCGTTTGTCAGTTTTCCGAAATGACTTGACACCTTTCCAAAAACGGAAATACCATAGGCAAAAAAAGACCTTTCCGCAAAGCGGCATGAACGCAATCCCCATTGTTTTTTACGCGTTTTCAGTTTCCCCTTTTCTTTCTTGCAAAACGCGCCGTTGCGGCTTAGCCTGTGTAATATGCGCGTTGGCATACACATCCTGCTCCCCTAAAATAGCGCAGAGCTCTGCGGCGGTGGCTTCCGCGTCCATTGTGGTAAAGTTCAAGCGCAAAATGTCATTTTCCCGAATGGCACCACCCTCATAGGAATCCTTCACATCGCCCCCCTTGCGTACAGAGAGCACATGACAAAACGCCGGCCAGAGAATATCACGGGGCTCTTTGCCAATGGCAAAGCAACCGGGCAAAACAGTCAGCTCCACATCCACCGCGCGCCGGGTCTTGCCGTGGTGTTGCTTGTGAATTTCACGCTCCATGGCGATCTCGTTGATTGAGGTCACACCGATGGTTTCCACAATCACATAGGAAATGACGATCGCCAAAAAGATGGGCAGGATATTATCGAACCCACCGAAAACCTCAATGGCAAAAATCATAGCGGTCAGCGGCGTGCGAACCGAGGAGCTGAAAAAAGACGCCATGCCCACCACGACCATCAGCGGGAAAAAGGTCGGATCCAACCAACCAAGGGCGATCATGGCCTCACCGCAAAGCGAGCCGATCAGGGCACCAAAGACAAGAAGCGGGGTGAAAAGACCGCCGGTAGCACCCACCTCATTGGAAAGCACCACCAAAAGCGCTCTGGCAAAAAGCAAAATCAGCGCCATCCACCAGACCTCTCTGTGCCCGATCAGATATTCGATCAAATGGTGACCGGTACCGATCAGATGGTAATCATAAAAGAAACATCCCAGTAACGCTACCAACGCAAAGATCGGCGCAAGCTTGAAAAAGGGATGCAGCTTGGATAGCCACTTATGTGAGCCGGTGCGGATCAGATGGGTCAGCTTTGCCAGCAGATAAGCGCCAAAGCCGCAAAGCAGGGCAATTGGCAGCACCACCCAAATACGGGAAAGCGACAGAGCGCCAACGCTTTCAAAATGGAACAAATAGCGAAGCTCTGGGTGGCCGCTGAAATAGCAAAGGCCGTGCAGAACGCTCATACCCGAGATCACGCTGGTAATCGAGGACATCAAAAGCAATGGGGTAATGCGGCGATGCGCCTCTTCCAAGCCGAACATCACCGCTGCCACAGGGGCACAGGTCGCGGTAGCAAAGCCGGCAGTAGCGCCACCTGTCATCAAATAGCGTTCCCAACCCTGATGTCTTTTGGCAAATAGCCTGGTGGTGCCGCTACCAATGGCGGTACCCATCTGTACAGCGGGACCCTCGTCATTACCCAGCGGAATGCCGCAAAGATAGGAAAAGAGTGCCGACACAAAAACAAAGATCAGATTACGCAACCAGCGGAAGGTAATAAGCCCTCGCATCAGCGCGACTGCCGTCGGTATGCCGCCGCCTCTTGCGTGAGGAGAAAAGCGAATGCTGATCGCTACAATGGCGGCGATCAGCACTGCCCCCAACACCACCAAGGGGATAGCCCAGGTATGATCCCCCGCATAGGCAAAGATCGCTGCCGATAATTGGATGACCTCTTCGGACACCAAACGGAAAAGATAGACCACCACACCGGTGATGACACCCACAATAGCGGAAAGCACCACGCTTGGCAGTATGATATTGACAAGATGGTTTTTAATTCCGGATTTCATACATCCTCCAACAAAAAACGCGCAGATCCAGCACGTTTTCGTTTTCTTTCTTCAATCGCCTCCCCCGAAAACGGGAGAGGCGATGCAAAAATCAATTCTTTAAGCTGTGAATAGGCGCGGGAATTCTGCCGCCTCTTGCCACAAATTTGGCAGGTGAGTAGGGCTTGACCGACATGATCGGCGCATAACCCAGCAAGCCGCCGAAATTCACGCTATCCCCTTCCTTTTTGCCGTAGGCGGGAATCACACGAACCGCGGTGGTTTTGGTGTTTGCCACACCGATCGAGATCTCGTCGGCAATGATGCCGCAGATCACATCCTCGCTCACATCGCCGGGCACAGCGATCATATCCAGACCCACCGAGCAAACGGCGGTCATCGCTTCCAGCTTCTCCAGCGACAGGGCGCCGCGCTCGACAGCGGCGATCATGCCCGCATCCTCAGAGACCGGAATAAAGGCACCGGAAAGTCCGCCTACGTGAGAGGAGGCCATAACGCCGCCCTTCTTGACGGCATCGTTGAGCATAGCCAGTGCCGCGGTGGTACCAAAGCCGCCGCAGCTCTCCAGGCCCATTTCCTCCAGAATATGCGCCACCGAGTCGCCAACGGCGGGGGTGGGCGCGAGAGATAGATCAATGATACCAAAGGGGGTATTCAACCGCTCGGCCGCTTCACTTGCCACCAGCTGACCCACACGGGTGATCTTAAAGGCCGTCTTTTTGATCACGTCAGCCAATTCAGAAAGATCGCAGTCCCCTGCCCGCTTGATGGCGGCGGCGACCACACCGGGGCCGGAAACGCCCACGTTGATCACAGAGCCGGGCTCACCAACACCGTGGAAGGCGCCTGCCATAAAGGGGTTATCCTCCGGCACATTGGCAAAAACCACCAGCTTGGCGCAACCGATCGAGTTGTTGTCACGGGTCAGATACGCGGCACGCTTGATGGTGGAGCCCATCAGGCGGATGGCGTCCATATTGATGCCTGCCTTGGTGGTGGCCACATTAACCGAGGAGCAGACCATCTGGGTTTCGGCCAGTGCCTCGGGGATCACCGAGATCAGATTTTTCTCACTCTCGGTCATGCCCTTGTGCACCAGAGCGGAGTAACCGCCGATGAAATTGATGCCTAAATTTTCTGCCGCGCGCTGTAAGGTATGCGCCAGCTTTAAGTATCCTTCAGGGGAAATGCGGCCGCCGATCAGCGAAACGGGCGTGACAGAAACACGCTTATTGACGATTGGAATACCGTATTTTTTTTCAATATCGCAACCAACGCTCACCAGATTCTTGGCGGTGGCGGTGATTTTGTCATAGACCTTTTCGCAAAGGCGGTTTTCATCCTCGCTGACACAATCCAGCAAGGAAATGCCCATGGTAATGGTGCGAATATCAAGATTTTCCTCTCGGATCATCCCGATGGTTTCCAAAATATCGGTTATATTCAGCATACAGTCACCTCATCAAATGTGGTGCATGGTATTAAAGATGTCCTCGTGCATAGCGCGAATATCCAGCGCCTGCTCCTTACCTGCCGCTGCCAGCTTATCAGCAAACTCGGCAAAGGGGATGGTCAGCCGGTCGATCTCCACCAGCATGATCATGGCAAAATATTCGGATAGTACGCTCTGGGTAATATCTACAATATTGGCATTGTATTCGGTGCACATGGTACTGACGCGGGCAATGATGCCTACGCTATCCTTGCCGGTAACGGTGATGACGGCCTTTGCTTTCATAATATTGTTCTCCTTTAATAGTTAGATATAATTATTATACATAATTAGACTAAAAATATCAAGAGGATAGCAAAAAGTTTTAGCAAAGATACCATCAAACAAAAGAGCACCCCATAGCGGGGTGCCCATCGTTTCGTTCTTAAAGCGCGACGGCTTTTAGCAAATAAACGCCGTGAAGGGGCATTTTCAGATAAGCGGCAAACTCAGAGGCGGTAAAGATCTCCTCCCGTACAAGCGCTCCGTCGTGGTCCTCATCCAGCAGATAGTACTCCAATCGCACGCCGTTTTTGCTCTTCACACCGGAAAAGCTGACCTTGACCTGCTTTTCGGGGGAACTGTCATCGTCGTTGAAATAGGAAAGCATTACGTTGTGCTCAGTCTCACTCTTGGCGGCTACCGCCCAGACATCAGCGCTCTCACGCTCCACCGCAACGGCATGATCCAGCCCATAGAGCTGATTGAACATGTAGAAAGGGTAATAGCCCTTCAGAGTTTCGCAAACGCGGTCGGTGCAAAACAGACCGTTCATGCCGCCCGGACGGGCGTCGTAATACATCAGCATATCCAAAGCTTCATACTGTGACATGGCCATCACCGCTGCGATAAAGGCGGCGCCCTTCAGGGATTTTTCGGCCTTGAGGGAGTAGTACCACTCCTCGCCGTTCCAGCCCTTCACGTAGTTCCACTCGTTCAGGATGCTTTCGCAATCGGTAAGGCCGTACTCGTCCAGCATGTGGCGGGCAAGCAGAATCTTCTCCCGCACCTTCTCTACCGTTGCCCCGTAAACGTGCCAGGAAAAGAAGTCGGGCTTCACCTCCCCAAGGCTCTCAAAAAAGCCGCGGGTCCAGTCGTTGTCCTTCATGGCGGCAATGGCGGGACCGCCGATCTTGAGATGGGGGAAGCATTTTTTCAGATGCGTCAACGTGATATTGAACAGCTCATAAAACTGCTTGGCGGTGCCGCCCCAGCAGCGTTTGTGCGTAGCATTGTCCGGGTCCAGATCCGGCTCGTTCCAGATCTCCCAATACTGAATATCCAGCTTCATGCCGTCAGCCCATCCCTCGGTGTAGTGACGGATGATATGCTCACAGACCACTGCCCACTTGTGGAAATCGGTGGGGGGTAGGGTGTTGTATTTTTTCGACCAATGCTCGATCTTAGACCCCAGACGGTAGTAGTTTTTGCATCCTCCCGCCTCTACCATACGGCAGTATTCGTCGGTGAGCTCAAAGTCATAGGCGGCAGGATCGGTGGGGTCGGCGCTCCAATCGGTGAAGATGAAATTCACATCCACGCAATGCTCACCGCCGTAGGTGGCGTTAAAGGAAGCATCGTGATTGCGGGCATAGGGGATGCCGGCTGCCAGAAAATGCTGCACGTTGGTGATGCGCTGATCTGCGGCGAACTTATACACAGGACCATTATTGGTAGCGTGCATAGGCTTGACCTTACCGGTCGCCTTGGCAAAATCAACTCTGATCTGATCCATAAAAAATACCTGCCTTTCGGTGTTGGTTACATTTATTTTAGAGGGTTGTAAAAGCCTTGTCAAGGTGTTTTAAATAGAAAAATTTTCTCTTTTATTTGCGCTCGATCGAAAGGTAAGCCTTGGCATAACGGTGTCCGAATTCTCTGTAGGATGACGCGTTGAAATGGATGCCGTCCGGCTTCATTTCAAGCCCTTCGGCAGAAACGAGCGTGCAATGGGGCAGTTCGCGCACGATCTCGGCAAAGATCGCATTGAGTTTTGCAGGGCGGTCGCCGCGCTCCCAAACAGGGGCGATATGGTGGGGCAGCTCGCCGATGATGATCGGTAAGCTCTCATCCCCGAGATCGCGGCGCAGAGCCGTCATCATGGTAATGAATTTTTCCTTATAGGCCAAAACGCGGCCGTCGTCCTTGCAGTCGGTCTCGCCCTGATGCCAGAGGATGGCGCACAGCTTTGAGGAGCGCTGCGCCAGCTTGCATTGCATAACCGCGTGATCGTAAAGCACCTGGCCGGGCATCCATTGCGAAATGGCGGTGCCGCCATCGGCGCAAGGGATCAGACCGATCTGCTCGCCGCTTGCCTTGGCCAGATCGTCAGCAAAAGAGGCGCCCAGCGAAACACCGCTATGGAACTTACCCTCAAAGATCGGGCGATCGGGGTTGATCGGCTCGCTCATTTTCTGCCAGCGACCCATGCGTAGCATATAGCAAAGCTTGTTGCTGATCGGCTCCACGTCGGAAAACTCACCCCGTCCGGCCATATTTGACTGACCAATCATGAGGAACGCCCGTATCTCGCCTTCTGTTTTCTGTAATCCGTCTTTCATTTCCATTCTTGCTCTCCTTTTGCTTCATTGCCCAAACAGGTAAGATTGATTGTATATCATTTTCACCATGTTGTCAAGCCGTCCAAAAGAAAAAGAGGTCTTTTGACCTCTTTGCTATCTGGATATAAACATCTGCGTCCAATAATTGCCGCTTGCCACATAACCAACACCAATATGCGTAAATCCGCTGTTCAAAATATTGGCACGGTGTCCGGCAGAGCCCATCCAGGCACTGACCACAGCGGCAGGCGTTCGCTGCCCCCTCGCTACGGTAGGAAATGCCAAAGCTTTTCATCATCTGAAAGGGGGAGCCGTATGTAGGACTGGTGTGTGAAAAGTAGCTGTTATCCTTCATATCCTGCGACTTATATCGTGCCACACGGGAAAGCTGCCAATCGTGACTGAGCGGTGCAAGACCATGCTTGCCTCTTTCTACATTAACCAGCCGCACCACCTCTGCCTCATAGTCTGTCACCGTACTGTTCAGGGTGGGAATGTTCAGCACCTGCCCGGGATAAATGAGATCCGGATTGGCGATCTGGGGGTTGGCGGCCTTGATTTCAGAAAGGCCGATCTCGTATTTGACAGCAAGCTTCCACATCGTATCACCCTTGACCACGGTATGCGTGGTAGCGGCAGATGCCCCAAGGGGCAGGAGTGCCGTCAGCATCAGAGCGCTGATGAATATTGCGACCATTTTCTTCTTAATACCTATAACCTTTTACCTCCTTTGTTATGGTACTTCTATTATATCATATCAGAAGAGATTTTTCCACAAGTAAATACTGCCACCCCCCTCCCGACCTAAAATAGGATTGACAGGCGGTGGACCTATGGTATATAATAAAACCAACACTGATTTAGGAGGATAACGGTATGCAAAATATCATTGGAGCGGTTGAAAAGCACCGCCAACAGATCCTGGACGCAGAGCGTTGGATCTGGGCACATCCCGAGACCGGCTACAAGGAATTTGAGACCTCAAAATATATGGAGGATGCCTTTGCGGCATTGGGCTATGACATCGTGCGCGCCGAGGGGATCACCGGCTTTTACACGGTGATTGACACCGGCAAGCCCGGCCCCGAGGTGCTGATTTTGGGCGAGCTGGATGCCATCATCTGTCCGGGGCACCCCGAGGCAAACAAGCAGACCGGCGCCGTTCACTCCTGCGGACACAACGCCCAGGCCGCCACCCTGCTGGGCATTGCGGCGGCCCTTCGTGAACCTCATATGCTGGACGGGCTTTGTGGCCGCATCCGCCTTTGCGCCGTCCCCGCCGAGGAGCTTTTGGAGATTGACTACCGAACGGAGTTAAAAAAAGCAGGTAAGATCAAATATTTGGGCGGCAAAAGCGAATTCCTTTCCCGCGGCTATTTTGACGGCGTGGACCTGGCCTTTATGGTGCATACCTCCAACGTCTACGCCAGCAACGGCGGCTCGGTGGGCTGTCTTGCCAAGCAGATCATCTACAAGGGCAAGGCCGCGCACGCCGGTGGCAGCCCCCATGACGGCATCAACGCCCTGTACGCCGCTAACTGCGGCCTGAACGCCATCAACGCCATCCGCGAGACCTTTCGTGAAAAGGATCAGATCCGTGTGCACCCCATCGTCACCGAGGGCGGTGTCATGGTCAACGCCATCCCCGCCACCGTCACGCTGGAGAGCTATGTGCGCGGCAAGAGCTTTGATGCCATTGCTCACGAGAACGCCAAGGTCAACCGCGCCTTGATCGGCGCCGCCCTCTCGCTTGGCGCCAACATCGAAATTCTCGATGCGCCCGGCTACGCGCCTCTTTATAACGACAAAAATCTGGTGGCGCTTGCCAAGGAATGCGCCGAGCAGCTGATGCCCGGCTATACCTTCCCTGCCCGCGCCGGTTACAGCTCCGGCAGTACCGATATGGGGGATCTTTCCTGCATTATGCCGGTAGTCCACCCTTATGCGGGCGGTGCCATCGGCACCAGCCACGGCGCGGACTACTATATTGCGGATCCCGAGGCGGCCTGCGTCACCAATGCCAAGTGGCAGCTCTTGATGCTAAAGCGCCTGCTGGAAAATGATGCGGCACTGGCAAGACAGGTGATCGCCGAGGCGAAGCCGCCTTTCCCCTCCAAGGAGTCGTATCTTGCCTTTGTAGATAGCCTTGCCTGCTCCGGCGACCGCATCACCTACGGCGAGGACGGCACCGCCACTATCCGCCTGGATGCGATGAAAACAGCGGCCGAGCAAGGCAGTCTTGCCATTTGATCCTATCAGCAAAAACACAAAACGGTAGCGAAAATCGCTACCGTTTTGTGTTTTTACGATCTTTCGTTAGTGTGGTGGGCGGTTTTATAAAGCTCACGCCAGACATCGGTGTGCGCCTCGCAATCCAGATAGTGGGCGAACATATGATCGTTTTTCTCGGCCCTTCCCCCGTCATCGGTGCCTGCCTGCCGCACGACCTCGACATAAGCTTCTCGCTTGCTTTCGCAAAAGGCGTGCCAGCCCTCTTGCCAACGGCCGTCAGCCAACTCCTCGTTACGGGCAGCAAAATCTGCCATCAGCTGTGCCTTTTCGGCACCCGTTGCCAGGGTAATGCCGTATTCGGTCATCACATGAGGCACAAACTCGATCGCATGGGTAGCGGTATCGTATTTCACCGAAAGACCGCTGTGCCAGTACGCGTCATCCTTTCTGCCCACGAAATGAAAGTTGCCCTGACCGTACAGAATATGGCACCCCTCGTACTCCTCATAACAGCCAATGCAATGGCTGTGTTGGCAAAGCACCACGTCAGCACCCGCCCTCGCCATGGCGCGGCAGGCACGAAGTAAGCGCGGGGAGGGATAGCGGCAGAACTCCTTGCCGCCGTGATAGAGGACAACCACAGTGCCGCCCTTTGCCTTGGCGGCGCGTATATCCTCAAGGGTGTCAAACTCGTCAAAGGGTCTGCTCCCCATGCCGTTTTCGGTGGCGTAGGAAAACTCATGCTCGCAAACCGCGATCAGTGTGACCCGCTCTCCATGTTTTTCAAGCACAAAATCGCGGCGCGCATCCTCATAATTTTTACCGAATCCGGTCATCGCAATCCCCTGTGCTGCCAGTACCGACAGCATATCGGTCACACCAGGGATACCGAAATCAAACACATGGTTATTGGAAAGTCCGCACACATCCACCCCCAACGCCTTTAACGTCGCCGCGGTCGCCGTTCCGCTTTTGAGATTGGGGCCAATTTTTGTGATCGGCGTTTCCTTTTCGGTGAGCGCACATTCCAAATTGATAAAATGCAGATCATTCCCCTCAAAAAGGGTTGTGGTATCACCAAACAGTGCCTTTATATCCCCGCTCGCGAACAGCGCCTCATTTTTGGAGGTAGGACAAATATCTCCGCAAAGTAGTAGCTTCATGGGATTTCCCCCTTTTCTGTACAGATTTCTTTTATCTTCAAATAAACTTGCGCTTTAGTGTAATTGTGCCTGTAGCTCGGCCATTTTTTCAGCCGAGGGCGTCGGGCGATCGGCAAACGAGAACATCAGCCCCATCGCATCATATTTGGTCTGACAAATCTTTTTAAAGGGCAGCAGCTCGATACCGTCAACACACGCGTGTCGGTCACGAAGCTGTTTTAAAAACGCCATGCTTTCGGCATTATCGTTCAGCCCCGGAATGATCACCTGCCGCAATGTCGTGGGGATCCTATGCTCGTTGAGATAAGTCAAAAAGGCAAGTGGCTTTTCCAGCGAGCAGCCGACGAATTCCCTATACTGCGCATCGGTAGAATATTTGATGTCCAAAAGCACCCGATCGGTGTGAGAGAGCAATGCTTTTACACTGTCGCTGAGCAAGCTACCGGAAGTATCCAGGCAGGTGTTCATCCCTCTTTCATGGCATTGGGCAAAAAAAGCGGCGACAAAATCAGCCTGCAAAAGCGGTTCACCGCCCGAGGCAGTCACGCCCCCCTCTTTGCCAAAATAAGTGCGGTAACGGGTGGCTTTTTGGGCAAGCTCAAGGGCATCGACCTCCTTGCCCGCGGTCGGCTCCCAGGTGTCGGGATTGTGGCAGCAGCCACAACGCAGATGGCACCCCTGGGTAAATACAACAAACCGGACCCCCGGCCCGTCAAGGGTGCCGAGGGTCTGGATGGAATGGATACGTCCCTTCATATCAAAGACTTTCGTGGAAGGTGCGGCTGATGACCTCACGCTGCTGCTCGCGGGAAAGCTTATTAAAGTTCACCGCATAGCCAGATACACGGATGGTCAGATTGGGATACGCCTCCGGATTTTCATAAGCCTTCATCAACGTCTCGCGGGAAAGCACGTTCACGTTAATGTGGTGGGCATTCTTGGCAAAATAGCCATCCAGGATCGAGACCAGATTGTCCACCCGCTCACCGTCAGTGCGGCCCAGTGCGTCCGGCGTGATCGAGAAGGTGTTGGAAACTCCGTCACGGCAATCGTCATAATCAATCTTTGCCACCGAGTTCAGCGACGCCAGGGCACCGTTTTCCTCGCGATTGTGCATCGGGTTCGCGCCGGGAGCAAAGGGAGCAAAGGCCTTTCTGCCGTCCGGTGTGGCGCCGGTATGCTTACCGTACATCACATTGGAGGTAATGGTCAACACCGACAGGGTGTGCTCCGCATTCCGGTAAGTGGGGGTTTTGCGCAGCTCGGTGATCGTCTTGTGGGTCAGCTCCTTGGCGATCAGATCCACGCGGTCGTCATCGTTGCCGTATTTGGGGAAATCACCCTCGGTCTCAAAGCGCACGATATAGCCGTTTTCATCCTTAATCGGCCGCACATTGGCATACTTGATGGCGCTAAAGGAGTCTGCCACCACCGAAAGGCCCGCCACGCCAAAGGCCATAAAGCGATGCACATCGGTATCGTGCAAGGCCATCTGGCTCTTTTCATAGGCATATTTGTCATGCATATAGTGGATCACATTCATGGTATTGACATAGAGACGGGAAAGCCAAGCAAGATAAACCTCATAGCGTGCCATCACGGTATCATACTCCAGCTTATCCCCTGTCAGCACCTCCATCTGGGGGCCGATCTTCATACCGCTGGTGGTATCGTAACCGCCGTTGATCGCGATCAGCAAGAGCTTTGCCAGATTGCAACGGGCGCCAAAGAACTGCATCTGCTTGCCCACCTGCATGGCAGAAACACAGCAAGCGATAGCATAGTCGTCACCGTACCGTGGGCGCATCAGATCATCACTTTCATACTGAATCGAATCGGTATCCACAGACACCTTAGCGCAGAACTTTTTAAAGGGCGCGGGCAACGCGTTCGACCAAAGCACTGTCAGGTTAGGCTCAGGCGAGGAGCCAAGGGTATAGAGGGTGTTGAGAATGCGGAAGCTGGATTTGGTAACCAGCGTTCTGCCATCCTCGCCCATGCCGCCTACCGCCTCGGTGATCCACATGGGGTCGCCACCGAACAGCTCGTTATACTCGGGAGTGCGCAGATGGCGGGCAAGGCGAAGCTTCATCACAAAATCGTCGATCAGCTCCTGGGCAGCCTCCTCAGTCAGCGTGCCGTTTGCCAAATCACGCTCAATGTAAATATCAAAGAAGGTCGCCACACGGCCAAGCGAGTTGGCGGCACCGTTCTGCTCCTTAATACCGGCCAGATACGCAAAGTATGTCCACTGGATGGCCTCTCTCGTATTGGCGGCAGGCGCGCCGATGTCAAATCCGTAAAGAGCCGCCATTTCCTTCATATAGCCGAGAAAAGCGATCTGACGGAAGAGCTCTTCATCCAAACGGATATGCTCGGCATCAAAATTACATTCGGCTAATTTTTGCTTATCCTTTTTCTTTTCCTCAATCAGCTTATCCACACCGTAAAGCGCAACGCGCCGATAGTCGCCAATGATGCGACCGCGGCCGTAACCGTCGGGCAACCCGGTAATCACATGCATTTTGCGGGCCAGACGCATCTCGTCGGTGTACGCGCGGAAAACACCGTCGTTATGGGTGGTACGGTAACGGAAGCTTTCCTCAATATTGTTCCCCAGCTTATAGCCGTACGCCTCGCAGGCAGCGCGCGCCATGCGGATACCGCCAAAGGGATTGACCCCACGCTTTAAGGGGCGATTGGTCTGCAAACCAACGATCAACTCGTTCTCCTTATCCACATAGCCGGGGCCATAGGCAGTCAGAGAGGAAACGGTATTGGCGTCAATATCCAGTACCCCTCCCAATTGACGCTCCAGGGTAAAAAGCGCCTCTACTTTTTTCATCAAGTCGGCGGTACGGGGGGTAGCGCCCGCCAAAAAGCTGTCGTCCCCCTCGTAAGGGGTATAGTTTTGCTGAATGAAATCACGAACATTGATCTCATTTTGCCATACGCCGGCCCGAAAGCCGCTCCAATTGCTGTGTTCCATAAACTCTCCTTTTCACTGCGAAAGCCCAGACGGTCGGCCTGCATCTGATTGTATTTTTACATTCCCCAGCGGTTCTCCGCTTGACCGTTTGAAAACGGTTATCCGTCAGTCGTGTAAAGGCAATATTATTATACTACAGATGGCGCGAAAAGTCAATAGAATTGGAATTATTCTAAAAATTTTTTAGTCCGTGCTTCTCTGGCAAGAAAGCAAGCAATCGCTTTGCGCCAAAGCGATAAAACCCCGTTTTGCGCAATAATGGCAAAACGGGGTTGATTTTTTGATCTTATTGGTTAAAAACGGGCACGAACCGTTGTACTGATCTCATAATAGATTTTGATCATATTGATGAACTTCATCACCAATTCTCCATGCTCCAAATAACAACGGTAAATCTTATCGCCGCCTTGGATCTCCAGATATTTGCCGGGCTGGAAGGGCAATGAGGCAAAGCTGTTGGTGGGGATCATCAAGCTGGTCTGCTCTCCGTTGATCTCCCCTTCAATGAGAAAACAGTCACCGGAAAGCGTAATATTCCCCCGGCCGGCAGGGACAAACCGTTTCTTTTTGTGATCTACCATATGAATTTCCGCTTTGCAGGTCAGGATGTTTTCGCTGCCGTCCTCCACCTTTTTCTTCAATTCCTCATAGATCAATTTGCTCCAATCCGAGACATAGCGGATCTCCTCGCCCACCTTGCCGGTGTTACGCAAAAAGCCGTAAACGTCGCCGGTATGTTGAAATCCACAGTTAGCGCAAACCAAATGGCAATGGTTCTTAACCCCAATCGAAAACTCGGTTTTGCAATGGGGGCACATATAAAGAACCTGCTCTAATCCGTTTAGATCGTAGTTTTTTCTGTATTTGATCTTATGTTCTTCCTGCTCACGGTACGCATCGAATAGCAGGGCCTGATCCGCCTTTTCACGGATCTCCTCTACCGGCATGTCGGCAAGCTCCTGTGCCGAAAAGAGCTTATAGACATCCATATAGGTGCGGCCGGGTCTGTTCCGCTTTGACCACTTGGGTCTAACAAAATAGGTGCCCGTGGCCCGCGCCACATAAACATCCACCTTCATCCAGGCAAGAAAACGGTAGGTCGCCGCCGGAATGGGAGTAGAGAGGCCGTCCTCACACATCAATCCCGCGGGATAAATCACCAATCCACCGCCGTTTTCTACCACTGTTTTCATTCTGCGAATATCGGTAAGGGTCGTCTGAAACTGCTGCTTGGGGATCATCCCAAGCCGATCCATCGTTTTTTGAAAGGGCAAGGTGCTATAAAAAGATTCACTGATCACAAAATGCAAAGGGCGGCCTGCCAAATCAAACAGATTGATAAAATCCAACTTGGTCTGATGATTGGCGATCACTACAAAGGGGCCTTTTTTGCCTTTGATCTCATTGCGCAACACGCGGCGGCGAAATCCAAATTTCGCGACCAGCCGTGTGACCAAAGAAACCAGCCAATACAAAAAGCCATTGGGTTTTGTTTGCTTTTGTTTACGCCGCATCGGTCTACCTCCCATTTTGTCATTGATCAAATGATCCTTTTTGCGTGTATATATAATGATTATAACATAACTGTCAGCAAAAAACAAGCAAAAAATATTAACAAAACAAGGACCACTGTCACCTTATGACCCATCTTTTTTATTTTTTCGCAAAATACGGTCAGAGAGCTGTGCCAAAAGTTGATCGATCCGCTCAGCATAACGCCAGCAGATAAAAAAGGCTGCCACGCCCAAAAGCGCCACAAGGCCCAGCACCCAAAGCCCCCAACCGTGAAAAGGAATCACCTCCCCCGACATAAACAGCAAGGTTGCCCCGATCGAGGTCAGATC
>SVQT01000058.1 GCA_015065215.1 Oscillospiraceae bacterium | reverse complement strand
GTTGACAGGTCCCCGAAATGGGGGTATAATCAAGGTAGGAATCACCGAAAAGGAGGACTCTTATGAACAAAAAGGCTTCCGAGCTGCAAATGGGCGCCAGCATTGCCCGTCTGCGCAAAAAGCAAGGACTGACCCAGGCTCAGCTTGCCGAAATGCTGTGCGTAAGCAACAAGACGGTCAGCAAATGGGAGCGTGGCGCCGGGTACCCCGAGATCACCCAGCTCTATTCGCTTTCCCGCATTCTCGGCACCACGGTGGATACCCTGCTGATGAGCGAGCGCCAGGGCATTACCGTTGCGGGCAGCCTTGTGGCAGACCGCATCAAGCTGATCAGCACCTACCCCAAAATGAATATGCTCTCTACCATTTATTCGGTTTCCAACGCCGTGGGCGGAAGCGTACCTAACGTGAGCATCGACTTAGCCAGGATCGACCGCAAGCTGAAGGTCAATGCCATCGGACGCGTGGGCAACGATGCCGACGGTCGTTATCTGGTGGACGAACTCCGCAAAAATGGCATTGATGTCAGCGGTGTGTTGACTTCGACCACAGCGGGTACCAGCTTCACCGACGTGATGACCGTGCACGACACGGGCGAGCGCACCTTCTTCCACTATCGCGGCGCCAATGCGGAATTCTACCCTGAGGACGTGGATATTCCCACGCTGAGCTGTAAAATGCTGCATGCGGCGTACATTCTGATGATGGATGCCTTTGACGCCGAAGATCCTGAATACGGTACGGTGATGGCACGCTTTCTTAGCAACGTGCAAAAGGCGGGCATTCTCACCTCCATCGACGTGGTGAGCGACAGCAGCGGACTGTTTGCCGAAAAGGTGATCCCTGCCCTGCACTACACCGACAACGCCTTTATGAACGAGATCGAAGCCTGCGGCATCTCAGGTCTGCCGCCACGGGATGAAAACGGCAAGCTATTGGTAGAAAATATCCGCCAAACCATGGAGCAGATCATGGCCGAGGGCGTGGGTTACCGTGTGATCGTACACTGCCCCGAGGCGGGATTTTGCCTGAACCGCGCGGGCGAGTTTACCGTTGTTCCCTCCTTAAAGCTCCCTAAGGGCTATATCAAGGGGACTGTGGGTGCGGGCGATGCCTTTTGTGCAGGCTGCCTGTACGGCATTTACAAGGGCTTTGACGACAAGAAAATTTTGGAATTTGCCTCGGGCGCTGCCTGCTGTAATCTTTCCGCCGTTGATTCGGTCAGCGGTATGCGTGATGAGGAATACATTTTTGATTTTATCCGCCGCCACGAGCGCGTGGAGATTTGAAGGAGATAAGAAAATGCTTGTAAATCTGAATGAAGTTTTGAAGGACGCGCAAAAGAACAAATACGGTGTCGGACTTTTCAATACTACCGATACCGACATGGCAGAAGCCGCCATTGCGGCGGCAGAGGAGCTCCGCGCCCCGCTGATCGTCGGCACCGCCGAGATCCTGCTGCCCGGCGGAGAGCTGAAGCTGATCCTGCCCTCGATCATTGAGGCGGCAAAGCGCGCCACCGTGCCGGTGGTTGTGCACTACGACCACGGTCTGACCTTTGATCGCTGCATGGAGGCGTTGCAGCTGGGCTGCACGAGCGTGATGTTCGACGGCTCGGTGACCGACTATGCCCAAAATGTCGCCGACACCCGTGAGGTCGTAAAGATCGCCCACGCCTTCGGTGCTACCGTGGAGGGCGAGATCGGCCACGTGGGACAGGCCGCCAATCCCGACGCCCCCGACGACCGCTACACCACCGTGGCAGAGGCCCTGGATTACGCGAACGCCACCGGCATCGACGCCCTGGCTGTGGCCATCGGCACCGCGCACGGCGCCTATAAGAGCGCACCCAAGCTGGATCTGAACCGCCTACAGGAGATCCGCGACGCGCTGGAGATCCCGCTGGTATTGCACGGTGGCTCCGGGCTTACCGATGATGATTTCCGCAACACCATCGCCCACGGCATTTCCAAGGTGAACATCTACACCGACCTGTGTCTTGCCGGTGTACGCGGCATGCGGGAAGGCATTGAAAAGGGCCTTTCCTACCTTGATATTCGTAATCTGAAGGTGCAGCGCATCAAGGAAGAGGTCATCAAGAAAATGCTGGTATTCGGGTGCCGCGATCGGGCATAAGCTCCAAGCCAAGCAGCGCCTTACTTGAAGTCATCTATCGAATTTATTTGTAAAGGAGAACTCGTTTATGCTGATGAAAAATATACCGCTTGTAAAGCCTGCGATCATTGCGGTCAGCCGCGATTGCTTTCCACGTACCCTGTCCGAGCGCAGAAGAAGGGCGGTTGCCGAGGCGTGCCGCGAAAAAGGCATTCCGCTGTTTGAGTGCGGCGTGACCGTTGAAACCGAAAAGCAGACCGATGCCGCGCTTGCAGAGATTCGGACGGCGGGCTGTAACGCACTCGTCGTATATCTCGGCAATTTCGGCCCCGAGACGCCCGAGACTCTGCTTGCCAAGAAGTTTGACGGCCCCGTGATGTATGTCGGCGCAGCCGAGGAAACCGGAAATGATCTCATCGGCGGTCGCGGAGACGCCTATTGCGGTATGCTGAACGCAAGCTATAACCTCGCATTGCGGAATATCCGCGCGTATATTCCCGAACGACCGATCGGCACGGCGGAGGAGGTTGCGGAGAATATCCGTGCATTCCTGCCGCTGGCAAGAGCGGTTCTCGGGCTTCGCGATCTGAAGGTCATTTCCTTTGGCCCCCGTCCGAAGGATTTTCTCGCTTGCAACGCCCCCATCAAGCGCCTTTACGACCTCGGCGTGGAAATTGAGGAAAACTCCGAGCTTGACCTGTTCGAAGCATATCACGCACACAAGGGTGACGCGCGCATCGCAGCCGTTGCCGAGGATATGGCACGTGAGCTTGGAGAAGGCAACAAGCATCCCGGCGTGCTTGCGCGTCTCGCCCAATACGAGATCACGCTGCTCGACTGGATCGAGGAGCATCGTGACGGCAGAAGCTATGTAACGCTGGCAAACAAGTGCTGGCCCGCCTTCCAGACTCAGTTCGGCTTCGTCCCCTGCTATGTAAATTCCCGTCTTGCCTCCCGTGGCATTCCCATTGCGTGCGAGGTCGATATCTGGGGCGCGCTCAGCGAGTACATCGCCGCGTGCATCACCGAGGATGCGGTAACCCTGCTTGACATCAACAATACCGTTCCGACTGATCTTTACGACGAGAATATTTCCGGAAAGTTCAGCTATAGCAAAGAGGACGTATTCATGGGCTTCCACTGCGGAAATACGCCGTCCTGCAAGCTTGTGACCCCCGAAATGCGCTATCAGCGCATCATGCACAGCTCACTTGAGCCTGACAAGGAGCCCGACATTACACGCGGCACACTGGAGGGAGACCTGATCCCCGGGGCTGTGACCCTCTTCCGCCTGCAAAGCACGGCAGACGCACAGCTTCGCGCGTACGTTGCGCAGGGCGAGGTACTACCTGTAGCAACACGCTCCTTCGGTTCGATCGGCATTATTGCCGTCCCCGAAATGGCACGTTTTTACCGCTATGAGCTGATTGAGCACAATTATCCGCACCACGGCGCGGTTGCGTTTACACATATCGGAAACACACTCTACGAGCTCTTCCGTTATCTCGGTGTGACCGAGATCGGTTATAACCGCCCGAAGGGTGACCGTTATCCCACGGAAAAGCCGTTCTGACCGATTTCTGTAGCTTGAGGAGAACACGATGAAAACAACAGCCGTTCGTCTCCACGGAGCAATGGATCTCCGTCTGGATGAATTTGAGCTCCCCGCACTTGGAGAAAAGGAAATTTTAGTACATTTCATCACCGATTCGCTTTGCGCGTCCACCTACAAAGCGGTGAAGCTTGGCACCGACCACAAGCGCGTGCCACCCGACGTGGCAGAGAATCCCGTGATGGTTGGGCACGAGATGTGCGGTGTGATCACGGAAGTCGGTGCCGCCGTTGATCCAAAATGGGAAGTAGGGCAAAAGATCATCATTCAAACCGCGCTGAAGCTGGAAAGCGGCTACGATCCCGGATACTCCTACCCTTACATCGGAGGCGCCTCCACCTATGCCATCGTACCCGAGCTGGTGCTGGAGCGCAATTGCCTCATTCCCTATGACGGCGAGGGCTATTTCAAGGCCTCTATGGTGGAGCCCCTTGCCTGCTGCTATCGCGGCTTTCTCGGCTGCTATCACACCGATTATACCACCTACACCCGCACCGACGGCACCAAAAAGAACGGCAAGCTTGCCATTCTCGGCGGCTCCGGCCCCATGGGTCTTGGCTGTGTCGAGCTGGCGTACGGCTTTGCGGGAATGTCGCAGGTAGTCGTGACCGGTCGCAATCAGACAAGGCTGGACAGCGCTGCCGCCAAATGTCCTCCCTCATACGCCAGGGAGAAGGGCTGCGAATTGATCTATCTTTGCACCGCGGGGTTGAAGGATCCCGTTGCCAAGCTGCTGGAGATCTCGGAGGGCGGCTTTGACGACGTGTTTGTGATGGCACCCTCCGCGGAGCTTTTCCAAATGGCAGAGCAGATCTGCCGCGAGGACGGCTGCATCAACTTTTTCGCGGGTCCCCCGCAGCACGACCTACAGGGCGCACTCAACCTCTACCGCATCCATTACGACGGCATTCACGTGCTGGGAACGGGCGGCAGCATTCCGCAGGACATGCGGGACGTGCTGAAGCTGATCGAGGGCAATGCCATCAGGCCCGCGGCACTGATCTCTCACATTTTGGGGCTAAACGCCTACGTAGATACCATGATGGCTATGGCCACCCCCAGCGGCGCCAAAAAGCTTTGCTACACGGGGCTGGATATTCCACTCATTGCTCTTGACGAGCTGGACGAGTGGGGCAAAAAGGATCCGCTTTATGCAGAGCTTGCCGGGATCGTAAAGAAAAACGGGGGCCTTTGGTGCGTGGAGGCAGAAGAGTATCTGCTTGCCAACGCGCCGAAAATCTGACAAAAAACGCCGATGACAATCATGTCATCGGCGTTTTTTGTTGTTATCCCAAGGGCTTACGGTACAGCCAGGCGGCGCAACGGCTCTCCTCTGTCCAGGTCTTGCCTGCGGAGGCATAGTCGATAAGGCGCACCTTCTCGCCGCTTGTGAGTGCCACCTCAAGGCAGAGGTGGGCATCGCGGATCTCGGGACAATAGACCTCACGGGAGGCGGCATAGCCCTTTTCGTCAACCGCCACGTCCAACACAGCATCGGGATCGGTGATCCGCTTATCGGCGGCCAGCACCAACGGGCCGTAGGTGTAGGCGGCGAAAATATCGGCGTTTACGGCGCCCGCGGGGGGCAAGACGCGCTTTACTGCCATGGGCAGGTCCAGCAGGATCACGTCGCCGTTTTTCCACTCGGCAGTACGGGTCACGTAGCCGGCAGGCACGCGCTCGGTCTTGCCGGCAACGGTCAGCGTGGCGTTCGCGCACCAAGCAGGCACACGGAAGGTCAGCTCAAAGGCTTCGGGAGCCTCCAGCGAAAGGGTCAGCTGCACCTTGCCGTTATAGGGATAGGCGGTGTCCATCCGAATGCCAAGCGCCCTGCCCGCGGGGGTCAGCGTCTCGATCTCCCCCTGTTCATAGAAGTTGAGCACCAATCCCTTCTCGCTCTTCATCAGGGCGATCTGAGGAATGGTACCGGCACCGGCGGCACCGATGCAGGCACAGCAGCCGTAGAAGGTCTTATCCGAGAACAGATTATAGCCACCCACCTTGCGGCCGCGGGTATCGGAAACCAGGGGCGCATAGCTATCAAAGGGCAACACCTGGGGCAGATCATCCATTTTGGGGTCACAGGTCAGCACGCGATGCGTGTTAAAGGAGCCGAAGTAGGCGTTATAGTAGGACTGCTCGATATGGTCAGCATACGCCACGTCGCCGGAAAGCTCCAGCATGGCCATGGCAAACTTCATCCAGGTTACAGTCACGCAGGTTTCCTGCACGATGCCCTCATAATCGGTCTGGGTTTGCCGCACGGCGGTGTGGTCAAACAGCTCGTGTGTACATCCACTGCAACCGATGATGCTCAGCTCCCCGTCCATGATGCGGCGGCCAAAGTTGAGCAAAGCGGTCTTATACTTTTCCGTACCCGTGATGTAATAGTACTGCAAGAGCCCCTCAAAGCAGGACATCATCTCATAAGCCTTCACCACGGGATAGTCGTGGGGGGCGACCTCATCGGCATACGCCAGCTCAATGAGATTTGCCGACTGAATAAAGCCGGTGGAAATGATATATTCGGCAAAATCAAGATATTTCTTATCGCCGGTCAGGCGGTACAAACGCACCATCGGCTCTAAAATCGAGCAGGAGTTCATCCCCTCCCAGTGCTTGGAGCAGGTGCGAATATCCAATTTATCGGGGCCAACACGCTCCACAATATAGTCGGCGTGGCGTACCATGGCTGCCACCATCTCAGCGTTCAGTGCCTCGTCACGGCAGATCTCCATGAAATACATCATACCCAGCATCACGTATTTGCGCCCCCACAGATCCCAACGGGTGAACTCGTTTTCCACCGAGTAGCCGGAAATACGGCCGTATTCATCGGCAGTAGTCAGCAGATCGCGCACAGCGGCCTCCAGGATCTTATACATTCCGTCGTCCTGCGTGTATTTGACCACCATCGAGGCGCCGCGCATCATTTTTCCCCAGTACTCACTTCTCCAAGTGGCCGTCCAATGCCCATCGCCATCCTTGTGATCGCGGAACAGCTGCACACACTTTTTCCAAAGGCCCACGTCTGAGATCTGATTGCGCTCGATAAAGCGCACCGCTTGGGCAAGAGTGCCCTCCAGCTTGATGCGCAAAGCGGCTTCTTTACTGAATATGCGAGCGGTTTCCAGCTCACTGATTACATGATGCACCATAAAAAGTCCTTTCCCCGTTACACTTTTGAAAGCAAGCAAAGCATAACATTTTATTTAGCTATAATTATTGTAAAGCATACCAAAATAAAAGTCAATTGTTTTTTAAAAAAAGTGATATTTTCACGTTCATGCTTTGTTCATATCTATGGCGTATACTTAGCATAACATCACTTAGCACCGACAAAAAGCAAAGGAGCAAAAAATGACACCGAATATCAAAATCCTGCAAGAGAAAAAAGCCTTTATCTGCGATATGGACGGCGTAATCTACCATGGCAATCGCATCATTCCCCACGTAGCGGAATTTGTAGATTGGCTCCTTCAAAATAACAAAAAATTCCTGTTCCTGACCAACAGCTCAGAGCGTTCTCCCCGAGAGCTGGAAATGAAGCTCTCGCGTATGGGGCTCAAGGTCAGTGAGGATCATTTTTATACCAGTGCCCTTGCCACTGCCTCTTTTCTGGCCTCGCAATGCCCCGGCGGCTCAGTTTATGTCATCGGCGAGCCCGGGCTCACCTATGCCCTTTACGAGGCAGGGCTTTCGATGAACGACGTAAACCCCGACTATGTGGTATTTGGCGAAACCCGTTCGCTGAACTACGAAAAAATTGAGAAAGCGGTCAAGATGGTGCAAAACGGCGCGAAATTAATCGGCACCAACTCTGACCTGACCGCCCCGGCCGAAAACGGGATCATTCCCGCCTGCCGCGCGCTCATTTCTCCCATTGAGATGACCACCGGCAAAAATGCCTACTATATCGGCAAGCCCAACCCTTTGATGATGCGCCATGCCCTGAAAAAGCTGGGGTGTCAGCGCGAGGACGCCGCCATCATCGGTGACCGTATGGACACAGACATTATTGCGGGTATCGAAAGTGAGCTGGACACAGTGCTGGTGTTATCCGGAGTCAGCACCATGGAAAATATCGAGCGGTTCCCGTATCGCCCCAAGTATATTCTGCGGGATGTGGGTGACATTATCGGTCAATAAAGGCTTTGCAAGAATACGGTATATCTCGAAAGAGGTATGCCGTGTTTTTGTATTTGTGTGCACAAATGCAGTGCTTGTCAGGAAAAATGACATTGCCTATTTGTACTTTTTCTCGGAAAGTAATGTTATGAATTCCCCGAAAAGTATTTACAATTTGCTAAAATTGTGATATAATAAATAAGCCAAACGAACTTAATAATCGCACCGATAGGTATATTTTTCTTTATGGGATAGCTATACCCTTTTTCGTCATACTATTAAACAAATCCATTTGGTAAAAATGCGACTCCCGTTTGATAGTATGAAAATACCTATCTGCGTATAAGTTCGTTTGGCGACAACTTGGAGTTCGCGTTTTTCGGTGCGTGGCTTCGGTTGCGCACCTTTTTTATATGCTGATAGGGGGATATATGAGCAAGAACATTCAAAAGAAAGTAATAGATATTACCGGTGTAGAGCTTATGCCCGGAGAGCCTGCCGTTTGTCTTGGCCACAGAGAGCAAGGCTTTGAGTGTTGTTGCGACGAGTGTGACTACTATTTGCTTTGTTTTCCTGAATTTGATCCCAAAAAAGAAGGAAACATTGCTGTGAGTAAAGTTTATATTTGATGTTCGCATAAAAAAGGACAGAGAACGTAAAAAAGTCTCTGTCCTTTTTGTATCGGTAGGTAGCGTATACTATTGAATTTCAAAACTGCCCTTAAAAGTACATCCTCATTATGGTTCCGCCTTTTTCTTTGACTAAAAAAGAAACGCAGAAAAAGCGAGCCACTTTCTCATTTTTCTCGTTTTCTAAATATTTTTTGCCTTTTTCCATTTTTTATCTATTCGTTTTCTAATTTCATTTCTCGATATTTTTAATTTTTTAACGACAACATTCTGCTTTTCCCGCTTTTCCCTGTTTTCTCATGCAAAGAACAGCTGTTGTATCCAGGGTACAGCACAAATCATCCCATCCGCTTCCAAGTGATGCTTTACTTGCGAAGCTACAAGAAAAGCCAAAAGGGCTTCCGCGGCAATTTTGCCGCGGAAGCCCTTTTGAGGTATTTGGAATTTGGATCACTTGGTCATTTTCTCTTGCTTGACCTTGTGGTCAATGACATGGCGAGACGCCAACTCCTTGTGAACGTCTTCCAAAGAAATCCCCATCTGGATCATCAGCACCATCACATGGTAGGCCAAATCCGCAATTTCATAAATTGTTTCTTTTTTGTCATCCGCCTTACCGGCGATAATGACCTCGGTGCACTCCTCGCCAACCTTTTTGAGAATTTTGTCGATTCCCTTTTCAAAGAGGTAGGTGGTGTAGGAGCCCTCCTTTTTTTCTACCTTTCTGCCGACCAGCATATCCATGAGCTGCTCCAAGGAAAACTCGTGGCGCTCCTCACTCTGGAACACGGGATTTTCAAAGCAGGAGGTCGTACCCAGATGACAAGCGGGGCCCTCCGGCTCGACCATCACTACAAGGGCATCTTTGTCGCAATCGGCCGTGATTGAAACAATATGCTGCACATTGCCGCTGGTCTCGCCCTTGAGCCAAAGCTCCTGGCGGGAGCGGCTCCAAAAGCAGGTTAGCTCTTTCTCCATTGAGATCCGCAAGCTTTCCTTATTCATATAGGCAAGCGTCAACACGCGCTTGGTAATCGCGTCCACGACAATAGCGGGAATCAGACCTTTTTCGTCAAACTTCAATTCATCAATATTCACATTGGTTTTCATACAAATTCCTTTCAGCTACGGTGGAGAATGCGCATAGGAATACCCGCACCGGCAAGCGTATATTTTAGATCGGATATTTTCACCTCTCCGAAGTGAAAAATGGAGGCCGCAAGACCTGCGTCAACACCCGGAAGAGTTTGAAACAAGGTGGTAAAGTGCTCAACACAACCGGCACCGCCCGAGGCGATCACCGGTACAGAAACGGCATTACAAACCGCCTCCAGCATTTCCAGATCGAAGCCATTTTTTACACCGTCGGTATCAATCGAATTGACCACGATCTCGCCGGCACCGTCGTTCACGCAGCGCCGGATCCAGGAAATCGCCTCCATGCCGGTATTTTCACGGCCACCCTTGGCGAACACACGGAACACGCCGTCCACGCGTTTGACATCAACCGAAAGCACCACACACTGATCGCCGTAGCGCTTGGCCGCCTCACCTACAAGAGCCGGATTGCGAATGGCTCCCGAATTGACACTGACCTTATCGGCGCCGCACTTGAGCACCCGATCAAAATCCTCTAAGGTATTGATGCCACCGCCAACCGTCAACGGTATAAAAATGGTAGAGGCGACCTCGCGCAAAATATCGGTAAACAGGGTACGCCCCTCCACAGAAGCGGTAATGTCATAAAAAACCAGTTCGTCAGCCCCATTCTCGCTATAGTAGCGAGCCAACTCCACAGGAGAGGAAACATCGCTTAGTCCCTCAAAATTCACGCCCTTTACCACACGGCCGTTTTTGACATCCAGACACGGGATAATTCGTTTTGTAATCATGCCGTCACCCCATCCTTGCCGCTTGCGCGGAAAATCGCCTCTTTTAGATCAATAGCGCCGGTGTAATACGCCTTACCGATGATAGCGCCATAAAGATTCAGCGCCGCCAGCTTTTGTACATCCTCAATTGAGGAAACACCGCCGGAAGCGATGATCTGTACGCCAAAACGCTTTGCCATGGCGCGATACAGCTCGTGATTGGCGCCCTTCATGGCGCCATCCTTAGAAATATCGGTACAAATAATCGTTTTAACGCCAAGCGCTTCCATCTTGGCACAAAAGTCCATAGCGTCATATTCGGATTTTTCGATCCAACCCTTGATCGCCACCATGCCGTCTTTGATGTCCACACCAACGGCGATCTTATCACCGTGCTTGGCTAGAGCGGCTTTCAGAAAAGACTCGTCCTTGACTGCGGCAGTACCAAGGATCACACGGCTGACACCTGCCGCAAGGTAGCGGTCTACCACCTCCATACTGCGGATGCCGCCGCCCACCTCCAGGAAAAGGCCAGGGATCTTTGCCAGTGCCGAAACGGTATCAATATTCGGGGTTTCACCGCTTTTGGCCCCCTCCAGATCTACAACATGAATATGCGTGGCACCGGCACGCGCAAAATCTTCTGCCACTGCCACCGGATTTTCACTGTAAACTGTCATTTGGGCATAGTCGCCCTTATACAGGCGTACCGCCTTGCCCTCATACAAATCAATTGCGGGAAAAAGTATCACCGTTATGCCTCCTTTTCACAAAAAGCGCGGAGAATATTCATTCCCACCTCGCCGCTTTTTTCGGGATGGAACTGACAGCCGTACACATTCTCACGCGCCACAGCAGCAGTCAGCTCGGCACCGTACTCGGCAGTGGCGATCACCGACTCGGCGCATTTCGCGCCGTAAAAGGAGTGCACAAAGTAAACGAAGTCCCCCTCGTGGATATAACGGAACAGGGGGCTTTTTTGGGCACCGAA
>SVQT01000057.1 GCA_015065215.1 Oscillospiraceae bacterium | reverse complement strand
TTATCTCAAAGCGATTGAAAACGGTCTTGCCAAAATTTTTGTAGAGGCAGGCTGCGTGGTTTCTACCCCCACTTGCGGCCCCTGCCTTGGCGGCCATATGGGTATTCTTGCCGCGGGCGAGCGTGCTGTGGCTACCACCAACCGCAATTTTGTTGGCCGTATGGGTCACGTTACATCCGAGGTCTATCTCGCCAGCCCCGCGGTAGCCGCCGCCAGTGCGATTGCCGGTAAGATCGCGGATCCCGCAAAACTTTGATGGGAGGGAAAAAGAATGAAATTTACAGGTACTGTTATCAAGTACGGTGACAATGTGGATACCGACGTCATTATCCCCGCCCGTCACCTGAACACCATTGATGTAAAAGAGCTTGCCTCTCACTGTATGGAGGATATTGATAAGGATTTCCACAAGAAGATCAAAGAGGGCGACATTATGGTTGCCGGCTTCAATTTCGGTTGTGGTTCTTCCCGCGAGCATGCGCCCATTGCCATCAAGGCAAGCGGTATTTCTCTGGTCATCGCCAAGAGCTTTGCCCGCATCTTTTATCGCAACGCTATCAATATCGGTCTTGCTATTTTAGAGTGCCCTGAAGCCGCCGAGGCAATTGAGAACGGCCATGAGGTAGAGGCGGATCTGGATGCCGGTGTCATCACTGATCTGACCACCGGCGCTAAATTCAAGACCAACCCCTTCCCGGCATTTATCCAGAAGATGATCGAGAGCGGCGGTCTTGTTGCCTCTATTCAAAAGGGTGATTTCAACTAAAGAGGAAAAAGAAGATGGAAAAGAAAATCGCATTGCTGAAAGGCGACGGCATCGGCCCTGAGATCGTGGATAGCGCGGTCCGTGTGTTGGAGGCCATTGCCAAGAAATATCATCACAAATTTGACTTTATCCCCTATCTGATCGGTGGCTCTGCCATCGACGCTACCGGCGCGCCGCTCCCCGAGGAGACTGTGGCAGGATGCCTTGCCGCGGACAGCGTACTGCTTGGCGCCGTTGGCGGTCCGAAGTGGGATAGCATGCCCGGCCATTTGCGCCCCGAAAAAGCTCTCCTTGGCATTCGTGCCGCAATGGAGCTTTTTACCAACCTGCGTCCCGCTCAGCTGTATCCCGCCTTGGCGGGTGATTGCCCCCTGCGTGCCGACATTGTGGCAAACGGCTTTGATATGGTCATCGTTCGCGAACTGACCGGCGGCATCTATTTCGGTGAGCGCGGCATGCGTGAGGGCAAGTACGGCGAAGAGGCTTATGATACCGAATGCTATAGCCGTATGGAGATCGAGCGTATTGGCCGTGTGGCATTTGAGACCGCGCGTAAGCGCGGTAAGAAGCTGTGCAGCATCGATAAAGCAAATGTATTGGATACCTCGCGTCTGTGGCGCAAGATCATGCATGAGCTGGCAGAGGAATACCCGGATGTGGCGCTTTCAGATATGCTGGTGGATAATGCCGCGATGCAGCTGGTGCGCAATCCTGCCCAGTTTGATGTGATTGTTACTTCGAATATGTTTGGCGACATCCTATCGGACGAGGCCTCTCAGATCACCGGCTCGATCGGCATGCTACCCTCCGCTTCGCTTGGCAGTACCAGTCGTGGGCTGTATGAGCCAATTCACGGTTCCGCCCCCGACATTGCGGGTAAACACATCGCTAACCCCATTGCTACCATCCTTTCTGCCGCTATGATGTTGCGTTATTCCTTTGGCATGAGTGCCGAGGCGGATGAGATCGTGCGTGCTGTGGACGAGGTGTTGGAGGCAGGCTGTCGCACCGCGGATCTTGCCCACGGTGCCCCCGCCATGACCACCGAGGAAATGACCGACGCCATTCTGGCTCGCCTTTGAGGTCCGGATCATGAAGAAGGATGAAATGAAGCTTCTTTCGCTCTCGCTTTCCGGTTTGGGTGTCTTCGCGGGGCTTTTGCGAAAGCCGCTCTTCACGCATTTTCTGGATTTGACCGAAAGCGAGGAGGAGGAGGGAAAGGCGCTTCGCGCCTATGGCGCTCTCATCCATGAAGTGTATGAGAAGGGGGGCAATTTTGCCTTAGCCGTGCGCCGCGCGGTGCTGGAGGATGAAAACCCTTACGTTAAAATGCGTGCCGGCAAGGGCAAGTGCGATGCCGCCATAGAGCAGGCTGTGAGGCGTGAGCTGGAGATTCTTTCCCGCTTCGCCTCGCTCACCCCTGCCGATTTCGCCGCCTATTTTGAGAGCGCCCCCTATCTGCCCCCCTTTGGCGTCAGGCAAATCGACCTTAGCGTCGAGTATGAGGAGCGGATGCAGGATATTAACAAGCACGGCTACGGTATTTTTGCCGCCAACGCGATGTTCCGCCTGTCCGATGACTCTCAAATCGAGCCGATTGCCTCTGCCGACCGTGTTTCGCTGGACTCCTTTATCGGCTATGACGAGGAGCGCGGTAAGGTGCTGGATAATACCAAGGCCTTCCTGGAAGGGCGTCCTGCCGCCAATGTGTTGCTTTATGGCGACGCTGGCACCGGCAAATCCTCTACCGTAAAGGCGGTGACCAATCATTTCTTTGAGGAAGGACTGCGCCTCATTGAGATCCGCAAGGATCAGCTGTCGCTGTTGCCCTTGGTCATGGGTAAAATCCGCAGTAATCCTTTGCGCTTTATCATCTTTATTGATGATCTTTCCTTTAACAAGAGCGATGACCATTTCAGTATGCTGAAGGCGGCGCTGGAGGGCTCGGCGGCGGCAAAGGCCGACAATGCGGTTATCTATGCGACCAGTAACCGCCGTCACATTGTACGCGAGACCTTTTCTGACCGTGAGGGCGGGGAGGTGCACCGCAACGATACCATGCAAGAGACCCTGTCGCTGTCTGAACGCTTTGGCATGACGGTTCTCTTTGCCAGACCAAACAAGCAGCTTTATCTGGAGATTATCCGTGAGCTGGCGGCCAAGCACAATATCGAAATGGATATTGCCGAACTGGAGATCAAGGCAGAAGCCTTTGCCTTGAACCGCGGTACCCGCTCTGCGCGTTGCGCTGAGCAATTTATTGAAAGTTTGATGTAATTTATCGGGAGGTTTCTCCCCGAAAGAGAGTGAAAAAATGCTGACGCTGGATAATGTTTACCGTGCAAGTTACGTCTTAAAGGACGTAGTGAGAAAAACCGATGTCATCTATGCCCCCAAGCTTTGCCCCGGGGCGGAACTGTATCTGAAAACCGAAAATTTGCAAATTACAGGTTCTTTTAAGGTGCGTGGTTCTTATTATAAGATGTCCAAGCTCACCCAAGAAGAAAAGACAAGAGGCGTCATCGCTTGCTCTGCCGGAAACCATGCGCAGGGCGTGGCCCTTTCTGCCCAGAAAAACGGCATCAAAGCGGTGATTTGCTTGCCTGCGGGTGCGCCTATATCTAAGGTGGAGGCAACCAAGAGCTACGGTGCGGAGGTTTGCCTTGTAGAGGGCGTGTATGACGATGCTTACCGCCGTGCCCTGGAGCTGCGTGATGAAAAGGGATATACTTTTATCCACCCCTTCAATGACGAGGATGTGATCGCGGGTCAAGGCACCATTGCCCTGGAGCTGACCGAGCAGCTTTCTGATATTGATGTGGTCTTAGTGCCTGTTGGCGGTGGCGGACTGATTTCCGGCGTGGCCTATACCTTAAAGACCCTGAACCCCAACGTAAAGATCTACGGCGTACAGGCAACCGGTGCCCCCTCTATGGCTAACTCGGTGCATCACGGCAAGATCGAGACCTTGCCCTCGGTTTCCACGATTGCCGACGGTATCGCCGTTAAGGTGCCTGGCGATCTGACCTATGAAATTTGCAGTAAATACGTGGATGATATTCTCACCGTCAGTGACGATGAGATCTCCGCCGCTATTCTGGCTTTGATGGAGCAGCACAAGCTGGTCACGGAAGGAGCTGGTGCTGTTGCGGTTGCCGCCGCTATGTTTGGCAAGGTGGATCTGAAGGGTAAGAGAGCGGTATGCCTTTGCTCGGGCGGTAATATCGACGTTACCATTCTTTCCCGTGTCATCCAGCGCGGTCTTTTGATGTCTGGCAGAACCTGTCAGATGACCATTGAGCTCATGGATAAGCCGGGACAGCTCATGGCAGTCGCCCGTGTGATCGCCGAGCGTGGCGGCAATGTCATCGAGGTCCATCACGAGCACTCTCGCGGTGGGTCGGATGTCAACGGCTGCTATCTGCGTGTTACCCTGGAAACCAGGAATTTTGAACATATCAATGAGATCCGCGAGGCGCTTGCCGATCACGGCTTGCGCGTGATCGAGTAAAGGAGAATGATGATGGCTGAATTGAAAAAAGTTGCTACCGAAATGGCTCCCGCGGCCATTGGACCTTATTCCCAGGCGATCATTTGCGGCGATACCGTTTTCACCTCCGGGCAGATCGCCATCGATCCTGCCGTGGGTGACATCGTGGCCAAGGATATTGCCGGGCAAACCGAGCAGGTCATGAAAAATCTGACCGCCGTGCTCGCCGCCGCCGGTACCTCAATGAACAATGCGATCAAGACGACCTGCTTCCTTGCTGATATTGCCGATTTTGCGGCGTTTAACGAAATATACGGCCGTTATTTTGTCGCCAAGCCCGCACGTAGCTGCGTGGCGGCAAAGGCATTGCCCAAAGGCGCTCTTGTCGAGGTAGAGGTTATCGCTAAAATCGGCTAAGGTCGGATATATATTGCATTTTCCGCCGTTGAAAGGTTACGGCGGCGCTATGAAAGGAAGAGAATAAAATGGCAAAGAATATTGATTGGTCCAGCCTTGGTTTTGGCTATATCAAGACCGACTGGCGCTACGTGGCAAATTACAAGGATGGTCAATGGGATGAGGGTGCCCTCACCGAGGACGGTACCATTACCATGAGCGAGTGTGCGGGTGTTTTGCAGTATGCCCAGACCTGCTTTGAGGGTCTCAAGGCCTATACCACCAAGGACGGTAAGATTGTTTGCTTCCGCCCTGATCTGAACGCGGAGCGCATGATCGATTCTTGCGAACGCCTGATCATGCCCACCTTCCCCAAGGAACGCTTTATCGAGGCGGTCAAACGGGTGGTAGAGGCGAACAAGGAATGGGTGCCGCCCTATGGCTCCGGCGCATCTCTTTACCTGCGTCCCTTTATGTTCGGCTATGATTCGGTGATCGGCGTTAAGCCGGCTAGTGAGTATCAGTTCCGCATTTTCGCGACGCCTGTCGGCCCGTATTTCAAGGGTGGTGTCAAGCCGCTGACGGTGCGCATCAGTGATTATGACCGTGCCGCTCCTCGCGGAACCGGACATGTGAAGGCGGGGCTGAATTATGCCATGAGCCTGTACGCCATCACCGATGCCCATGAAAAGGGCTTTGATGAGAATATTTATCCCGATTCCGCTACCCGTACTTATATCGAGGAAACCGGCGGCGCCAATATCATTTTTGTGACCAAAGACGGTACTGTGGTCACGCCCAAGTCGGATACCATCCTGCCTTCTATTACCCGTCGCTCGCTGATGTATGTGGCGGAGCATGTGTTGGGCATGAAGGTAGAGCAACGCAAGGTGCGCGTGGACGAGCTTTCTGATTTTGTGGAATGCGGTCTTTGCGGCACCGCCGCTGTGATCTCTCCGGTGGGCAAGATCGTTGATCACGGCAAAGAGATCGTATATGGCATGGAGGATATGGGCCCTGTGATCAAGAAGCTGTATCACACGCTTCGCGGTATTCAAATGGGCGAAATCGAAGCCCCCGAGGGATGGATCGAAACGATCTGCGAATAATTGTCGCGCCTCATATTTGCCCCTTCGGCATTGCTGAAGGGGCAATGAATTTGTTTTTTGCGGGCTTTGGCAAGCCCAATAAACGCTTTTTCTTGAAAAAATAAAAATATTGATAAAAAGCTCTTGACTTTAGCGCTTTAACGTGGTAAAATGTAGACACTTTTTATAAAGGTAGGTCAATGAATGGACGCATTGCATACACCTGAGATCAAGCGGTTTTACAAAGCAATTATCGATCTCAAAACAGAAGAGGACTGCGCTTGCTTTTTTGAGGACATCTGTACCATTAAAGAATTGCAGGATATTGCGCAACGGCTGGAAGTGGCTTTCATGTTGCATCAAGGTAAAAATTATCAAGAGATCTGTGCGCTAACAGGGGCATCGACCGCCACCATCAGCCGTGTAAAAAAATGTTTGGTCTATGGCAGTGGCGGTTATCGCAAAGCGGTTGCCGATGTAGAAAAAGAGGAGAACTCCAATGAAAATCAATGAGAATATTCTCAAAAATGATGAGCGTGTAGCCTTGCGGTTGCGTGATTTGTACCGCGCGTATGGCTACGCGCAATATAAAATGAGTAAATTTGAGGAATATGATCTTTATGCCAAAAACAAGGATTTCTTGATTTCGGATAATGTCATTACCTTTACTGATACCAATGGCAAGCTGATGGCGTTAAAGCCTGACGTGACCCTGTCTATCGTCAAGAATACCAAGGATGAGGGCGGTTTGCATAAAGTCTACTATGACGAGAATGTTTACCGCGTTTCAGGCAGTAGCCGTGCTTACCGTGAAATCATGCAGACCGGTTTGGAGTGTATTGGCGATATTGACGATTACGCCATTACCGAGGTGCTGATGCTGGCGGCCGAGAGCCTTTCCCGCATTTCCGATGATTATGTGCTGGATGTTTCTGAACTGGATGTGGTCTCGGCCGTGATCGACGAGCTGGGTGTGGCAGAGGACACACGCGCCGCGTTGCTTTCGGCTGTGGGAGAAAAGAATATCCACGGTATCCGCGAGCTGTGCGAAAATGCCGAGACTCTTTGCCGTCTGGTTTCTTTGCAAGGCGCCCCTGACCGTGTGATTCCCGCGCTGAAAGAGTTGCTTTCCGGCAGCAGAACACTGCTTGCGGTTGAGCGACTGGAACGCATCCTTTCGGCTTTGCAAATGGCAGGCTACGGTGACAGAATCCGCGTTGATTTTTCGGTAATCGACGACATGAACTATTACAACGGTATCGTTTTCAAAGGGTTTGTCAACGGTGTGCCCGCGGGCGTGCTGTCCGGCGGTCAGTATGACAGACTCATGGGGAAAATGGGCAAAAAATCAGGCGCTATCGGCTTTGCGGTGTATTTGGATTTGCTGGAAAGGCTCTATGACGGCGGTCGGGAATATGACGTTGATGTGCTTTTACTTTATGACAAGGCGGTAGCACTGGAAACGCTGGTACAAAAGGCCCGCGCCATTGCGCAGGGCGGTGAGAGCGTGATGCTTTGCGGTGGTAATCCCGGTGAGCTTCGCTATAAGCGAAGGCTTACATTGACGGCAGGAGGGGATGATTGATATGTTGAATATTGCGTTGCCCAAGGGCCGGCTTGGTGAAAAGGTTTACGCGATGTTTGAGGCGGCCGGCTTTGAGTGCCCCTCGATCAAAGAAAGCAACCGAAAGTTGATTTTTGAAAACCAGGCGGTGGGCGTTCGCTACTTTTGGGTGAAGCCCTCTGACGTGGCGATCTATGTTGAGCGCGGTGCCGCTGACATCGGCGTGGCCGGTAAGGATATTTTGCTGGAGTATGAGCCGGATATTTACGAGCTGTTTGATCTGGATATTGGCAAATGCCGTATGGCGGTTGCCGCCAAAAACGATTTTCGGGACGATCCGCAAAAAACGCTCCGTGTCGCGACGAAGTTTTCTAACATTGCAAGAAATTACTATACCTCGCAGGGGCGTGACATTGATATTATTCATCTGAACGGTTCGATCGAGATCGCCCCCATTCTGGGACTTTCCGATGTGATCGTGGATATTGTGGAAACCGGTACCACCCTCAAAGAAAACAATCTTTCGGTTTATGAGACCATTGTGCCGATCAGCGCAAGACTCATTGCCAATAAAGCAAGCTATAAATTCAAAAGCGAACCCATTGAGGCCATTCTGCAAAGCTTCGCGAGGATGGCAAAGGAGCAAAAATGATTAAAATTCTCAAATACGGAGAGGTGGCTAACAGCGACATCTTTGCCCGTGTGACTCCCACCGTAAATGTGGAGGCGATTGTTGCCGATATTATCGCGAATGTGCGCGAAAACGGCGACAAGGCTTTGTATGAATATTGCGAAAAATTCGACAAGGTCAAGCTGGATGCACTGGCTGTGACGCCTGAGGAGATCGAGGCGGCCTTCGCGGAGGTTCCTGCCGACTTTTTGCGTATTTTGCGCACCGCCGCCGAGAATATCCGTCGCTACCACGAAAAACAAAAGCGGAACAGCTTTATTCTAAACGAGCAGGATGGGATTGTGATGGGGCAGAAGGTAATCCCCGTGGATCGCGCGGGCCTTTACGTGCCCGGCGGTACCGCCGCCTATCCCTCTACCGTGCTCATGGACGCGATCCCTGCCAAGATTGCGGGGGTGCCGCAAGTGGTGATGGTCTCCCCCCCTGGCAGGGATGGCAAAATTCCTGCCGTTATTCTCGCTGCCGCCAAAATCGCGGGCGTGGATCAGATTTTTAAACTGGGTGGCGCGCAGGCCATCGCCGCGCTTGCCTATGGCACCGAAAGTGTGCCGAAGGTGGATAAAATTGTTGGCCCCGGCAACGCCTTTGTCGCTGAGGCGAAAAAGCAGGTTTTCGGTACCGTTTCTATAGATATGATCGCCGGCCCCAGCGAAATTTTGGTGTTGGCCGACAGTACCGCCAACCCCAAACACGTGGCGGCAGATCTCTTGTCACAAGCTGAGCATGATAAATTGGCCAGCGCTGTACTGGTAACCGATTCAGATGCGTTGGCAGCCTCTGTGCAAGCCGAGATCGAGCGTCAGCTCCCTTTGCTGGAGCGTGAAGAGATCGCCCGTGCATCCATTGACAACAACGGCAAGATCATTGTTGCCCCTGATTTGCAAAGCGGCATTGAAATCACCAACGAAATCGCCCCCGAGCATCTGGAGCTTTGTGTGGATCATCCCTTTGATTATTTGGATAAGATCCGCCATGCCGGCTCGATTTTTATGGGCAAGCACTGTCCCGAGGCGTTGGGGGATTATCTGGCGGGGCCCAATCACACGTTGCCCACCAGCGGTACGGCCAAATTCTCCAGCCCCTTGTCTGTCGATGATTTCGTAAAGAAAACGCAGTACACCTACTTCACCCGTGAAGCGCTTTCCCGTGTTGCCGAGGACGTGGCTTATTTTGCCCGCAAGGAGGGACTGACAGCCCATGCCAGAAGCGCCACTGTGCGCTTTGAGGAGGAGAAATGAGCAGATTCTTTAGTGAAAAATTCGCCGCGCTCACACCCTATACGCCGGGCGAACAGCCCCGTGAGCGAAAATATATTAAGCTCAACACCAACGAATCCCCCTTTCCGCCTTCTCCCAAAGCCATAGAAGCGGCGGCAAAGGCGGCGGCAAATTTGCAGCTTTATTCTGACCCCACCTGCAAGGCTCTTGCGGAAAAAGTGGCGCAACGGTATGGCGTTTCTCCCAATCAGATGATTTTGGTGAACGGTTCGGATGAGGTTTTGAACTTTGCCTTTATGGCCTTTTGCGACAAGGATCATCCCGCCGCGTTTCCGGATATTACCTACGGCTTTTATGAGGTGTTTGCCGAGCTGCACCATATTCCATACACCAAAATCCCCCTGCGTGAGGACTTTTCGGTTGGCATAGAGGATTACATCGGCATCCACAAAACCGTTTTTATCGCAAACCCCAATGCGCCAACGGGTATGACGATTTCGCCTGCTCAGGTGGAGCGCATTCTGCAAAGCAACCCTGACAACGTGATTGTCATTGACGAGGCTTATGTGGATTTTGGTGCTGAAAGCTGTGTGCCGCTTGTCCAAAAGTATGACAACCTTTTGGTAACGCAAACCTTTTCCAAATCTCGATCCCTTGCGGGGGGGCGTTTGGGCTTTGGCATAGGTGCCGAGGCCTTGATTGCGGATCTGCACACCATCCGCTATTCTACCAACCCGTATAATGTCAATTCCATGACGATGGCGGCGGGATACGGTGTGATGTGTGACGAGGCATACACGCAAAAAAACTGCCAAACGGTATGTGAAAATCGTGCTTTTGTCAGCGATGAGCTAAAAAAATTGGGCTTTGAAATGACCGAGTCAAAAGCGAATTTTATCTTTGCGAGGCACCCTGCCGTTGATGGCGGTGCGCTATACGCCAAGCTGAAAGAAATGGGCATTCTGGTGCGCCATTTTGAAAAGCCCCGCATTCGGGATTACAACCGCATCACTGTGGGTACCCGTGAGGAAATGCAAGCCCTGCTGGATGCCGTGAGACAGATATTGGAGGGAAACGTATGAGAACTGCTGAGATCAAAAGAGATACGGCTGAAACGAAGATCGAGCTTTCGATCCGTCTGGATGGGAAAGGCGTTGCTAACATCAATACCGGTTGCGGCTTTCTTGATCACATGCTTACCCTGCTTGCCGGACACGGTAAATTTGATTTGACGGTTTCTTGTAAAGGAGATACCCATGTGGATGACCACCATACCGTTGAGGATGTGGGCATCGCGTTGGGGCAGGCGATTGCCAAAGCGCTTGGCGACAAAAAAGGTATTACCCGTTACGGTACGGTGACATTGCCAATGGACGAGGCGCTTGTGATGTGCGCGCTGGATCTGTCGGGCAGATGTGGGCTCTACGGTGCGTTGCAAATGCCTTCTCGCAAGGTGGGTAGCTTTGATACCGAGCTGGTCGAGGAATTTTTCCTGGCCTTTGCGCGAAACGCTGCCGCTACGGTGCATTTCGTTCAGTTTGCGGGTAGCAACACGCATCATATTATCGAGGGTGCCTTCAAGGCCTTTGGCCGTGCGCTCCGCGCGGCGGTCAAGGTAGATCCCGATTTCGCAAATGAGATCCCCTCAACGAAAGGAGTTCTTTGATGGTTGCCATTGTGGATTATGGCGTAGGAAACCTTTTTTCTCTGCGCTCCTCCTTTCTCTCAATCGGCGCGGAGACGCTGGTCACCTCGGATCCCACTGCTTTGCGCGCCGCTGATCGAATTGTCCTGCCCGGCGTCGGTGCCTTCGGTGACGCGGCGCGAAAGCTGCGCGATTCCGGCCTTTCCGACGTGGTGATTGCCGAGGCAAAGGCGGGTAAGCCGTTGCTGGGTATCTGCCTTGGCATGCAGCTATTGTTTGATAAAAGCTTGGAATACGGTGAGCATCAAGGTCTTGGGCTGATCCCCGGTGAGGTGCGTCCCATTGCCGAAGTGATTCCCGCTGACCTCAAGATTCCCCACATCGGCTGGAACGCGTTGCGTTTCGGTGCCCAAAAAAGCCCCCTGTTCCGTTATATCCACGAGGGGGACTTCGTTTACTTTGTGCACTCCTTTTACGGCGCGAAATGCGCCGAGTCGGTGATCGCCACTGCCGAGTACGGTGCCGAGAGATC
>SVQT01000056.1 GCA_015065215.1 Oscillospiraceae bacterium | reverse complement strand
CTCTTCCATTTTAACTCTGGAGGATTTCTTTTGTCTATCCCTTTTATCTAAAGATCTTCCCCTCCCCCGGCATAGCCGGGGGTTTATTTGTGGATACAATAAAAGAAGCGGGAAAACGTGTAACACGTTTTCCCGCTTCTTTTTCATTTTTCCCATTTATCAATCAGCGCGCGGATTTGCGCTGTCAACTTGGCATTTTCTTTGTTCGGTCTGCCATCCAATCGCTTGGTGAGCGCGAGCAAAGCCTCGGCTGCCGACACCAGCTCTCCGTGTATACTTGCTTTGCGTGATTTTGCTCTGGCAATATCATGCACCGTCTTACGCCGCCGTTCGGTATAAGCGATCATGATACCGCCGATCAAGTCGTATTCGGTTCCGCTGTAGGGTGTTTCGACCGCATAGCCGCGGCCCCGTAGCTCGGCGGCCAATACAGAGATCGATTCCTCGCTGCCGTGATTGAGAAAAACTATCCGCGGCTTGCGCATAAAGCCGCCCACCCACGAAAGCAATCCTCGCTGATCGGCATGACCGCTGGTACCGCGCAAGGAGCGAATTTCAGCGCGAACGGCAATCTCCTCTCCAAACAAACGCACCTGCTCTGCCCCCTCCTGCAAGGCGCGACCCAGCGTTCCTTCCGCTTGATAGCCTACAAACAGGATCAAATTCTGTGACCGCCAAAGATTGTGCTTGAGGTGGTGACGGATACGCCCCGCCTCGCACATACCACTGGCTGAAATAATGATCTTGGGCGTGGAATCCTCATTGATCCTCTTGGATTCTTCAGCGCTGACCGCCAAGCGCAGGCCGTCAAAACCGATCGGATCAATACCCGCCTGTAACAGCGCCTGTGTTTCCTTGTCAAAATAGGTGGGATCACAGTCTGCGAAAATCCGGGTTGCCTCGATGGCAAGAGGGCTATCCACATAAACCGGGAAATCGGTGTTTGTGATCAACTTTCTCTGCTTGATCTCACGGATGGCATACAGCAATTCTTGGGTGCGTCCCACCGCAAACGAAGGAATCACCACATTACCGCCCCGGGAAAGAGCCGCCTCGATATAACCGGCCAGGCTCACGATCACATCCTCGGCAGCACCGTGGTTGCGGCTACCATAGGTCGATTCCAGTACGAGATAATCCGCTTCTTCTACAAAAGCAGGGTCCTTGATGATCGGCTGATTCAAATTGCCCACATCACCGCTGAAAACAATCTTGCGCTCCGCCTCCCCTTCCCGCAACCAAATCTCGATGGCGGCGGAACCAAGCAGATGGCCAATATCGCTAAAGCGCAGATCAAGTCCCGCCGCGACCGTCACTTTTTCGTTATAATTTACGCCACGAAAAAGCTTGATCGCGCCATGAGCATCTTCAATGCTATAGGTGGGCGCGAATTGCTCTTCCCCCGCCCGTTGTGCTTTTCTGTTGCGCCAGAGAGCCTCTGTCATCTGGATATGCGCGCTGTCACGAAGCATAATATCTGAGAGCTTCACCGTTTCCTTTGTGGCATAAATCACACCGCGAAAACCGTCTTTATACAGTCTTGGCAACATGCCGGAGTGGTCAATATGGGCATGGGTTAAAAATACAGCGTCGATGTCCCCCGCCGAAACGGGCAACGGAACGTTTTGAAACACATCCATCCCCTGCTCCATGCCGCAATCAATCAAATAGTGGCGGCCGTCCAATTCCAATAGGGTGCAGCTGCCGGTAACTTCCTGCGCCGCGCCAATAAATTGCAGTTTCATATCCTACCTCCTGTTTGACTGGTTTAGCTTTATCCTCTATTTACATTATACCACAAAGCAACACAGCTTGCAACAAAAAAGCGCCAAGGCGCGCCTGCTATCGGTTAAAGGCGGATACCGAGGCTTTTTCATTGGCACAAGACAGAAAAAAGCCGACAGCTGTCGGCTTTTTTTATTTGATTTTGGTAATGTCGTAAGGAGTCGCTTGATATACAAAATAGTTGAGCCAGTTGGAATAAAACAGATTGGCACAGCTGCGCCAGCGGACAATGGGTTCCCTCTGGTCATCATCGTTCGGGAAATAGTTCTTTGGAATGGCGATCTCCAATCCCTTCCCCTTATCGCGCAGATATTCCTTTTTCAGGGTGTCGCCATCATACTCCGAGTGGCCGGTGACAAAGATCTGTCTGCCCCGCTCGGTAGAGACCACAAAAACGCCCGCCTCGTCAGAGCTGGCCAGCACACGCAGACCGTCTACGCTTTCAATATCCTCGCGGCGGTTGGCGGTATGACGGGAATGCGGCACCAAAAAAGTATCGTCAAAGCCACGGAACAAAATCGAGCGCTTGTAATCCAGCTTGTGCTCAAAAACGCCGAATAATTTTTCGGGCAGCTGAATTTTATCCACACCGTAGTGGTAATAAAGCGCCGCCTGCGCGCCCCAGCAAATATGCAGGGTGCTGGTGACATGGGTCTTGCTCCACTCCATGATCTCGCAAAGCTCCTCCCAGTATTCCACATCCTCAAATTTCAGATGCTCCACCGGCGCACCGGTGATGATCATGCCGTCAAAATTCTGATCCTTGATGTCATCAAAAACTTTATAAAAGGACAGCATGTGCTCTGCCGAGGTGTGGGTGGACTGATGCGTGGCGGTCTGGAGCAGCTCCAGCTCCACCTGTAAGGGCGTGTTGCCAATCAGGCGCGCGATCTGGGTTTCGGTGGCGATCTTTTGCGGCATCAAATTCAGCATTACAATGCGCAAGGGGCGAATATCCTGGGTCATAGCACGTGTTTCGGTTATGACAAAAATATTCTCCTCATGCAACGTCTGCGTTGCGGGCAAAAGATTGGGAATTTTGATGGGCATAGCGCCACCTCCGTTTCGAAAATGTTAAGTGTTAACTGCGTCCAACGCCTGCTTGATATCGGCGATCAGATCATCGGCGTTTTCAATGCCGCAGGAAAGTCTGACAAGATCAGCGGAAACACCAGCGGCGATCAGCTCCTCGTCGGTCATTTGTCTGTGGGTGGCGCTTGCCGGATGCAGGCAGCAGCTACGGGCATCGGCCACGTGGGTTTCAATCGCGGCGATCTTCAGATGCTTCATGAACGTCTCTGCCGCCTTTCTGCCGCCCTTGACGCCAAAGCTGACCACGCCGCAGCTGCCCCCCGGCATATACTTCTTGGCAAGGTCGTAGTACTTATCCCCTTCCAAAGAGGGATAGGTGACCCAAGCAATGCGGTCATCGGAGGCGAGGAATTTTGCCACGGCAAGGCCGTTTTCGCAATGGCGCGCCATACGCACATGCAGGCTCTCCAGCCCCAGGTTTAGCAAAAACGCGTTCTGGGGGGACTGAATCGAGCCGAAATCACGCATGAGCTGTGCGGTGGCCTTGGTGATAAAAGCGCCGGCAAGGCCGAAGCGCTCGGTATAGGTAACGCCATGATAGCTGTCATCGGGAGTGCACAGCCCCGGGAACTTATCGGGATACTTGGTCCAGTCAAACTTACCACTATCCACGATACAGCCGCCAACGGCGGCGCCGTGGCCGTCCATATACTTGGTGGTGGAATGGGTCACAATATCCGCGCCCCACTCAAAGGGACGGCAGTTGACCGGGGTGGCAAAGGTGTTGTCAATGATCAGCGGTACGCCGTGGGCGTGAGCGGCTTTTGCAAAGCGCTCAATATCCAAAACAGTCAACGCGGGGTTGGCAATCGTCTCGCCAAACACAGCCTTGGTGTTCTCGCGGAAGGCGGCGTTCAGCTCCTCCTCGGTGCAGTCGGGCGAAACGAAGGTGAAGTCGATGCCCATGCGCTTCATGGTCACCGAGAACAAATTGAAGGTGCCGCCGTAAATGGTGGAGGATGCCACCACATGATCGCCGCAGGAGGCGATATTGAAAATAGCATAGAAGTTTGCCGCCTGACCGGAGCTGGTCAGCATGGCGGCAGTGCCGCCCTCCAGCTCGCAGATCTTGTTCGCCACAAGATCATTGGTGGGATTTTGCAAGCGGGTATAGAAATAGCCGGAGGCCTCCAGGTCAAACAGCTTGCCCATATCCTCGCTGGTGGCATATTTAAAGGTTGTACTTTGATAAATCGGGATCTGGCGGGGCTCGCCGTTGCCGGGGGCATAGCCGCCCTGTACGCATTTTGTTTCGATCTTGTAGTTGGACATAATAGCACCTCACTGTGTAGGATTTGAATTATTTATAAGTATATCACATTTCTACATATTTGACAAGGGGAACAAAGCAAAAAAACGGACAGGTTCTGTCCGTTTTTTTGCAAACCATTATTTAAACCTTACTTTCCTCTTTTATGATATTCAGCAAAACTTTTTCTTCTTCACGCGTTCTTAAATGCTGTATGACAAAGTATCCCGCCAATAACGCTAACACCAATACAATCCATTCTGACACGCCTGTTAGATCCGACATATATCTATTGGACTCTACAGATACGAGCTTTTTAAACAAATCCCCAAACATTACTGCATAAATAACATCAAATATAGCATATAAAACTATCGACAGCGCAGTCTGCTTTTTCATTACCTTCTCTTTCTTACCGCTGTTGCCGGATTTACTGATTTGATTATACAATAGCATCGTGGAATCGTCTAAATTTTGTATATCTCTTACAGTTTTTGAGATCTGAGAGGCAATACTTATCACAAGAACAATGGAAAAAATGACCTCGAAAACACAAAAAAGTCCGGTTAACATCACAATCATTTTCTCACCAGAATGAATCTCGGAATCCAAAAGATTGCCCACAATGAGGGTGAAATCCTCAAAAAGCGAAAATTTTCGATTCAGCTTTCCCTCATTCAGCACTTTCTCCAAATCCTCTAAAGTTTCAAATTCTCCGGCAAGTTCGTCCAACGACTCCGGCTCATATTTACAGGTGTAAATAGGCAAAAAGATCAGCGACAAAACCAAAAGTGCGGAAAGTGCCAAAGATGCAAATTTAAAATAACAAATTTTTTTCATGTTTGGTTTATACTTTTTCCACTCTTCCTTTGGCACCACCGTTTCTGCTTTCAAATCTTCCTTGGCATCACTTAAAACTTCCTCGCGCAGCAAAAAGCCACAATTCAAGCACAAGCTCTGCCCGGGTAAAACTTCTTTTCCGCAATGATGGCAATATTTATCACCACAATAACCTTGAACGCCGCAATTGGCACATACTCCATCTTGTTCGTCTCTTTCTTTACCGCAATTCTTGCAATACATATTTTTCTCCTTTCTTGCATATCCCATATCGGGATATTTTGATTATACCAAATTGGTATAATAAAGTCAAGAGAATTTTGATTTTTTTGGAGAAAAAATGAGGCTTAAGGAATTGCGCAAGCAACGCGGCATTTCGCAGTTAAAGCTTGCTATGGATTTGAATATGAACCAAAACAGCATCAGTCGCTATGAAACAGGGGAACGCGAGGCAGACTATAACACTTTAATCCTGTTTGCTGATTATTTCAATGTCTCGATTGACTATTTACTTGGTAGGACTGACAACCCTAAAATCAGTCGTTAAAAAAGAACCGCTAGCGGTTCTTTTTTGTCTAAAATCAAACTTTTATTATCCAAAACACCCTTTACATTTACTTTGGATATGTTGTATAATGAAGCCATACACTTCCCTGCAAGGAGGCTCTAAAATGAAAGAAACCATCAAATTGGGCTATATCGGTCTTGGCAAGCGCGGGCGCGGCATGTTAAAGCGTTGCTTTGCGCAAATGGCGGATGTGGAGATCGTCTATTTGTGCGACTTATCGTGGGAAAGAATGGAAACGGGACAGCAATATCTGCTGGAGAATGGCAGAGCCCCCGCCGTTCTCACCAAGGATTATCAGGACATTTTGAAGGATCCCCGTGTGGACGCTGTCGTGCTGATGACCGGCTGGGATAACCGTCCCACCCTGGCAAAGGAGTCTATGCTGGCAGGCAAATACACCGCGATGGAGGTGGGCTGCTCCCAGACTCTGGAGGAATGCTTTGAATTGATCGAAACCTACGAAAAAACCGGCGTTCCGCTGATGATGCTGGAAAACTGTTGCTACGGACGGCGCGAGATGATGGCGCTCCATATGCGGGAGCTGGGGCTGTTCGGTGAGATCGTTCACTGTGACGGTGCCTACGCGCATTATCTCGCAGACGAGGATCTTTTTAACAATCTGGAGATCAAGGATCCTCCTCACTACCGTCTGACGCATTACATCAACGAAAACCGCGAAAATTACCCGACGCATGAATTGGGCCCCATCTCCAAGGTGCTGAACCTCAACCGCGGCAACCGTATACTAACGCTGACCTCCTTCTCCTCCAAGGCGGTAGGTCTGCGCGATCATGCCGCCGAACGCTTTGGCCCTGACAGTGCATACGCCAAAATCAACTACAAGCAGGGCGACATCGTAAACACTGTGATCACCTGCGCCGGCGGCGAAACAATTTTACTGACGCTGGACACCACCATTCCGCGCCCTTATTACAGCCGTAACTTTACCGTGCGCGGCACCAAGGGGCTTTACACCGAGGAGCGCAAGGCAGTTTTTCTCAAGGGAATGACTGAGGGAGTGGAAAACAACGAAAAGGAATTCTTTGAAAAATACGATCATCCCCTGCACCGCGAGTACGAGGAGCTTGGCACCCGCGGCGGTCACGGCGGCATGGACTGGCTTGTCTGCCGCGCCTTTGTGGAAAGCGTCAAGAACGGCACCAACACACCCATTGACGCCTACGACAGCGTGCTGTGGCTGGCCATCGGCCCCCTTTCCGCCAAGTCTATTGATGGTGGCAACATCCCTGTGGAGGTGCCGGACTTTACAAACGGCAAGTGGCAAAGCCGCGAGCCCATCGTGGAGGGAAAGTATTGCCTGGACAAGGTTTGCGAGGATAGGAATACAAAGATCTTTCACGATATTGAGTGAGAAAAGATCATATCAGCAAAACCGCGTTGACGGGCGACCGATGGTCGCCCCCTACCATCCCCAAAACCGCCACGAGCGGCTTTGGGTTCAAAGATTACACGATGGGGAGTGATGTAATGCAAGAGAAATTCCCAAAAAGAAAACCAAATCGATTAGAACACTACGATTACAGCTCCTGCGGTGCATATTTTTTAACGATCTGTACCAAGGAGCGACGCAATTATTTTTGGGAAAATGTAGGGGCGACCATTGGTCGTCCACAAGATGTGCAATTATCCGAATACGGCAAAATTGCAGATAAAGCGATAAACCGTATCCCGATTGTGTACCCCTCTGTGTTGATTGAGCAATACGCAATCATGCCGGACCACCTTCATTTATTATTACGAGTTCGTGCCGACGAATACGGACGACCAATGGTCGCCCCTACAATGTCTCGATTGGTGCAACAATTAAAGGGATATGTGACCAAACAAATCGGAGAACCTATCTGGCAAAAACTTTTCTTTGATCACGTCATTCGTAATTGGCAGGATTTTGAGGAGCATTTAAAATACACATATGAAAATCCAATGAAACGGAAGTATCCATAGAGTTGCGTTAACGGACGACCGATGGTCGCCCCTACCTTGACATCTTCAGATTACCACCGTAGGGGCGTGCATTGCACGTCCGTTTGTAACAGATCAAATCCCGATGAACGGACGACCGATGGTCGCCCCTACAATCGCGCAAAAGCCGCCCACCGGGCGGCTTTTTGCTTTATTCCATCCCCTGCTCCCTTGCAAACTCAGCACGGAGCATCTCGAGAAAGCGAGCGGCGCATTTAGGAAAGTATTTTTGGCGGTTGCGATATGCGTAGGTGGCGCGACGGTGATCCCCCACCTTTTTCAGCACTACCTTCTCAGAAAACTGCCCCTGCCAGGAGCCGGAGGGGATCAGGGCAACGCCAAGCCCCAGCTCCACGCATTTACGGATATAGTGAGGGTCGTCGCTACAAATAACAATGCGGGGCGAAAAGCCGAGACTGCCGCAGATTTCCTGCGTGATGCGGTAAAGGCTGCTACCCTTGTTGGTGCAAATAAAGGGGGCCTGCGAGAGCTCCTTGGCGGTGATCCCATCACTTTGCGCCAAAGGGTGATCCCGGTGCACTGCCAGCAATATCTCCTCCTCGATCAGCTCTTCACGTATATAATCCCCCGCGCCCGGTACTATGTCGGTAACGATCAAGTCAAAATGCTCCCGATCGGGAGAAGCCGTATATTTGGTCACAATATCCACCGCCGGATACAAGCGGCTGAATTTTTCCACCGTTTGCATCACGATGCGGCGATTGATAAAGATGGAAAGCCGGATGCTGCCGCCAGAACCGTCGTCGCTAAGCTCCTTTTGAGCATCCTCCAGCAATGCCAGAGCTTGCTTTACCTTATGATAAAACGCTCTGCCCCGCTCGCTGAGCCGAACGCGGTTAGCACTGCGATGGAACAGCTGCGCCGAAAGCTCTGTTTCCAATCGCTTCATGCTTTGTGACACCGCTGAGGGCGGCACCATATATCTCTTTGCCGTAGCCGAAAAGCTCTCACGCTCTGCCGCCTCGCAAAAGTATTGCAGCTGTAACAGTTCCATCTTCATCACCTCATGTCCATTTTAACACATTTCACCGTCACTTTCAAGTGATGGTAGCATCATTTATTTTATTGTTTACAATATAGCAGGCACTATGATACAATAAAATAAAAAAGGTGAATTTATGGATGCATTTCTGATCATGCTGCGTAACGTTCTGCTCTTTGTTACGCTGGCCTTGCCCGGCTATCTTCTGGTGCGAACAGGGGTGATGAAGCAAGAGCAATCCGGCGCGCTCTCCAAGCTCCTCATGTACGTGGGGATGCCCTTTCTGATCCTTTCCGGTACCGTCAACAATCTGACCTTCAACAAAGAAACACTGCTCACCGTTGGACTGGTTGCACTGGTGGGCATTGCCTATACCTTTGCCATGTTCTTTGCTTCCCATCCTTTGACAGTTGCGGAAAAGGAGGAAAAAGCCAAGGGCATGATGCGTTTTTGTGCCGTTTTCTCAAACAACGGATTTCTTGGTATTCCGCTTGCCATCGCGGTGTTTGGGCAAAGCTCCCCCGTATTTACCGTACTGATCATTCTCAACATCATCACCAACGTGCTGATGTACACCCTCGGCGCCTACCTGGTTTCGGGCGACAAGAACAGCATCAGCCTGAAAAAAGCGTTTTTAAACCCTGTGCTGATCGCCTTTCTCGCAGGCATCGCTCTGAACCTACTGAAAGTCAAAGAGTACGTACCGGAAATTGTCACCTATTCCACACATTTCAGCAATATCGTGACCCCCATTTCGATGACCATTCTGGGTATGAAGCTGGGTGCGGTAAATCTGCAAACGCTCTTTGGCTCATGGAAAACCTATTACACCTCGGCCCTCAAGCTGATTGCCTTCCCTGCCGTGATCGTGGCGATCCTCCTGCCCTTCAGGCTCATCCCGGGCAGTATTGTGAATGCTGATATGATCCTTGGATGTTTCGTGGCCTTTGCCATGCCCACAGCGGGGCTTGCCTCCACCTTTGCGGATAGCTTTAACGGTGATACCGAAAACGCGGTAGCCTTTACTCTTGGCACCACGCTACTCTCTATTGTGACCATTCCACTGCTATATTTGCTACTATGTCTGTGCCTGTAAGGAGGACTTATGAAAACAATTGAAAATATTTGCTACGGCAATGAAACGCTGGACCTCTATCTGCCTGACACTGCGCATTTTGATCTTTTCGTCTATTTTCACGGCGGCGGCCTGGAACAAGGAGATAAAGGGGCTGCCGCAACCAAGCTTTCTGCCCCCTATCTGGCCGCGAGCGGTGTGGCCATGGCCTCCTGTAACTATCGGATGTACCCCGACGCCAAATACCCGGATTTTGTTGAGGATGCGGCGACAGCGGTACACTGGCTCTCCCATCACATCCGTGAATACGGCAAGTGTGAGCGCATTTTTGTGGGCGGCAGCTCGGCGGGCGGGTATCTTTCGATGATGCTTTGCTTCGATAAGCGTTGGTATGCGGCGTGCGGTGACTTTCCCGTACCCGTTTGCGGCTATTTTCATGACGCGGGGCAGCCCACCTGCCACTTTAACGTCCTGCGTGAGCGAGGGATCGACCCACGCCGCGTGATCATAGATGACAGCGCGCCCCTTTATCACATCGGCGCCGAGGCGGAATATCCCCCTATGATGTTCGTGGTCTCCGACAACGATATGAAAAATCGGCTTGAGCAGACCGGGCTTGTTCTTTCCACGTTGCGGCATTTTGGGTATGACCAAAGCAAAATTCACTACCGTCTGATGCGCGGCAAGCACTGTGCCTACTGCAAAGCGGTTGACGAGCACGGTGACCCGGTGCTGGGCAAGATGATACTGGAATTTATAGAAAAAGTTTAAGCGTTCAAATTGGATTTGGCGAGACAATGAACACGCCGTACCAAAGGCTCCCTCCGAGAGGAAGCTGGCGAGCGAATGCGAGACTGAAGGAGTGAGCGCAACTGCGCAAGCTGCATTTCGCACGAACGCAAGCGCAGATTTTATCGTACACGCTCACTCCTTCCACCACTTCGTGGTCCCCCTCCCTCGCGGAGGGAGGCCACGGAATAGCCCGACTTCAACGTAAAAATGCTACCGTTTTGTGTATCTAAGCACCCCCACAAATCAAAATTTGAAGCTCTGTAATCTCCTATTACGCAACAAAACTGCTCCCACAGCTGTGGGAGCAGTTTTGTTGTATATCGAAAACCGCACGATAGTCGCATGGTTTTCGGTACGCGGGGGATACTTATTTTTTCTTCAGCTTCAGCAAATAGCAGGTATTCACAGGTAGCTCCTTTTCCCAAACAAAGCGATCACCAAAGAAGGTGATCTTATCGGTAAGGGTCAGGTCGTGGTCGTCGTCCAGCAGATAGATCTCCAGCTCGGTGCCCTGCTCGCCGCCAAAGCCGCAAAGGTCTGCGGAGAAGGTGCGGGGCGCAGCGTTGTCGTCATCATCGTAATGGCAAAGAGTGACGGCGGCCTCGTTGCCGTTTTGGGCGGCGATAGCGTAGCCGTGCTCACCGACGGTGCTGACCTTGCAGGAGGTGCCCAGTCGGTAGAGCTGATTGAACATATAGAGCGCATAGTAGCCCTTCAGGCACTTGCTGATATCGATATGATCGAACAGGCCGTTCCAGGTGGTGGGACGGGCGTCGTAATACATCAGCATATCCAAGGGGCCGTGCTGACAAAGGGTCATGGTGGCAAGATTGAAGGCGGCGCCCTTCAACTCGATCTTTTTGCGGTGGCTGTAGCGCAGTCCCTGCTTATCCCAAGCCAACACGTAATTCCATTCGTTAAGAATGCTTTCGGTCTCGGTAAAGCCGTACTTATCCAGCAGCTCACGCACGCGGTACACCTTATTGCCGATCTTTTCCGCCTCGTGGGCGTAGGTGTGCCAGGAGAAAAAGTCAAGAGGCGCCTTGAGCTGGGCAAGGAACTCCTCGCCCCAATCCAGCTTACCGCAAATGGCGGGGCCGCCGATCTTCAGGTGCGGGAATTTTGCCTTCAGGTGGGTGGCGGCAACGTGATAAAACTCAAAGAACTGCGCCTTGGTGCCGCCCCACGTGCGCTTGTTATCGGAATCGTCGGGAGTCAGATCCGGCTCATTCCAGATCTCCCAATACTGAATATCCATGTGGAAGCCGTCAGCCCACCCCTCGGTATA
>SVQT01000006.1 GCA_015065215.1 Oscillospiraceae bacterium | reverse complement strand
GCAAGGGCAAGGGCAAGGGCAAGGGCAAGGGCAAGGGCAAGGGCAAGGACAAGGGCAAGGGCAAGGGCAAGGGAAAAGGCGAAAAAAAGGGGGGGCTTCGTAGCCGCGCGGCGATCGATGCGATGTTTGGTCGCTTAGCACCGCGAGAGCGCGAGACGGCTGAGCTTGCGACGATATAAATGTTTGGTCGGGGCACAATGCGCTTTTGTGCGCCGAAAGCGGCTTTGATGCGGTGACCCCCTTTTTTGATAGCTGAGCCCGCTTTAAGGGCGGAGTTTTGCTGTTTTACGGGGGTTGCCTGTCAAACCGGCGGGAGAAATGCCTTGAAACGGCGAACCCGCTCTCAGGCAAGCAAAATGGCAAGCAAACGAGCAAAACGGGCTTTGCGGGGCGGGAGAGAGGCATTCGACTGGGGCGGGTGCTTAAACGGGTAGAATTGGCCACAAAAGCGGCAACAACCACAAACCGTGAACGAGATAGAAAAAATACGATAATCTAAATATCCCATAAAAAACAATTAGGCTTGTAACGGTATTTATAAACTGAATAATATGAGCGATACAAGGTGAAAAAATGCGCTATATCAATTGTTTTGATCTCAGAGAGCAAGAAAGGTCGTTGCTTTTCTCGTTTTTTGGCTGCCGTTGGGTGGCGCACGCCAATTTTGTTGGGCGGTTTGCTTTTTGAAAGCTAAAGAAAAAGGGGCTCAGTGGAGCCCCAAATAGATAAGAAGTACAGAAATATCGGCGGGAGAAACGCCGCTGATGCGAGAGGCTTGTCCAATGGTTGCGGGTCTTAATTTGGCAAGTTTCTGTGCTGCCTCTATGCGCAGTCCCTTGATCTGGGTGTAGTCAAGTGTGTCTGGCAACACCCTTGACTCTAATTTGATATGGCGTAAAACCTCACCCGTTTGGCGGCTAATATAGCCTTCATACTTGATTTGAACTTCTACAGCCTGTACTTCGGCACGGCTTAGAACTGGGCGATCGGAGTCTAATATTTTGAGGGCTGTGTAGCTGATGCCCGGGCGGCGAAGCAGGTCGGCAAGAGAGGCGCCGGTAGAAAGAGCGGTAGAGCCCCATTCCAGCAGATGGCGGTTTGCCTTTTCGGGGGATATAAAGGTAGTGGAGAGGCGGCTGATTTCCGCCTCGATACGTGCTTGCTTTTCTTTAAAGGCAGCAAAATGGACGTCGTCAATCAGTCCGACACGGTGGCCAATGGGAGTGAGCCGCGCATCGGCGTTATCCTGGCGGAGCAGTAGCCGGTATTCCGAGCGCGAGGTCATCATGCGGTAGGGCTCATTGGTGCCCTTTGTGATCAGATCATCCACCAAGGTGCCGATATAGGAGCCGGAACGGGGGAGTGTGAGCGGTTCCTCGCCTTTGGCGGCCAGCGCCGCGTTGATACCGGCGAGCAGACCTTGACCTGCTGCCTCCTCGTATCCGGAAGTGCCGTTGAACTGCCCCGCCCCGTACAGCCCTTTGATTTCACGAAACTCCAAGGTTGCGCTTAGCTGGGTGGGGTCACAGCAGTCGTATTCGATGGCGTAAGCGTAACGCATGATTTCGGCATTGGCCATGCCGGGAAGAGATTTTAACATTTTTTGTTGTACGTCTGCGGGCATCGAGGTGGAAAAGCCCTGCAAATAGAGTTCCTCTGTCTCCCTCCCGAGGGGCTCAAGAAAAAGCTGATGCCGCTCTTTGTCGGCAAAGCGGACTACCTTGTCCTCAATTGAAGGGCAATAGCGAGGACCTGTGCCGTGAATATGACCGCCATACATAGCTGAACGGGTTAAATTTTCGCGTATAATGCGGTGTGTCTCGGCGTTGGTGTAAAGAATGTGGCAGGGGAGCTGTTCGACGCCGTTCATATAGTCCTGTTGGGTGTCGGCGGCATAGGGCAGAGGATCCTCTTCGCCCGGCTGAAGCTCTAATAGCGAAAAGTCAATCGAACGGCGATTGATGCGTGCGGGGGTGCCGGTTTTGAAGCGCATTAATTTTATTCCCAGAGAAGCAAGAGACGCGGAAAGACCTTTGGAGGGTAAAAAGCCGTCCGGACCGCTATCCTGCGATGCGCCACCCACAAAAATGCGGCTCTCCAGATAGGTGCCGGCCGCAATGACTACCGATCGGCAAGCGTATTCCTCGCCCAGCGCGGTACGAACGCCGCATACAATGGCGTCCTTGGTGAGCAGATCGGTGATCTCAGCCTGAATCAGGCGAAGGTTGGCTGTGCGCTCCAATACGGATTTCATATAAATATGGTAACGCTTGCGGTCTGCCTGCACACGTTTTGAATGTACGGCGGCGCCTTTGCCAAGATTTAATGTGCGGGATTGTAGAGTCACGGCATCTGCCGCACGCCCCATTTCGCCGCCCAAAGCGTCGATCTCATAGACCAAGTGACCCTTGGCAGTGCCGCCGATTGAGGGGTTACAGGGCATATTGCCGATCGATTCCAACGACATGGTGAAAAGGATGGTATCCACCCCCATACGGGCAGATGCCAGCGCAGCCTCGATGCCGGCATGGCCGGCACCGATCACGGCAACGGTGGTTGTTTGCATAGAAGATCTCCTTTGCGGATTTAAGGTGCATGCTTTAGCGGGGCTTCATGGGGAGAAATTTTCAATAAGTGGGGTAACGGTATGAAAAATAGAGGTTAGTAGGGGAGAAAAGTCGCACGTTCAAGGCCCGCTTTATTGGGGGCGTGAAGCGCGATCATACGCATGCCGTCAAGGCGGTGAAAGATCATGGCGTGACCACCGTCAAAGTCAAAATGACTCTTGCCGTGCTTCCAGGGACCGAGAACACTGTTGGCAGTGGCTTCCAGCACCAAATATCTGCCCTCGTGAAAGCTGGACCAGATCATTTTTAAGCGCCCGTCCTCTTGGTAAAGGAAGGGACCGTCGGTTACATAACAACCGGGGCGCCGCGGCAGCTCGGTGACAAAGGGATTATCCGAGGCACTGAAGAGCTTAACCGGCGCGCCGGCAGGGGCGGAAAGATCGGCTGTGAGGGGGATGGCGCAGACCTCGCCGTTCTTTATCTGCAACCATTCGTGGCAGAATACCATATACGGAACGCCGTGCTCCACCCAAAGCGTGCCGTCAAGGCATTCCCAATCGGCGGGCGTTACCGGCTTTTTTGAAACCGGCACAAAATCGCCGTCGGGGGCGTCGGAAACAAAAATCTGTGTGCCGCGGCAGTAGCCGTCCTTCTTCACGCTGCCAAACAGATAGTATTTGCCGTTGTAGCAATGGAGCTCGGGTGCCCAGAAATCCTTATCGGCCCAAAAACCGTTTTTGCCACCGTCAAAGATCACCTTTGGCTCGCTGAAATGCTCCAGATCCTTGGTTTTATAAACCGCAAAGGTGGCACCGGTGTGCAGAGAGTTTTCCAGTAGATCGGTGGTACCGTACATATAGTAGCAGCCGTTTTCTTTGTCGGTGAAAATAAAGGGATCCCGGATGCGGATGTCTTCTCTTTTTAGCATGATTTTTACTCCGTTTTTGATAAAATCGAGGAAACGTGCCTGAAAAACGTTATTTTTGTGCGGCGATCGTCTTTAACAGATAGTCGTGTAGCTTGCCATTGGAGGCCGCCACGGTAGAGGGGCCGGTCATAGAGAGAGGAGCCCCCTCCCAGTCGGTTATCCTGCCGCCCGCCTCCTCCAGGATAACGGTGCCGGCAGCATAGTCCCAAAGCTGCAAATTGCACTCAACGAACAAGCCTGTTCTGCCGTCCGCTACGTAGACCAGGTCAGCGGCGGCGGAGCCTGATCTGCGGATGTCGATGCAGTCGGAAAATAGCTGACGCGCGATGGAAAAGGTGACATCCGCAAATTCGTGTCGATAAGGGGAGGTCCCAAAGGCGGCCAGCACCTCGCCGGGCTTGTCGGTGTCAAGCACGTGGATCGGCTTTCCGTTGCAGAAAGCGCCCTTGCCGCGCTCGGCGGCAAAAAGCTCATCGGTGTAGGGATTATAAACGGCGCCGCTCAGGGCCTGCCCCTGGTAGACCAGCGCCAGTGATACCGCGGAGATGCCGAAGGAAAAGATATAGTTGCTGGTGCCGTCGATGGGATCCAACACAAAGGTGGGGACGGTAGGGTCGATGGTGTGATCCTTGTCCTCCTCGCCCATAAAGCGGATGTGAGGATAGCGCGCACAGAGAAGACTGCGCAAGCGCTGCTGTACACCGAGATCGGCGGCGGTCACAAAATCGTGATGCCCCTTGGCGACGGGTTTCCCCGCCGATGATGGGTCCAGCAAGAAGGCACGCAGGTCGCGAAGCAGCGCGGTGAGCTCTTGAAGGTCGGGATAAGTAAACATGGCTGTGTTCCTCTAAGATGAAATTTTATTGATACTTGCATATGCGCATGGGATGTGATATAATAAAGAAAACAAAAAGAGGGGGAAGCGCAATGAAGATTGCATTTGGTTGTGACCCGAACGCAGAGGCGTTCAAGACCGCGCTGATGACTTATGTGGCCGAGCTGGGGCATGAGGTGACCGATCTTGGTAGCGAGGATCCGATCTACGCCAACGTGGCGTTTGCCTGCGCGAAGGCGGTGGTTGCGGGGGAGTACGATCGCGGCGTGCTGCTGTGCGGCACCGGTATCGGCGTTTCTATTGCGGCAAACAAGGTGAAGGGTGCTTATGCCGCTTGCGTGCACGACGTGTATCAGGCACAGCGGGCTCAGCTTTCCAATCGGGCGAATATCATTACGATGGGGTCTCAGGTGATTGGTATTGAGCTTGCTAAGTGTATTGTGAAGGAGTATTTGAGCGTGAGCTATGATCCGGAATGCCGATCGAAGGATAAAAATCAGCGCATTCGGGATTTTGAATTGACCGAGATGTAAGGGCTACTGAGGCTTTCGGGTACACCGAAAGCCTTTTTTATCTGCTGACGGTGGTTAGAACGGTAGCGGATGGATTGTAAAAGCGGCAGATTTGCAGGGTGCGCGTTGTAACCTCAAGATAGAGAATTGCCCGTTTGGACTCACCCTTTTTGCCGCTACCCTTATGCTCGAAGAGAATATAGTAAATGTCAGGCGCCGTGGCGGAGGAAATGGCGGAAAAATCAAGCTCCGGCTTCCATGCGGTGGCTTTTGCCGAATGCTCGCCGTTATCCAGCGGAGCGATACGCACAGCGTCACGCAGCTGCAAGGTCAGCACACGGCGGCGGGAGCGGTTACCGTAGATCTTGGCAAAGGTCAGCTCGCCTGAGGTGATCGAATATTCATATTCCACATTGGTGTAGCGCCAGGTAAAAAACACCAGGATCCATATGCAAACAGGTACTAAAGCGATCATGGGGGCAATCAGTCTGGTTACGATGCCCATGATCAGGGCGGTAATGCCAAAGGAAATGTAGAAAAAAAGCAATCCTGCTTTTGCCCAGATCCATCTCCCCTCGATTTTCTGGGCTACTACAAATTCGTATGTCGAAAATTCGTTCAAAGCCACACCTCCCTCTTGAAACACAAGAAAAATACCAATATAGCATAATTATATCATAGCGAAAGGAAAATTTCAATCTTTTATTATCAATAAGCCACGTCCTGAGAGAAAAGATGTGGTGAAATTATTGAAAAATGTAGCGCAATATGCTATACTGCCAGTAAAGGTATCAAACGGAGGTGCGCTATGAGGGAAAACAGACGGATTTTTTTAAATGGCGAATGGCAACTACGCTTCACCGAGCCATTTGACGGGAAAACGGTGGAAAGCACCATAACAATTCCCGGAAATGTGGAGCCGACCCTGCAAAAGTTGGGGCTTTTGGAAGATTATATGCCGGCTGACAGCCTGCACGCTACCACCCCATTTACCGCGGTGGACGATTGGAGCTTTTCTACCGCTTTTGCCGCACCGCAGCTTGGTGATGGAGAGCGTTGCCGACTTTGCTTTGCGGGGATCGATACCGTTGGAACGGTGTATCTCAACGGCGAATGGTTGTTTGATTGCCAAAATATGCATATGACCTACACCACTGATGTGACCGACAGGCTGCGCCCTGAAAATACACTGACGGTGAGGATTCGCAGTAGCGAGCTGTGGGCGAGGGAGCGTCCGCACGAGGTATTCAGTGACGCGCACGGTAACAGAACCTCCTTTTACGATTCGCAGTGTTTTTTGCGCAAGGCACGTCATCAATGGGGATGGGACAACGCCCCCCGCCTGCTGACCTGCGGTATTGTGGGGGATGTTTCGCTGGAGCTTCTGCCGCCCAACCGCTTTGAAGAGGTCTATGTTTATACCCGCTTCGTAAGCGAAAAGGAAATTAGCGTCGGTGCCTCTTTTCGGTTTGCTACCGATCGGAAATATCTGATCAATCAGCGGCTTCGTTTTTCACTGTTGGATGGGGAACGGGTCGTGTTTTCCGAGGAGAAGCCTTTGTTTTTTACCCAAGGCAGACACTATTGCAAGTTGAATCCCGCGGATGTGGAGCTGTGGTGGCCCGCAGGACTTGGCCCGCAAAAGCTTTACACTGTTTTGCTGGAGGTGCTGGAAGGGGACCTTGTGCTGACGGCACATCGCGAGTCCTTCGGTATTCGCACAGTGAAGCTGGAGCGCACCGCGGATATCGATGAAAAAGGGAACGGCAGATTTCAGTTTTATGTAAACGGTATTCCGATTTTTGTGAAGGGTACCAACTGGAAGCCGTTGGATCCTTTGGCCTCGGCCGCCCATCGCAAGACTGCGGAGGGCAAGGCACTTGCTGAGCTGACTGCGCTTCATTGCAATATGGTGCGCATTTGGGGCGGCGGTATTTACGAGGAGCAAAGCTTTTTTGATTACTGCGATCGTCACGGCATTTTGGTTTGGCAGGACTTTATGCTTGCCTGTGAGATTCCCACAAGGGACCGCGCCTATGGCGAGCTGGTGGCAAAAGAGGCGGAGCAGGTCATCAAGAGACTGCGCAACCATCCCTCGCTTGCTGTATGGTGCGGCGATAATGAGAATGATGAGCATATTTTCTACACTATGAAGGATAGCTGCCTGAAGCCCTCCTATCAGCGGATCAGCCGTGAGGTGCTTCCCGAGGCGGTGCTGCGGCATGATCCCTTCCGCCCCTATGTGGAAAGCTCCCCCTTGGTGAGTGATGCCGTGCATGAGCGCAAGGTGGGATATGCCTCTACCGAAAAGCACCTTTATGCAAAGCCTTGGGAGTTTGCAGAGGCGCTGCGAAATTGCAGGAGCTTCTTTCTTGGAGAGACCGGCCCCATTGGGACAAATGCTATAACACTTAACGAAAAGGCTCTGGCGCGGGAGCGAAAAAGAGCCTTGCGGCTCTGGGATAGCTCAAAGCTTGGCGGTGCCGATCAGCATCAAAGCGATGAATATTTCGTTAACTGGCGCCTCAACGGCAAGGAGAGCGTTCTCGCTTGGTTTGGCAGAGATTTCTCCTTTGAGGAGATCAAGGATTACGCGCTGGCGCTGAACGTGGTCTGCGCCGAGAATTTCAAGGACGTGATCGAGTACAGCCGCGCCACAAGACCGCGCAAAACAGGCGTGCTCTGGTGGTCGCTGTACGATATGTGGCCGATGCTTTTTAACTATTCGGTGATCGACTGGGAGGGGAATCGCAAGCTGCCCTATTACTGGATCAGGCAGTCTCAGCAGGATGTTTTACTGATGGCCGTACGCGAGGATTTATCCAAGGCTCCCGTGCTCTACGCCGCCAACAACACGTTGCAAAAAGCATCGATTTCTTATACCGTTACCGCCTATAATGAAAATGGAGAGGGCAGAGAGCTGGCTTGCGGCGTGTGGGAGCAATCCGCCAACAGCACCGCCCCGATTCTTACCTTCTCTGAGCCGAGCGACCCTGAGCTTTGGGTGATCCGCTGGCAGCTGGACGGCAAGGAATATACCAATCACTTCTTTACCGGCAAGGCCCCTTTTGAGACCTATCGCCGCTTTGTGCGGATCCTTTCCGAGGCGGGCGGCTTTGCGGGGGAGCTGTTGGAACTGTCTTGACATCGCTTTTCGACTGTTAGTATCATAAGGAGGATAAACAGATGTCTGTAAAATTGAAGATTTGCACTTTTAATCTGCGCACCCCGGTACAAAAGGATGAGCTGAACTATTTCCCTAACCGCAAGGCACGCATTCTGGATTGCATCAAGAGCGAGGATCCCGACATTATCGGCTTTCAGGAGGCGGCCGTGACCACCGCCGACTGGCTACGCGAGGTGCTGGACGGTTATGTGGTGATCGGCTGCGGCCGGGGAAGGACATTGAATGACGAGGCCTCTTTGATCGCTTACCGCAAAAACGCCTTTGAGATGATCTCTGCCGAGACCTTCTGGCTCTCGCTTGCCCCTACCGTGCCCGGCTCTCGCTTTGGTGCCGATCAAAGCGGTTGCCCCCGTGTGGCTACCGCCGCCGTGCTCAAGCACCGTGAGGCGGAGCAGTGGTTTTTGTTCGTCAATACCCACCTGGATCACAAGGGCTCTGCCGCCCGTATGTACGGTGCCATTCAGATCCTGCAATACATTGACAAGAAAAAGCTGCCCTTTGTGCTGACCGGCGACCTGAACGCCCTGCCGGATGCCCCTGAGATCAAGGTGATCTCCGAGTGTGAGTATTTGCACGCGGTTGACCTGACCGCCGAGGTCGGCGGCACCTTCCACGGCTTTGGTACCCGTGTGCCGAATACCAAGATCGACTACATCTTCTCAGATCTGCCTGCCGATCCCGCCGAGTCCTATGCGGTGGCGGATAATGGCGTTGACGGCCTTTACATCTCGGATCACAGACCTGTCATCGGCTTTGTGACGGTAGAATGACGAAAGACGCACCCCGTTATGGCACTTTTGCCACGGCGAGGTGCGTTTTTTCGCAAAAAGCAAAGGCATGAGATTTTTTTGTCGGTTATCTTGCAAAATTGCATAGACTGTGGTAAAATAGTAGCGTATTTTTTGATCGGGCGGCGTCTGCCTCCCGAGGAAAGAGGTGTTCTATGAGCATTCGCATTGGTATTTTCGGATACGGCAATTTGGGGCGTGGCGTAGAGGCCGCGATCGCGCAAAATCCCGACATGGAGCTGGTGACGGTGTTTACCCGTCGCGATCCCGCATCCCTGAAGCTCCGCACGCCCGGCGTGGTCGCCACCGCCGCCGACAAGGCTGCGGAAATGGCGGATCAGATCGACGTGATGATCATCTGCGGCGGCTCTGCCACCGATCTGCCGGTGCAGACGCCGGCCCTTGCGGCCACCTTCAACGTGGTGGATAGCTTTGACACCCACGCCCGCATTCCCGAGCATTTTGAAAAGGCGGATGCCGCCGCGAGGAAGGGCGGCAAGGTTGCCATGATCTCGGTAGGTTGGGATCCCGGCATGTTCTCGCTCAACCGTCTTTTGGGTGAGGCGATCCTGCCTGATAGCAAGGTCTATACCTTCTGGGGCAAGGGTGTAAGCCAGGGGCATTCGGATGCCATCCGTCGCGTGGAGGGCGTTGCCGACGCCAAGCAATACACCATTCCCGTGGCGCTCGCTTTGGAGGCAGTACGCGCGGGCGAGAACCCCGAGCTGACCACCCGGCAAAAGCATCTGCGTGAGTGCTTTGTGGTGCCGAAGGCGGGGGCGGATCTTGCCCGCATTGAAAAAGAAATTAAGGAGATGCCCAACTACTTTGCCGATTACGACACCACCGTGCATTTCATCACCGCCGAGGAGTTGCGGCGGGATCACAGCGGCATCCCTCACGGCGGTTTTGTGATCAGAAGTGGCCGGACGGGTATGGATTTGGAGCATAATCACATCATTGAATACAGCCTGAAGCTGGATAGCAACCCTGAGTTTACCTCCTCGGTGCTGGTGGCCTATGCCCGCGCCGCCTATCGGATGAATAAGGACGGGGTCAGCGGTTGCAAGACGGTGCTTGACGTGCCGCCCGCGTACCTTTCCCCCAAAACCGGTGCCGAATTGCGCAAGGAGCTGCTCTGATTTCTTTGCGGCGAGATAAAAAAGCCCCAAAACGGTATCCGTTTTGGGGCTTTTTGAACGAATTGACGCCGATGCGTCATGAATGGCTATGCCGTGAATTGCACGTGTTGCGTGCGTGAGGTGAACGGCGAGCCACTCACTTGTCGTAAGACGGATTGAAGGCGTAGAAATTTTTCTCGTCCAGATTGTCTTGGGCGATGCGCAACGCATCCCCAAAGCGCTGATAGTGAACCAGCTCCCGTTGGCGCAGATACTTGATGGGATCCCGCACATCAGGGTCGTCTACCATGCGCAGAATATTGTCATAGGTTACACGTGCCTTTTGCTCGGCGGCAAGATCCTCATTAAGATCGGCGATCATGTCGCCCTTGACGCCGACATACTTCATGTCAAAGGGCACGCCGGCGGCCGAAACGGGGTAGAGCCCGGCGGTGTGATCCACGAAATAGATGTCCATGCCGGCCTTTTTGATCTCCTCGGGCGAGAGATCCTTGGTGAGCTGATAGAGAATGGCGCCGATCATTTCCAAATGGGCCAGCTCTTCGGTGCCCACATCGGTCAGGATGCCCCGCACTTTGTCATGGGGCATCGAATACCGCTGATGGAGATAGCGCATGGATGCGGCCAGCTCACCGTCAGGTCCGCCCAACTGGCTAATGATAATTTTGGCGTAATTGGCGTTGGGATTTTTGATCTTGACCGGGTATTGCAGTTTTTTATCATAGGTCCACATAATTCAGTTTGCCTCCTTTTCCCAGGGCCAAGGGCCGCATGCCCAATCCCAGTTTTGCTCGCTGTGGTTGTGATAGATAGAGAGGGGACCGAACTTTTCTTCAAATTCCGCCTTGAGCATGGCGGCAATTTTTTTGTGCTCGTGATAATAGCGGAGTGCCTTTTTACATGTGGGGTGGCCGTCCAGATAGAGCGCTACCTCATAAAGAACGAAATCTTCCGCTTGAATCCGGTGAAGCAGGGTAGAGCGATCCTTGGTCATTTCAGCCTCCCCGCCCCCCAAAAGGGCTTATCCAATTCGATAAAGATGGTGCCGTGACAAAGGCCAACCTCGGGGGTATAGAGCCCGTCAAAGAGCTGGTGGGGCGAATAGACCATAGCAAGAGAGCGACCGAAAAGACCGTCGCCCCCGCCGGAGTGCTCAGCAGGGCAGCCCGCCCCATTGAGCAGATCTTTCAAAGTGTTCATCGATTTTTCTCCTTTCGGGCGGTGTGCGCCCAATACAAGCATATGCCGCTCTGCCGTATTTTGTCGAAAAACGGGCCCAAAAAGCCCAAAGGAAAAGAGAGCGAGCATGGGCACGCATGCGCGAGGTTAATATAAAATAATGCATGAAAATATCGATAAATTACTTGACAAAACTCTCATTTCGTGATATTATTATTTCGTCAATTCAAAAGGTCTTTGCGACTGACGGGAAATGTGGAGAACCACAGTGGAGCAAAGGCTTTTGTGGGATGGGTGACCAAGTCCCGCGCCGACCGTCTGGGCACACTTATCCATGCTGGGTTAAGTGCGCCTTTTTATTTTCCTGTAAGGAGGAAGCGCAATGAGCAAAAAAGTAGGTATTCTGATGGGGAGCGACAGCGATCTTCCCATCGTCCGTAAGGCAACCGATATGCTGGATGCCCTTGGCATCGGTTATGAGGTTCACGTGTATTCGGCCCACCGCACCCCTGTGGAGGCGGCTGAATTTTCAAAAAATGCCAGAGCCAACGGTTTTGGCGCCATGATTGCCTTTGCCGGTATGGCGGCGCATTTGGCGGGAGCGGTTGCGGCCAACACCACACTGCCTGTGATCGGCGTGCCTTGCAAATCCTCCAACCTTGACGGTATGGACGCGTTGCTTTCTACGGTACAGATGCCCACCGGCATTCCGGTGGCTACCGTAGCCATCAATGGCGGCGGCAATGCGGCACTGCTGGCGGCGCAGATCCTGGCCACCGCCGATGACGAGCTGGCAGAAAAGCTGATCGCCAAGCGCGCGGCGGACGCGAAAAAGGTTCTTGAGAAGGACGCCGCGGTCGCTGCGGAATTTAACAAGTGAAATCAAAAAATTTATCATAAAACACAAGGAGAAAAAGAAAATGAAACTCGTTTACACCGGAAAAACCAAGGACGTATTCGCACTGGACAATGGCAACTATCTGCTCAAATTCAAGGATGACTGCACCGGCAAGGATGGCAAGTTTGATCCCGGTGAAAACGCGGTAGGTCTGACCATCGAGGGCGTCGGTGATGTCAATTTGCGTATGTCGATCTACTTTTTTGAAAAGATCAACGCGGCCGGCATTCTGACCCACTATGTAAGTGCCAACCTCAACGACACTACCATGGAAGTTAAGCCTGCTAAGGTGTTCGGCAAGGGCCTGGAGGTCATTTGCCGCTACAAGGCGGTTGGCTCCTTCTACCGCCGCTACTCGGATTACTGCACCGAGGGTCAGGATCTGCCCGCTTATGTGGAGACCACCTTCAAGAACGATGCCAAGGGTGACCCGCTGGTTACCAAGGACGGTCTGGTAGATCTGGGTGTTATGACCGCAAAGCAGTATGACGACCTGAAGGCTATGACCCAGGCCATCACCAAGATTGTTGCCGACGACCTGAAGGCAAAGGGCCTTGATATGTACGACATCAAGTTTGAGTTCGGCTATGATGCCCAGGGCAACGTGATGCTGATCGACGAGATTGCTTCCGGTAACATGCGTGTTTATAAGGATGGCGAGTACGTTGATCCCATGACCCTCAATACCTTGTTCTTCGCCTAAAAAATCGCGTATAACTTCGTTGCTCCTCAAAAGCGGCTTGACGTACGCTTTGTACGCCTGCGCCTTGCTTTTTCCGGTGCGCCCGGTTCTTCGCGTTTTTTAGGCGAAGATGTGGATCGCGGAAGCGGAAAAGGAATAACGAATGCAACAAATGCCTTGCCTCCGAAAGGGGGCAAGGCACAAACTGTCTTTAGAAAATCTTTTGGGAGCGCCCAAAACATCATAAAACTCTGCAAAGGAGCAAGAAAATGGATCACAAGAATTCCCATTCTGCAAGCTATGCCGCTGCCGGTGTAGATATTACCGCCGGCTACAAGGCGGTAGAACTGATGAAAAAGCACGTTGCCCGCACCAAGAACGAGGGGTGCCTGGATGACGTGGGCGGCTTTGGCGGCTGTTTTGGTCTGCCCGTGGCGGGCATGGAGGAGCCTGTACTGGTCTCCGGCACCGACGGCTGCGGCACCAAGGTGAAGCTGGCCATTCTGATGGACAAGCACGATACCATCGGTATTGACGCGGTGGCCATGTGCGTGAACGATATTATCTGCGTTGGCGCGAAGCCTCTGTTCTTCCTGGATTACATCGCGTGCGGAAAGAACGTGCCCGAGAAAATCGCCGAGATTGTGGGCGGTGTTGCCGAGGGCTGTGTGCAGTCGGGCGCGGCGCTGATCGGCGGCGAAACCGCTGAGCATCCGGGCCTGATGCCGGTCGAGGATTACGACCTGGCAGGCTTTGCTGTTGGCGTTGTGGATAAAAAGAAGATCCTGAACAAGGAGCGTATGGCCGTGGGTGATGTGGTGATCGCGTTGCCCTCTACCGGCATCCATTCCAACGGCTTCTCGCTTTGCCGCAAGGTATTCAATATTGATAACAATGATCCGCTTTTGTATGAGGCCCGTGAGGAGCTGGGTGGCAAGACTATTGCCGAGACCCTGCTGACCCCCACTAAAATTTATGTTAAGCCTGTACTGGCTCTGCTGGAAAAGGTGGATGTAAAGGGCATTTCCCATATCACCGGCGGCGGCTTTTACGAGAATATTCCGCGCTCTATCCCCAAGGGACTGACCGCCAAGATCAGCAAATCGGCTGTTAAGATTCTGCCTATCTTTGATCTGATTGCCAAATTCGGCAACATCCCCGAGCGTGATATGTTTAACACCTATAACATGGGTGTTGGCATGAGCGTTGTGGTGCCCGCCGCGGAGGTAGAGACTGCCCTTGAGATTTTAAAAGCTAACGGTCAGGATGCATACGTGATCGGTGAAATCGTCAAGGGTGACGAGGGCGTGGTGCTTTGCTGATGACTATGGATAAAAAAGTACGGATTGCCGTCCTGGTTTCGGGGGGCGGCACCAATCTGCAAGCGCTGCTGGATGCCGAGGCGGCCGGTAAAATGCCGCACGGCGAGATCGCGTTGGTGGTTTCCAACAAGGAGGGCGCTTATGCGTTGGAGCGTGCCACGAAAGCGGGCGTGGAGGGTGTGACCCTGCTACGCCGCGAGCTCGGCTCCGCCGAAGCGTTTGAGCATGCGCTGGTGGCAAAGCTGGAGGAAAAGGGCATTGACCTGATCGTGCTTGCCGGCTTTCTTGCCATTCTTTCTGCTGATTTTACCAGAAAATACGATAAGCGCATCATCAACGTGCATCCCTCTCTCATCCCCAGCTTTTGCGGCAAGGGCTTTTATGGCCTCAAGGTACACGAGGCAGCACTGGCATATGGCGTGAAGGTGACGGGCGCTACCGTGCACTTTGTAAACGAGATCCCCGACGGCGGCAGAATCATTGCCCAGCGGGCGGTGTACGTGGAGGAGGGGGATACCCCCGAGGTGCTCCAGCGCCGCGTGATGGAGCAAGCGGAGTGGATCATTCTGCCAGAGGCCGTGGAGAAGGTCTGTGCCCAAATGTGATCGTCGAAAAAAGCACGTATTGCGACGTTGCTTCTCACCTCAACCCTCGACGATGGCAGACATCGCCTTCGGGTATCGGTTCCGGTGCGCCTTGCTCTACGCACTTTTTCATAGATCACGGCAATCGAGTAAAATAGTAGGGACTGCATCCTCGACAGTCCGCATTTCCATACAAAAGGAGAACAAAAATGAAGGTATCAACCATTGCAAATGAGCTGAACTCCCTCGCCTATCACGGCAGAGGTATCATGATCGGCAAGAGTGCCGACGGCAAAAAGGCGGTTACCGCCTACTTTATCATGGGCAGAAGCGTCAATAGCCGCAACCGCGTATTTGTGGCAGAGGGTGACGCCATGCGGACCAAGGCTTTTGACGAGAGTAAGATGGTTGATCCCCATCTGATCATCTACTACCCCGTACGTGTGCTGGGCAACAAGACCATTGTGACCAATGGCGACCAGACCGACACCATCTACAAGCTCATGGATAAGCAGATGACCTTTGAGCAGGCGCTGCGTACCCGTGAGTTTGAGGACGACGCTCCCAACTTTACCCCCCGCATCTCCGGCATTATCCGCCGGGAGGAGGGCGGCATGAACTTTGCTATGTCCATCCTCAAGAGTGCCGAGGGTGATGACAGCTCCTGCGAGCGCTTCACTTACGCCTATTCCAATCCCATTGCGGGTCGTGCCAAGTTTATCCACACCTACAACTGCGACGGTGATCCGCTGCCCTCCTTTGAGGGTGAGCCAAAGACTCTGGAGCTGCCCGATGTGGATATTGACACTCTGACCGATCTGATCTGGACCAACCTTAACGAGGATAATAAGGTATCTCTTTTTGTGAGATATATTGACATTGCTACGGGCGAGAGCGAGACCCGGATTGTGAATAAAAATTGCTGACAGGAGAAAATGAACATGAACGAATTTGAACTGAAATACGGCTGTAACCCCAACCAGAAGCCCGCAAGAATTTATATGCACGACGGCTCCGAGTTGCCCATCAAAATTTTGTGCGGCAGACCCGGTTACATCAACTTCCTGGATGCATTCAACTCCTGGCAGCTGGTAAAGGAGCTCAAAGAGGCTCTTGGCCTGCCTGCCGTCACCTCCTTCAAGCACGTGAGCCCCACCTCGGCGGCTGTGGGTATTCCCATGTCCGAAAAGCTGATGAAGGCCTGCTTCGTGACCCCCGAGGAGGTTAGCACCCCTCTTGCCTGCGCTTACGCCAGAGCGCGTGGTACCGACCGCATGTGCTCCTTTGGCGACTGGGTGGCCCTTTCCGATGTGTGTGATGTGCCCACCGCCAAGCTCATCCAGCGTGAGGTCTCTGACGGCGTGATCGCGCCCGGCTATGAGCCCGAAGCGCTGGAGATCCTGAAAACCAAGCGCAAGGGTGCCTACAATATCGTGGAGATTGATCCCGATTTCGTTCCCGCCGAGGTGGAGCGCAAGCAGGTCTTTGGCATCACCTTTGAGCAGGGCAGAAATAACTTCCATATCGGCGAGGAACTGCTTCAGAATATCGTGACCGCGAAAAAGGAGCTGCCCGAGAGCGCGAAGCGGGATCTGATCATTTCGCTCATTACCCTGAAATATACCCAGTCCAACTCTGTTTGCTATGCGGTTGACGGACAGGCCATCGGTGTTGGTGCCGGTCAGCAGTCCCGTATTCACTGCACCAGACTTGCCGGCTCCAAGGCGGATACTTGGTTCCTGCGTCAGCATGACAAGGTGCTGAGCCTGCCCTTTATGGATGGCATCGCCCGTCCCACCCGTGACAACGTGATCGACGGCTATATCAACCGCAACGAGGAGGATGTTTGTGCCGACGGCAACTGGCAAAAGTACTTTACCCGCCAACCCGAGCCGCTGACCGATGCCGAGATCAAGGCCTATCTTGCCACCAAGACCGATGTGGCCCTTGGCTCTGATGCCTTCTTCCCCTTTGACGACAACATCCAGCGCGCCGCCGCCAGTGGCGTGAAGTACGTGGCCGAGCCCGGTGGCTCGATCCGTGACGACGCGGTGATCGAATGTGCCGACAAATACGGCATGGTGATGGCGTTTACCGGCATGAGACTGTTCCATCATTGATAGAAAGGGAACCGGAAACGATGAAAATTATGGTAGTCGGAGGTGGCGGCCGTGAGCACGCCATCATCCAGAAGCTGAAAGAAAACAAAAGCATTGAAAAAATTTATGCACTTCCCGGTAATGGCGGCATTTCCGCTGACGCTGAATGTGTCAATATCGGCGCTAAGGATATTCCCGCTATCGTCGAGTTCGCCAAGAAGAGCGCTATCGACTTTGCGGTGGTTGCCCCCGATGACCCGCTGGTGCTGGGGTGCGTTGATGCTCTGGAGGAGCTGGGCATCCCCTGCTTTGGCCCCCGTGCCAATGCCGCCATCATTGAGGGCAGTAAGGTCTTTTCCAAGGCGCTCATGCACAAGTACGGCATCCCCACCGCGGCAAGCGAGACCTTTGACGACCCCGACAAGGCCATCGCCTATCTGGAAAAGCAGGATTACCCTGCGGTGATCAAGGCAGACGGCTTGGCTCTTGGTAAGGGTGTTGTGATCGCTCAGAATTTTGAAGAGGCAAAGCAGGCCGTTTGTGAAATGATGTGCGACAAGGTCTTTGGAGAGAGCGGCAGCCGTATTCTGGTGGAGGAATTTATGACCGGCCCGGAGGTATCGGTTTTGGCCTTTATGGACGGCAAAACCGTGGTGCCGATGGTTTCCGCCATGGACCACAAGCGTGCCAAGGATAACGACGAGGGTCTGAATACCGGCGGCATGGGTACCGTTGCCCCCAATCCCTACTACACCGAGGCAGTAGCCAAAGAGTGTATGGAGAAGATCTTTGTGCCGACCATGAACGCTATGAATGCCGAGGGGCGTCCCTTCAAGGGGTGTCTGTTCTTTGGATTGATGATCACGCCCAAGGGGCCCCGTGTGATCGAGTACAACTGCCGCTTTGGCGATCCCGAGACACAGGTGGTTCTGCCCCTTTTGGAAAGCGACCTGTTTACTATCATGCGGGCCGTAGCCGACGAGCGGCTTGCCGAGGTTGAGGTCAAGTTCTCTACCGGCGCCGCATGCTGTGTGGTGCTGGCCTCCGACGGCTATCCCAAAAAGTACGCCTCCGGCTTTGAGATGACCCTGCCCGAGACGGCCGATGGGGAATACCTCTTTGTGGCAGGCGCGAAAAAGGATGGTGAAAAGCTGCTCACCGCCGGCGGCCGTGTGATTGGCGCGGTGGCCACCGCCGCCAATTTGCCCGACGCCGTGGCACGCGCTTATGAGGTTGCGGCAAAGGTCAAATTCCAAAACGCCTATTGCAGAAAAGACATTGGCAAGCGTGCTCTTGCCGCGCTCAAATAAGGAGAATGACGATGGTTTATAGAATTTATGTGGAGAAAAAAGCCGAGCTTGCCCACGAGGCAAACGGCCTTTTGAATGAGCTGAAAAATCTGGTGGGGCTCACCGCGCTGGAAGGCGTGCGTGTGATCAACCGCTATGATGTGGAAAACATTGAGAAGGACCTGTTTGACAAGGCTGTTCGCACCATTTTTTCCGAGCCCCAGTTGGATGTCGTGACCGATACGGTTGACGCAAAGGGCGGCACCGTTTTTGCGGTAGAGCCCCTGCCCGGTCAGTTTGACCAACGTGCCGACTCGGCCGCGCAATGCATTCAGTTACAGAGCCAAGGCGACCGTCCTACGGTTCGTTCCGCCAAAGTCTATGTGCTGGAGGGCGCGCTGACCGATGCCGACATCGACGCTGTGAAAAAATTCGTCATCAATGCTGTTGAGAGCCGCGAGGCTTCTCTTGACAAGCCCGAAACCCTTGCCATCGAGTACGCCATTCCCGAAACGGTGGCAACCGTTACCGGTTTTATCGGTCTGGATGAGAAGGGCTTAGCGGAGCTTTTGGACAGCCTTGGTCTTGCCATGGATCTTGACGATCTTAAGTTCTTGCAGGATTACTTTAAAAATGAGGAGAAGCGGGATCCCACCATCACCGAGATCCGGGTGGTGGATACCTACTGGTCTGACCACTGCCGTCACACCACCTTCTCCACCCACATTGACAATGTAAAGATCAGCGATCCCACGGTGCAGGCGGCCTATGACCGCTATCTTGCCGCGCGTGTAGAGGTTTACGGTGAGGAAAAGGCGGCAAAGCGCCCCCAGACGCTGATGGATATTGCCACTATCGCCGGCAAAACCTTGAAAAAGCGAGGGGTTTTGCCTGAGCTGGATGAGAGCGAGGAGATCAACGCCTGCTCGATCCATGTGACCGCAACCGTCAACGGTGAGGAGCAGGACTGGCTGTTGATGTTTAAGAACGAGACCCACAACCATCCCACCGAGATCGAGCCCTTTGGCGGTGCCGCCACCTGTATCGGCGGGTGCATCCGCGATCCGCTTTCCGGCCGTGCCTATGTCCATCAGGCCATGCGCGTGACCGGCGCCGGCGATCCTCGCAAATCTCTTTCCGAGACCCTGCCCGGCAAGCTACCCCAGCGAAAGCTCTGTCAGACTGCCGCCGCGGGTTATTCCTCTTACGGTAATCAAATCGGTCTTGCCACCGGCCATGTTGCTGAGATTTATCATGAGGGCTATGTGGCAAAGCGTTTGGAGTGCGGCGCTGTTGTAGCCGCCGCTCCCGCTTATAATGTTCGCCGTGAGCGCCCTGCCGCGGGTGATGCGATCATCCTGCTGGGCGGCCGCACCGGCCGTGACGGTATCGGCGGCGCTACCGGCTCCTCCAAGAGCCACAATATGAAGTCGCTGACCACCATGGCCTCTGAAGTGCAAAAGGGTAACGCGCCCGAGGAGCGTAAGATTCAGCGTCTGTTCCGCAATGCCGAGGTCACCCGACTGATCAAGCGTTGCAATGACTTTGGCGCCGGCGGCGTTTCGGTTGCCATCGGTGAGCTTGCCGACGGTTTGAAGATTGATCTGGACGCTGTACGCAAGAAGTATGACGGTCTGGACGGTACCGAATTGGCTATTTCCGAGTCTCAGGAGCGTATGGCAGTGGTGGTTGCCGCTGAGGATGCCGATCGGTTCATCGCCTATGCCGAGGCCGAGAATCTGGAGGCCTACCGTGTGGCTGTGGTCACCGAGGAGGCTCGCATGGTCATGTCCTGGAAGGGGCAGACCATTGCCGACCTTTCCCGCGAATTCCTGAACACCAACGGCGCCGATAAGCATACCGTTGTTGACGTGACCGCAAAGGATCTGTCGGTGTTCTCCAAGGCCCTTTACAAGGATTTGCGTGAGATGGCAGGTGATCTTAAAACCGCCAGCCGCCGCGGTCTTGTGGAGCGCTTTGACGGCTCTATTGGCGCGGGCTCTGTGCTAATGCCCTTTGGCGGCAAAAATCAAAAGACACCCGCGCAGGCCATGGCGGCTCTGTTGCCTGTTCTGCCGGGCCAGGTTACCGATCAGGCCAGTGTGATGGCTTGGGGTCTGGATCCCGATGTCATGTGTGTGGATCCCTACACCGGCGCGCACGCCGCGGTATATAATTCTATGGCCAAGATTGTTGCCGCCGGTGCTGATTATAAGGATGCCTATCTCACCTTGCAGGAGTTCTTTGAAAAGCTCCGTCAAGAGCCCACCCGTTGGGGCAAGCCCTTTGCGGCTCTGCTTGGCGCTATGGATGCCCAGCTTGAGCTGAATGCCGCCGCTATCGGCGGTAAGGATTCCATGTCCGGCACCTTCCTGGATAAGGACGTTCCCCCCACGCTCATTTCCTTTGCCATCGCGCCCATCAAGGCGGGCGACGTGATCTCTCCCGAGTTCAAGGAAGCGGGTCACCCGGTTTACCTCTTTGCTCCGGCTGAGAAGACCCCTGCCTCTACCAAATGCGCTTGGGAGAGCTTCCACAAGCTGTGCCGCGCCGGCAAGGTCAAGGCCGCATGGGCCGTGGAAAACGGCGTTGCCGAGGCCGTGATGAAAATGTCCTTTGGTAACGGGATCGGCTTTAAGGCCACTGCCGCTATCAATTGGTATAGCGGTATGATGCAGGAGTGCATTGTAGCGGAGCTGACCGAGGATGTGGACGCTTGCTGCGGCACAAAGATCGGTGAGACTACCGTGGCACCTGAGATCGACCTGGGTGGCGAAAAGGTCGCTATCGCTGAGCTGCTGGCACTGAACGAGGGCACGCTGGAGGGCGTTTACGCTACCAACGCCCCCGCTAAGAGCGCGTTGGAGACCTTCTCCTACACGGGTGGATGCAATGTGGCTCCGGCCGTTGCGTGCGCCAGACCCAAGGTGCTGATTCCTGTGTTCCCCGGCACCAACTGTGAGTATGATTCCGCTCGCGCCATGGAGGCCGCGGGTGCCGAGGCTGATATTGTTGTGATCCGCAATCTGACTGCCGACGATGTGGCAAGAAGTGTGGAAACGGTATCGAAAAAACTGGCTGAAAGTCAAATGGTCTTTATCCCCGGCGGCTTCTCCGGCGGCGACGAGCCCGACGGCTCTGCCAAGTTCATTACCGCCTTCTTCCGCAATCCTGCGGTCAAGGAGCAGGTGGGCAAGCTGCTGGATGCCCGTGACGGCTTGATGCTGGGTATCTGTAACGGCTTCCAGGCGCTGATCAAGCTGGGTCTGGTACCTTATGGCAAGATCATCGACACCGATGAAAATTGCCCTACCTTGACCTACAATATCATCGCTCGCCACCAGTCCAAGCTGGTACGCACCCGTGTGTGCACCAACAAGTCGCCCTGGCTTGCCGGTACTGAGGTGGGTCAGATCTATACTGTGCCGATCTCCCACGGCGAGGGGCGCTTCCTTGCCTCTGAGGAGCTGGTAAAGCAGCTTGCCGCAAACGGTCAGATCGCTACGCAGTACGTCGATCTTGCGGGCAATCCTACTATGGATACCGCCTTTAATCCCAACGGCTCGATCTATGCGGTAGAGGGCATCACCTCTCCCGATGGCCGTGTGCTTGGTAAGATGGGTCATAGCGAGCGTGTGGGTAAGCACCTGTACAAGAATGTGATCGGCGAGTACGATATGCAGCTCTTTGCTTCCGCTGTCAAGTATTTCAAGAAATAAGGAGATTGAAAATGGCTTTCCTTTCGGATATTGAGATTGCGCAACAGGCAAAAATGTGTCCCATCACCGAGATTGCCGCAAAGGCCGGCATCGGTGAGGATTATCTTGAGCAATACGGCAAATACAAGGCAAAGGTGGACCCCGCTATTTTGCGGGAGTCCACCCGCAAGAACGGCAAGCTGGTATTGGTGACCGCCATCACGCCCACCCCCGCGGGTGAGGGTAAGACCACCACGACCATCGGCCTTGCCGACGGTATGAAGCGCATCGGCAAGAATGTGGCAGTAGCGCTCCGTGAGCCCTCGCTGGGGCCGGTGTTTGGCATCAAGGGCGGTGCCGCGGGCGGCGGCTATGCCCAGGTGGTGCCGATGGAGGACATCAATCTCCATTTTACCGGTGACTTTCACGCTATCGGTGCCGCCAACAATCTGTTGGCCGCTATGCTGGACAATCACATCCACCAAGGCAATGCCTTGGGCATTGATACCCGCCGTATCACATGGAAGCGTTGCGTGGATATGAATGACAGACAGCTTCGCTATGTGACCGACGGCCTTGGCGGCCGCATCAATGGCGTGCCTCGTGAGGATGGCTTTGACATCACCGTTGCCTCTGAGATCATGGCTGTGTTCTGTCTGGCAAACAGTATCACCGACCTCAAGGAACGCCTTTCTCGCATTGTGGTGGCCTATACCTTTGACGAAAAGCCTGTTACCGCGGGAGATCTCAAGGCTGTTGGCGCTATGACCGCTCTGCTCAAGGACGCGATCAAGCCCAATCTGGTGCAGACCTTGGAGGGAACGCCCGCCTTTGTGCATGGCGGCCCCTTTGCTAACATTGCTCACGGCTGCAACTCTGTCATGGCCACCAAGCTTGCCATGAAGCTGGCCGATTACGCCATTACCGAGGCCGGATTTGGTGCCGATCTCGGTGCTGAAAAGTTCCTTGACATCAAATGCCGTGCCGCAGGCCTCAAGCCGGACGCGGTAGTGATCGTGGCAACGGTTCGTGCGCTCAAGATGCACGGCGGCGTTGCAAAGCAGGAGCTGGGTGCCGAAAATCTGGTGGCTCTGGAGAGGGGCTTGCCCAACCTGCTCCGACATGTTTCCAATATCAAAAATGTGTATCGGTTGCCTGCCGTGGTGGCTGTCAACCGTTTCCCCACCGACACCGATGCCGAAATCGCGCTTGTGATTGAGAAGTGCAAGGAGCTGGGCGTGAATGTGGTGCTCTCTACCGTTTGGGCAGAGGGCGGCAAGGGCGGTATGGCGCTTGCCGAGGAGGTCGTGAGACTTTGCGAGCAGCCCAACGATTTCACCTATTCTTATGAGCTGAACGCTCCCCTTGAAGAGAAGGTGGAAGCCATCGTCAAGAAGGTTTACGGCGGCAACGGGGTGACTTTTACCCCTCAGGCCAAGAAACAGCTGACCACTCTCAAGGCCCTTGGCTTTGACGGTCTGCCCGTGTGTATGGCAAAGACGCAGTACAGCTTTTCTGACGACCCCGCAAAGCTGGGCGCGCCGGAAGGCTTTACCGTGACGGTGCGCAATCTCAAGGTCAGTGCCGGTGCCGGATTTGTGGTGGCTCTGACCGGTGACATCATGACCATGCCGGGGCTTCCGAAGGTTCCCTCCGCCGAGCGGATCGACGTGGACGAGAACGGCCGCATTTCCGGATTGTTCTGATTGAAGCAGAAATAAGGAGCGGGAGAACCCCTTTTGAGGAAAGGGGATTCTCCCGCTCTTTGCTTTTGCCACGGCAAAAGCAAATTCACACTCTCTCCCCAAACCTTTCGAAAAACAAATTTTTGCATACCGTTTGGAGGTTAAAAGGAAAAAGGACGGATTTCCGTCCTTTTTGCGTTTGATCAAACCAACTCGCTGACGCTGACGCCGAATATCTCGGCAAAGGCTTTCAGCTCAATGTCAGTTACAAACCGCTTTCCGCATTCGATCCGCTGGATCGCATTTTTATCAACATCAATGCCGATCAGCTGCATTTTGTCTGCCAGTGCCCGTTGAGATAGCTTTGAGGGATAGCCCAGCCGAAGCGCACGGATCTTCTCGCCGCACAGATTGTTTTTGCCTTCGTTCTTGTTTTTAAACATATTTACAACCTCGTTTGACATTCAGTGATTGACAAATTCATTATAATGTGCTATAATATCATTGTTGACATTTAGTAAGTGTCAAATCGTTTTTCGATTAAATTTTTATACAAGGATGAGGTTATGAATAAAAACGTGGGTATCATGAAGGAAATCGACAGTCTCGGCAGGATCGTCATTCCCAAGGAATTTCGGGAGCGTTTGATGCTCGAAGGCTGTGTGGAGCTTATATTGACCGCGGATGGCGTACTGATCCGCAACACCGAATACAAATTGGTAAAAAGAGAGAGCCGGCATATTCTTAAAAGGTGATTGGAGTGCCGCCAACAAAAAAGCGCTTGCGTATTTTGACAAGCGCATTTTTGTTTAGATAAATTGCGAACCTCTGCCGAAGGCCTTTCCCAAAACGAGTTTTTGCATACCGTTTTGGGGATTTTTCGATTTCTAACGTTTTTTCTTGACAATCCGCATTCGCTTTGCTACAATGAAGGTAGCAAAAATACACCCGAAAAGGAGAATGCTTTTATGAGAGAATTGCGTATCAGCTCAACCTTAAACCTGTGTCCCCGAAAAGAGGGGCAGGATGCCGTCAGCTACGTGCAGGATAGCATCCGCTTTTACCGCGAGCACGGCTTTGCCACCGCCGATTTCAGCACGACCCTGCTGGATCTTTCCTCCGAGGAGGCGTGGAAGCCCCAGGTCGAGCGGATCATGACCGATGCGGCGGGTCAGGGCTTTGATTTCTATATGGGTCACTTGCCTTTTATGGGTGGCATTTCCAAGGACGAAAACGTGATGACTGCCTTTAAGAATAAGGTGCACAACGCTATCGATGCGGCGGCGGCGCTTGGCATTCAATATGCGGTCATGCACCCCAACGCGGCCAACTTCCCCCTGGTCAAATACGACCACGATGAGCAGCGTGCCGTTACGCTGGAGCTGCTTTCCCCCTTTGTGGAGCACGCAAATCGCGTAGGGGTGAATATGGTGGTAGAGAATATGCGCGTGTTATCGGGCAAAATGCAGTGCCACCGCTACTGTATGACTGCCGAGGAGCTTTGCGATCTGGCTGACACCTTGGGCGTCGGCGTTTGCTGGGATTTTGGCCACGCGCACCTCAGCGGTTTGAAGCAGTCCAAGGCGCTGGAGTACGTGGGCAAGCGACTGAAGGTGGTGCACGTCAACGACAACGGCGGCATTGAGGACGACCACGTTCCGCCCTTCTTCGGCGGTGTGAACTGGAAGGATGCCATGCACGGCCTGGCGCTGACCGGCTTTGAGGGCCCCTTCAATTTCGAGCTGAATCTTGGTCGCGTGCCCGCTTCCATGCGCGGTGACTTTGCAGATTATCTGATCAAGATCGCAAAAGAGCTGATGAGCTATATCGAGTAAAAAGCGAGAGCGGAGAAACCTTGGTTTCTCCGCTCTCTTTTTATTACCCCCGAAACGGGGTGATTTTTACACCTTTTCTGCGGTCAGACCGTAAAAGAGGGGCAGGTAGCCGTTGCCGGCGTTCTCCAGGGAGAGGGCGGCAACGGTTTTTTCGGGGTTAGCAGGAATGTAGCGGGCGTTGACCACGTAGTGCTCCCAGGCCATCTCGTGGCGGAATCTCATCACACGGGGTGCGTTTTCCGCATAGGGCTCAATGCGGGAGGGGCCGTGCAGGCCGGTGGCGGTGGTGAAGTCCTCGCCGTTTTTCATCACGTGGCATTCGCTGCTACCATCGGTGTAAGTGACGGTGTAAGTGGCGACCGTCTCGCCGTACTCACCGGCAATGGGGTAGCCCTTGGGCATGGAGACGTTGCCTATGACCCACAGACCCTTGGCGGCCTTGTTCACTGGCACGGTCAGCTGATCCTGCACCACATAGGGGGTGGCAGAAAGCGCCACGGGCAGCCCGCCGATAGCACCGACTTCTTCGTTTAGAACGGGGCCCTTGGTCATCTTGCGATTGCCCTTGTTTACGTGGTGGAAGCGGGCGATCGGCACCTTGCTATCCGCTATCATCTTATCCCATGCGGCCTGCCGCGCTTCGGCACTCACCAGGTCAAAAACCGATACCGTTTGGTAGCTTTTTCCGGAAAGATCAATGGGCAGAGTGGCAATATCCAACGCCCAGGCGGGGTCCTTTTCGGGGGTGTAGAGCTGCTGGAAGGCGGTACGGAACACGTCGTAATCCGGCAGGGGATTGCGTTCCGCATCCACCAGTGCCTCACGCAGAACGCCCTCAGTGCAGGCAGGGGCGGAGCGGTCAAACTCATACATTTCCGACCAGAACCAGTAGGTGGCACCTGCCAGTACCGGCTGATCGTCCGGATTTTTCCAGTACTTTACGATGGTGTCGATAAACCAACGGAAGTTTTGGGGGTTATCGTGGCAGTAGTAGCCGCCCCACTCGGTAAAGAGCAGGGGCATTTCGGTCAGCTCTTCGATGCTTTTGATCATCCGCTTGGGGGTACTGTCATAAGGATGCATGGTGTAGAAATCGAAGCCGCAGATGGGGAAGTTCTCCTTGGTCATTTCAATACTCATGCAATTGGCACCCGAAACCATGTGATAGGGGTCGTTCTCACGGCACACGCGAGCGGAATCCTTAAGGTAATCCAGCGTGAAGATGCACTCGTTGAAAGAAAGCCAAAAGGCGATCGAAACATGATTGCGGTCACGTAGCACGGTGCGGCGCATCACCTCAAGCGCGTCACGGCAGAGCTGCTGGTTGTTCATGTCTGACCACCACAGGCCCGGTTCTTCGCTGACCAGCAGGCCCAGTTCATCGGCAAGCGCAATGATGCGCTTGTGGTGAGGGTAATGAACCAGACGCACATAGTTGATGCCCGCGTTTTTGATCATGATAAGATCTCGGCGCATCTGCTCCTCGGTCATGGTGTGGCCCTGCTCGCCCCAGATGTCGTGGCGGTTGATGCCCAAAAGGAAGGTTGCTTTGCCGTTGAGGTAAAAGCGCTTTCCCACCAGCTTGAAATCCTTGAAGCCAACCTTAAAGCTGCCACTGTCGCTGATCTTGCGCCCGTCGTAAACGGTGTAGCTGAGTGTATAGAGGTAAGGGGTGTCTGTGGACCAGAGCCGCGGCTCCTTAACGGTAAAGGCGATCTTGGCGTCGGCGGTCTTGCCTTCGGCAACCTTGTTACCCTCGGCATCGGTGAGCAGGGCTGTGATCTTGCCTTCGCCCCCCTCGGTCTCTATCTCCAGGGTACAGTCCGCGGCGGTATAATCGGTGTTCAGCTCACCGTTCCAAAGGGTATTTTTTACATACCGTTTGCCGGTATATTCCAGATAAACGTCACGAATAATGCCGCCGTAGTTTTCCCACCCTTCGGAGGGGCCAAACACGGGGTCAATGTCAAAAAGCTCTACCGAAAGGATGTTTTCCGCTTGCAAAATATCGGTTACGTCATAGCGATATTCTGAGTAAGCCAGCATTTCGCCTAAGCATTGGCCGTTCAGGGTGACCTTTGCCGCGTAGGTGATACCGTCAAAGACCAGAAAGGCGCGAGGGGCGTCTGCGTGCTCTATAGGGGAAAAGCGCAGAACGCACTCGCTTTTCCCCACGGGAAGCGCGGAAAAGGGAACCTTTTTGCGGGTAAACGCACCCTTTCCCACACGGTAATCCCACCAGCCGTTTAAGGATTGTGTCAGTCGCATGATCTTATTTCCTTTCCTTATTTCTTTGCGAAGTCGTTATAGTATCCCATGATCCGCGCAAAGCAGGGATGATCCGCAGGCACGCCGCCGATCTCGGTGAGGATTTCCGCGGCGCTCTTTTCTGCCTTGATGGCACGCCATTTGTCCTCGCCCTCGTTGTCATACAGTAGCATGGCGGCGGCGGTCATTTCCAGCACCGAGGTGTCCTTGCCATATTTGTGCAAAAGGAGCAGCGGGCCGATCACACGCTCAGCGGCGCCCAGCTTTCGTTGGGGCTCTCTTGCGTTTCTTGCTACGGTGTCCGCGATGGTGCGGTCGGTAAATTTTATCTTGGAAAGGGCGGCGAACTCTGCCTGATCCTTCTCCTCATAGCCAAATTCCTTGCAAAGAGCTTTGTTAGTGGCGGCGTAGCTGCGGTCCAATAGCGTCAGGATCTCTGGGTCGTTGGCGGCCTCGCCGTAATCGGTATAGCCGCGGAGCCAGCCGAGATAGGCGATCACACAGCTGGCGGCGTTGTAGGTAAAGAGCTTGCGGGTGAGGAAGTTGCCAAACTCGCCCACCGGGCGGATGGCCTTCACATCGGGCATGTAGCCCTCCAGCAGGTCAGCATCACATTGGAGATAAGGGTAGTTCTCAGAGGAAATGTTCAGTCCGTCGCTTTCAATGGTGGTGCAGAAAACGGTGGATTCGCTGACCGAAACATTCTCCATACCGATGGTCTCCCGCAATACCTTGGCGGGTTTAGAGGAATTTTCGGCGGTGATGATATAGTAGTGCTTTTGAGGGTCAAGGCGGCTCTTCAGCATGGCGCCCACGTCGGGCAGGTTTGGGCCGCAGACCGAAACCAGGATCAGCTCGTCTTCAATTTTTTCCACCTGATCCCAAGTGACCGCAGCATAGTCGCTGATTGTAAAATCCGGTCGTTTTCCGCCAAAAAACGCGATACGGTATTGTTTTTTTGCGTTCATAGCCCCGACAAGGGCGGCATCCTTATCAATAAAAAGGATCTTCTTTTCGCTCTCGGCCAGCAATCTGCCGATAAAGCCTCTGCCAGTCTTGCCGGCACCGATCACAGTGATGCTCATTTGATGTAACCCATTCCTTTCAGCATTTCGATCTTTTCTTTTATCAGCATGGCAAGGTCACCCTTGGGGTCCAGCTTACAGATATTTTCCAGGATATAGTCCACGCCCTTTTCAGCGCGCAGTCGGCCAAGCTCCACGGCGAACGCATCGCCGGGGCTGACATAGTGGATGGCGGCGGCAATGGCGGTGGCCAGATTTTCCGGCTTGATGCCGAAGCTCTCGACCAGACGGGCAGAGCCAACCAGGCGGTCGTCCGGTCCCAGCTTGCGCAAGGGATCTCTTGCGTTGCGCTCGATAAAGTCTACAATGGTGTAATCCTGTAGCTTTCGCTTAGAGGTGAGGGTAAACGCCAGTTGCTCATCCAATGGGAAGTGGTGTTTTGCTGACAGAGCGCGTGCGGTCTCACTGTATACACCGTCCAGGATTTTAAGGATCCACGCATCGTGGGCGGCATCGGCGATTTTTTCATAGCCGAGCAGGGACCCAGAAAAGAAACGGTACCATTGGCGGCGTTATAGGTGTAGAATTTCCGCTCCAGAAAGCCGGTGAATGAGGCGATCAGCTTCAGACCCTGGATGGGGGGCAGCTCGCCCTTCAGGCGGGAGGCATCAACCGGTAGCTCCCAGAAGTTTTGCACGTTGACAATAAGGGGATCCTTTTTCAAAAGCTCCGCGTCCGATTCGATGGCAGAGCGCATGATCACCGCCTCGGTAATGCCCACATTTTCCTCAAAATAGGGGCGGGCCTCCTCGCTGATTCCGGCGGCGATGCCGTCGCGGAGAATATCGGCTGGTTTTTTCCAGTTCTCGCAGGTTACAAAATTAATCTTGCCGCCTTTTTTTGCCTTTTTCTCAATACCGGCGGTGAGAAAGGGAACGATGTCACCAAGATTTTTGCCGCCCACGGCATTGAAAACAGCATCCGCCTCGGCAATGGCCTCGGCAATCTCCTGTTTTTGGTTAAATTTCAGTGCCTTGGCGCCTTTGACCAGACAGTTTTGCTCGGGTGCGCCCAAAATGTTAACGGTGTATTGCCCACGCTCGTTGATGAGGTCGGCAAGGGCATCTGCCTTTTCCACAAAGGTAAAGGGAATGTTACTGAGATAGAGCAGATGGCCGATGAAGCCTCTGGCGATCTTGCCCGCGCCAAAAATAACACAACGCATATTCAAATCTCCTTTAATTTTTCAAATTGTGGCTTGAGTGCCGTGTAGAGCTGTTCGTAAATGGCAAAGCGCGCCAATAGCTTTTCTTGCAGGGCGGGGAGCGGCGCGTGGACTGTTTTCTTTTGCACGCACGCGGCGGTGGCTTCGGCAAGGCTTTCAAAGTATTGGATGCCGCAGCCTGCGATCATGGCGGCGCCCAACGCCGAGGTGTCGCTTTCTGCCAGTGTAACAAAGTTGCGGTCAAACAGTGTTGCCTTGATGGTTCCCAACAGCGGATCCTTGGCGGCGCCGCCGCCAAGCAGAATATCCCCTGTCGGTAGCTCTCCCAAGTGCTTTGCAATGTGATAGATGCTGAACGCTACGCCCTCCAGCACCGCATAGGACATCAGCGCCTTGGTGCAGTCCTTGCCGATACCGAAGAAGACCCCTCTGGCAAAAGGGTCAAACACGGGCGCGCGCTCGCCGTTTAAATAAGGTAGGAAGATAGGGGGATCGGCAGCGAGATAATCGGCCAGGTCGCCTTGCTCGATACCAAGCTCACGTATGCCAAAGGAAAGCGAGGTGCCGCTGGAGGCGGTGCCGCCGTAGTGAACAAAGCCCTCTAAAAAGCTACCGGAAACCATACCCGTTTCGGGGGTAAACGTTTTTTCAATCATGCCAAAGTGCTCGCTGGTGCCGGTGATGTCAAATAGAGGGGAGAGGGTGGGAACACCCATGCCCACAAGACCCGCGAAAAAGTCATTGAGACCGCTGATTACAGGTGTGCCGATCGGCAAGCCGGTTTCAGCGGCTGCCCGCTCTGTTACATATCCTGCCACATCGGTGGCGCTGCCAATGGGCGGCAGCCAGGCGGGATCCAACCCGAGCTCGTGTAAAAGCGGTGCGCTATAGGCACTCTTTTGCGGGTGAGCGAGCCCACGCCAGGTCCAGATGTCGCTTTGATAGACGCCGGTCAGATAGGAAAGCATCAGCTCTTTGGGCTGACAAACGGTTTCAATTTTGCGAAAATGTGCTTTGATATAGCAAAGCCGGGGCAGAGGGTAAGAGGTGATGGCGGGGTGAGGCATGCCGATCTCACGAAGAAAGGTCTCGTTTGAAAACCGATCCCGTATGCGGGGTAATTCCTCTTTTCCTGCCGGATCGCTCCAGGAGATCACCTTTTTTTGGTTCACAATATAGGTGCCGGTCTGCGAGGAGAGGCCGATGGCAACTACTTCTCGCAAATCCAGCGTGCGAAGCGCTCTTTTCATGGCGTTCAGCCAGCCGTCAGGCGAAATCTCCTCATATACGGCCTTTGCTGTTTCCCGTTGGCCGCTTGGATGGTAAAGCAGAACCTTGATCGAGGAGGTGCCAAGGTCTATGCCCAGTAGCGCCTTACTCATTGGTAAAAATGGCTTTGACAAAGCCAGCGGGGCGCTTGCGCGCCATTTCCAGGCCCTTTTCAAATTCTTCTCTGGAGATGCGAGCGGAGATGAAGGGGGTCAGATCCACCTTGCCCTCAGCCATCAGTCTCATGGCGGTTGCGTGCTGGTTCCAGTTGTTTCCGGCGCCGATCACGCGCAGGTTGTTGATGTGGATGTCGTCCATGCGAATGTTCATCTGCTTGCCTCTGCCGTAGCCGGCCAGGGCAACGGCTCCACCTTTTTTTGCCATTTTGAGAGAATTTTGAATGCATTCCTCGATGCCGGTGGCATCCACTACAATATCTGCCCCCTCTGGGAAGATCTGTCTCACTTCGGTCATCACGTCCCGCTCTCGGCTGGCAATGGTATAGTCAGCGCCCATTTGCCTTGCGATCTCCAAGCGGGCGGGAGTGGTGGCGATCACCAGCGTTTTGCCAAGCCCCATTGCCTTGGCGGCGGCCAGCATGCAAAGGCCGATCGATCCGGCACCGTAAATGATCAGCGACTGCCCGAAGGAGGCATCCACCTTTTTCAAGGTGCCGAGTGCCACGCCAAGGGGTTCGCAAAGGGCGGCGTTCTCAAAGGGAATGTGCTCCGGCTTTTCGCAAAGGCCATAGACGGGGGCGAGTAAATATTCCCCATAAGCACCGTCGCGGCGGAAGCCAATCTCCTCAAATTCTTTGCAATAACGCCAGTTGCCACTGCGACAGGCCGCGCATTTAAGGCAGACGACATCACTGCTGCCAATGACCGCTTTGCCTAACCAGTATGCATCGGCAGGATCGCCCACGGCATCCACAATGCCGCTCCACTCGTGGCCGGGAATCAGAGGATAGCTCGCGGGGATGTTGCCATCGATCACTTCTAAATCGGTGGCGCAAATAGCGGCCGCCTTGACCTTGATACGGGCAAAGCCCGCGGGCGGCTCCGGCTTTTGCATCTCGCAAAGGACAACCTCGCCCGGCTTTTTTACTACAACTGCTTTCATAGAACACTCCTTGTTATGTACGGATTTTGTATATTGCTTGGATAGATAAAGGGATCAATCAAATTGCAGAGTCATGCGCTCGGCGGCCAGCATAGCGGCGCCGATGGCGGCTTGCCCCACGTCGGTAATCGCAAGGCGTAGCTGTCGCTCGGGGGCGAGAGCAGCCGCATTTTTGGTTAGCTGTTGCCAGAACAGATGGCTTTTTGCCATCATTTTGCCGCAAAGCAGAAAGTCGTCTACCTGGAAAAGCTGGGCGGTATTGACAATGGCGCATGCCAGCCGCTCTGCCATCTTATCAAAGAAAGAAATGGCACTTTTTTCGCCCCGTTCGGCGGCTTTCACCAAATCCGCAAAGGGAACGTCTGCTTTTTGCGCAAGCCCTACGGTGGTGACGCAGGCGTCAAGACGTTCGCCGGTATCGGTAACGGTGTAGCCCAATTCAAAGGCGCCGAAGCGATGAAAGATCCTGCCGTTCAGCATCACTGCCATACCAATGCCCTTGTCTACACGTAACAGAATGCCGTCTTGTAGATCATCGCCCGCGGTGGCGGCGTACAGGATACAGTCCGGGTCGTGCTCTAAAAAAACCGGGAGCGAAAATTCCTCTTCCAGCAGCGTGGCAAGCGGCTCACTGTGCCACCCCTCGGCGGGGAAGCGGACGGAAACACCTTGTTGCGCATCGACCGCGCCTTGCATGGCGATACCGATGGCCAGAATCCGTTTGTCTGCCACGGCTTGTCGCAGGGCGGCGATCATGCCCTTGATTTCACCGATCCACTCGTCCTTTGTGGTTGCGGTTACCTCTTGAGAGAGTGAGAAAACCTGCTTGCCCGCAAGATCAATGACAACTCCCCCAAGGCCGGAGCGGTTCACATCAAGACCGATGAGAAAATGATCTTCGTCATTGACGGCCAACGCAATGGGGGTCCTGCCCGCGCCGGAAACCGCATCTACCTTGACTTCCTTTATGTAGCCTTCCTTTAAAAGCAGGGCGGCGGCACCCGATACCGCCCCCCAGCTGATGTCGGTGGCGGCCTCGATCTGGCGACGGGTCAGGGGGCCGGAGGCACGGATCAGGCGAAAAACATTGTTCAGGTTCAGATCCCGCATGTCCTGTTGATTCAAATATTTTTTCATCATTTTTTACGCTCGCTATTGACATTTTTCATGCTTGATGCTACAATTATATCACCGCTTGATATAATTGTCAACAGTGGAGGGAAAATTTATGAGAGAAAAGATATTGCAAACCGCTCTTGCTGAAGGGCAGGTCGCCCTTTATTATCTGGGGCAGGTTGGATTTTTGATCAAGTGGCAGGAAAAATATCTGCTCATTGACGGCTACCTTTCGGATTATGTGGATAAAAACTGCTCTTCCGAGCTGGTGCATTGGGTGCGAAAGTATCCGGCACCGATCCAGGCGGCGTCGTTGGATTTTGTGGATTATGTCTTTTGCACCCACACCCATTTTGATCACGCCGACCCCGAAACACTGGCAACGCTTGCCCGTGTGAACAAGAAGGCAAAATACATCGTTTCGGCGGCAAATGTAGACACAATTGCCGCATACGGTATTGAAAAAAGCGCGATTTTGGGTCTTGCCGCCGACAGGGAAACCGTGCTGGGCGAGGGGATCGCCGTTACCGCCATTCCTGCCGCCCATGAGGTGTTCCACACCGATGCGAACGGTCATTACCGGGAGGTGGGCTTTCGCATCTCGTTAGGTGACATTACGCTTTTTCATGCGGGCGATGGCTGCCCTTATGAGGGGCTTGCCGAGCGCTTGCGGGGGTGTGACATTCTCTTTTTGCCGATTAACGGCAGAGACTATTATCGCACAGTGATTTGTGACATCATCGGCTGCTTTGACAGTCGCGAGGCGGTGCTGCTTGCCAAAGAGATCGGTGCCAGGCTGCTGATTCCCACCCATTTTGATCTATACGAGGTAAACGGGGTAAATCCCGCCCATTTTGTGGATACGCTAAAAACCCTGCATCCCGCCCAAAGCTTTCACATTTTCGCCCCCGGCGAACGTTTTTTGTTCGCAAAGTAGAAAAGAAGGACACAAAAGAGGCTTCACATCAGCGCCGAACCAAAAACACACGAAAACGCATAGGTAGAAATTCTATCAAATTTCATTTTTATGTATGTTTTTTAGTTGCGCTCTCAGCACTCGGCGTACCGTTGTACACCTGTGGTGCCGAGAGCGCAACTTTTGCATCTAATGTCTCAACCCCTTTATTAAAGGTGAGAAAATACCGCCAAAAGCAATCGCGAAAAAAGTGAAAAATAGGGCGGATTGCCACTTGACAATCGGGCATAATTATAGTAAAATATATAAGATAAAATAACGCGTGGGCGCAAGCGCCCGTGCGTATCTGAATAAGGAGGCCAAGGAAGATGAAGCAGATCGCAAAGCTGCGCATGATGGATACCGCTCCCGTTTTGGCGACCGGGTCTTTTCCGCTTTCCTCTCTTTTTTCCAAAGTTGACCTTGCTGTTGACGATGATGCCCGTTATACTGTTTTTCCCGGTTTTTGCGATGTGCATGTGCATTTTCGCGAGCCGGGCTTTTCTTATAAAGAGACGGTGGAGACCGGCTCTTTGGCGGCGGCGCGGGGCGGCTATACCGCCGTTTGCACGATGGCAAACCTTAACCCTGTGCCGGATAGCATAGAGCATTTGCGAGAACAGCTGACCCTGATCGAGCGGCAGGCCTGCATTCACGTGTACCCTTACGGCGCTATTACGGTAGGCGAGCAGGGGAAAGAGCTGGCTGACCTTGATGGCATGGCCCCCTTTGTGCCCGGCTTTTCGGATGACGGCCGCGGGGTGCAAAGCGATGATATGATGCGCGCCGCTATGCGAAAGGCAAAGGCGCTTGGCAAAGTGATCGTGGCGCACTGCGAGGTAAACGATCTGCTGAAGGGTGGCTATATCCATGACGGTGATTACGCCAAGGCACATGGACACAAGGGCATTTGCTCAGAGAGTGAGTATGCCCAGATCGCTCGGGATCTGAGACTGGTAGAGGAGATCGGCTGTGCCTATCACGTCTGCCACATTTCAGCAAAAGAGAGCGTGGAGCTGATCCGCAAGGCAAAGGCAAAGGGTGTGAATGTGACCTGCGAGACCGCCCCCCACTATCTGGTGATGGACGACAGCGATTTACAAGAGGACGGACGCTTTAAGATGAACCCCCCCCTGCGTTCGGCGGCAGACAGAGAGGCCTTGGTGGCGGGACTGATCGACGGTACCATTGACTGCATTGCCACCGATCACGCCCCCCATTCGGCAGAGGAAAAGGCCAAAGGCCTTGCGGGCAGTGCTTTCGGTGTGGTGGGCCTGGAGACCGCCTTCCCAGTGCTTTACACCTATTTGGTGCGGACCGGGAAGGTCAGTCTGGAGCGGATTGTGGATGCCCTTGCGGTGCGACCGAGACAGCGGTTTGGCATTCCCTTTGGCAACGAGTTTTCCATTTGGGAGCTGGAGGCGGCCGAAACGGTAGACCCGGCGAATTTCTGCTCTAAGGGAAAAGCGACCCCCTTTGCGGGTGTAACACTGTACGGCAAAAACGTGTTGACGGTATGCGACGGCAAGGTGGCTTACCGCGGCAAGATTTGAATAGCGATAAATTACGGAGGATAGGAAAATGGCAAAAAGAACAGATTTAAAAAAGATTTTGATTATTGGCTCCGGCCCTATTGTGATCGGTCAGGCGGCAGAGTTTGACTATGCCGGCACCCAGGCTTGCCTGGCGCTGAAGGAGGAGGGCTACGAGGTGGTTCTCTGTAACTCTAACCCCGCCACCATTATGACCGATACCACCATTGCGGATAAGGTCTATATGGAGCCTTTGACCTTGGAATATATGGCGAAAATTCTGCGCTATGAGCGTCCGGATGCCATTGTGCCCGGCATCGGCGGCCAGACCGGTCTCAATCTCGCCATGCAGCTGGAGAAGAAGGGTGTGCTCAAGGAGTGCAACGTGGAGCTGCTTGGTACCAGTTCGGAATCCATTGAACGCGCCGAGGACAGAGAGCTCTTTAAGGAGCTTTGCCAGTCCATTGGTGAGCCGGTCATTCCCTCTGAGATTACCTACAGCCTGGATGAGGCCAAGGTGGCGGCCGAGCGGATCGGCTATCCTGTCGTCTTGCGTCCCGCCTTTACCCTGGGCGGCACCGGTGGCGGCTTTGCCTATAACGAGCAGGAGCTGATCGAGATCGGCATGAACGCATTCAAGCTCTCCCCCGTGCATCAGGTGCTGATTGAGAAATCGGTAAAGGGCTATAAGGAGATCGAATTTGAGGTGATGCGTGACTCCAATGACCATGCCATCACCATTTGCGGCATGGAGAACGTTGACCCTGTCGGCGTGCATACCGGCGACTCTATCGTGGTGGCGCCCATTCTGTCTTTGAACGAGCATGATCTGAAAATGCTCAACGACTCTGCCATCAAGATTATTCGTGAGCTGAAAATTGAGGGCGGTTGTAATGTACAGTTTGCCCTGAACCCGGAGAGCAGTGAATACTACCTCATTGAGGTAAATCCCCGCGTATCCCGTTCCTCGGCGCTGGCTTCTAAGGCTTCCGGCTACCCCATTGCCCGTGTCACCGCCAAGATCGCCGTGGGTATGGCGCTGGAGGATATTCCGGTAGCCGGCGGCACCGCCGCGATCGAGCCAAGGCTCGACTATATCGTGGCCAAGTTTCCCCGTTTCCCCTTTGACAAGTTCGCCAATGCCGCCAATACCCTGGGTACTCAGATGAAGGCCACCGGCGAGGTCATGGGCATCGGCTCTACCCTTGACGAATGCATGCTGAAATCGGTGCGCTCGCTCGAGACCGGCGTTTGCCACTTCCATATGGTGAAGTTCGATAACAAGACGGATGCCGAGCTGTTTGACTATATCAAGGATTTCCGTGACGACAGTATCTATGCCGTTACCGAGCTGCTTCGCCGCGGACACAGCGTAGCGGAACTCCACGAGGCTACCAAGATCACCGAAATGTTCCTGGAGTGCTTTGTCCGTATCATTGAGATGGAAAAGCTTCTTACGGAAAAGAAAGGCGACATGAAGGTGCTTGCCGCCGCAAAGCAGATGGGCTTTGGCGACAAGTTTATTGCGAGGCTGTGGGACAAGACTGAGATCGAGGTTTGGCAGGCGCGCCGCGCCGCCGGTATCAAGCCGGTATTCCGGATGGTGGATACCCTTCACACCGGTAAATATATCGCTTACCTCTACTCCTCTTATCTCGGAGAAAATCAGTCTCAGCTGACTGACAAGAAAAAGATTGTGGTGTTGGGCGCGGGTCCGATCCGTATTGGTCAGGGCGTAGAGTTTGACTACTCTACCGTTCATGCGGTACAGACCATCAAGCGTGCCGGCTATGAGGCCATTATCATCAACAATAACCCGGAAACGGTCTCTACTGACTATACCACCGCCGACAAACTGTATTTTGAGCCGCTCACGCCCGAGGATGTGATGAATATCATCGACTTTGAGCAGCCGGAGGGTGTTATCGCTTCTCTTGGCGGCCAGACCGCCATTAACCTGGCACAACCCTTGATGGATCGTGGAGTTAAGATTATTGGTACCGATTGCGCGGCTATTGACAGAGCGGAAAACAGAGACGCTTTTGAGAAGCTGCTGACCGATTTGCGGATTCCCCAGCCCAAGGGTCACGCCGTAACCAAAATCGAGGACGGCATCAAGGCCGCCGCTGAGATCGGCTATCCTGTGCTGGTGCGTCCCTCCTTTGTGCTGGGCGGCCGCGCTATGCAGATCGTTGCCAACGAGGAGCAGCTCCGCCACTATTTGCGCACCGCCGTTGAGATCGATGAAGACAAGCCTGTGCTGGTTGACAAATATATCCAAGGCAAAGAGGTTGAGGTAGATGCCATTTGTGACGGCCGTGACGTGTTTGTACCCGGTATTATGGAGCTGGTAGAGCGTACTGGTGTCCACTCGGGCGACTCGATCTCGGTCTATCCCACCTTCTCGATCTCGAACAAGGTCAAGGGTATCATTTTGCAGTATGCCAAGAAGCTGGGCCTGGGCATTGGTATCGTGGGTCTGTTCAACATCCAGTTTATCGTAGATGACAAGGAGGATGTGTATATCATCGAGGTGAATCCCCGTTCCTCCCGCACCGTACCGTTCCTTTCCAAAGCGACCGGCTACAGCCTTGCCGACATCGCCACTGAGGTGATTTTGGGTAAGTCGCTCAAGGAGCAGGGCATCTTTGATATTTACCCTGAGGAAAAGAAGCGTTGGTATGTAAAGGTGCCGGTCTTCTCTTTCAACAAGCTCCGGGGCTTGGATGCTTACCTTTCCCCCGAGATGAAGTCTACCGGTGAGGCCATCGGTTATGACGATAAGCTGAACCGCGCCCTTTACAAGGCGTTGCAGGCAGGCGGCACCCATCTGCAAAATTACGGCACTGTTCTTGTGACCATTGCCGACAAGGATAAGGCGGAAGCACTACCGCTCATTCGCCGCTTCTACGATCTTGGCTTTAATATTGAAGCAACCTCCGGTACCGCCAAATTCCTCAAGGCTAACGGTATTCGTACGCATGTGCTAAAGAAGATTTCGGACGGTAGTACCGAGATTATCGATTCGCTTCGTCAGGGCCACATCGCTTATGTGATCAATACCCGTGACATCGGCTCTCAAGGGCAGATGAGCGACGGCGCCGAGATCCGTATGACGGCCACCGAGAACAATGTGACCATCTTTACGGCATTGGATACCGTGAGAGTTCTTCTTGACGTATTGGAGGAGACGACATTGCGCGTTTCGACCATCGACGCGTAAGAAATAAGGCGGCAGGTTGCCTTACGATATACCCACACGGCAACGCCGTGTGGGCGCGATATACACCCATGCGGTGTGCGATATACCCTACGGATAACCGCAGGGTGCGATATGTCGCCTTTCGGCGACGATAAAATAACAAAGGAGCTACCCATGAAGCAAGGCTTTTTTGAGATCGTTAAAAACGTGGCGTTGACCGCAGACGTTTACAAAATGGAGTTGGCGGGAGATACCTCTGCCGTTACCGTGCCCGGTCAGTTTGTCAATATCAAGCTGGAGGGAAAATTCCTGCGTCGTCCCATTTCGGTGAACGATTGCACCGACGGACTACTCACCATCATCTACAAGGTGGTGGGAGAGGGAACGGCACAGATGGCCGGGATGCAGGCAGGCGAAAAGCTGGATGTTCTCACCGGCCTTGGCAACGGCTATGATCTGAGCGCGGCGGGGGATCACCCTGTACTGCTTGGCGGTGGCGTAGGCGTTCCACCCCTTTACATGCTGGCAAAACAGCTGATCGCTGCTGGCAAAACGGTTTCGGTGGTGCTGGGCTTTAATAAGGCATCCGAGGTTTTTTACGAGCAAGAGTTTCGGGCGCTTGGCGCTCATGTTACCGTTACCACTGTGGATGGCTCTATGGGTGTAAAGGGCTTTGTCACCGATGCGCTGCCTGAGAGCTATACTTACTTTTACACCTGTGGTCCGGAACCGATGCTCAAGGCGGTTTATGGGGCCACCGACACCTCGGGTCAGATGAGCTTTGAGGAGCGCATGGGCTGCGGCTTCGGCGCCTGCATGGGCTGCTCTTGTAAGACGCTGACCGGCTATAAGCGTATCTGCAAAGAGGGGCCTGTCATGAGAAAGGAGGAGATCCTGTGGGAAAACTGAGTGTAAATTTGTGCGGCATTGAGCTGGATAATCCGGTGATCCCTGCCTCCGGTACCTTTGGCTACGGCTATGAGTTTGCCGAGCTGTACGACATCAACTGCCTTGGCACCTTTTCCTTCAAGGGTACCACCAAGGATCCTCGTTTTGGCAACCCTACCCCCCGCATTGCGGAGTGTGAGGCCGGCATGATCAATGCGGTTGGTCTGCAAAATCCGGGTGTGGAAAAGGTGATCGCCGAGGAGCTGCCAAAGCTGAAAAAATGCTTCCACAAGCCGGTCATGGCAAACGTTTCCGGCTTTTCGGTAGAGGATTACGCCTACACCTGCGAAAAGCTGGACAAGGAGGAGCAGGTAGGTTGGCTGGAGGTGAATGTCAGCTGTCCTAACGTACATGGCGGCGGCATGAGCTTTGGTACCAGTCCCGAGGCGGCCGCTGAGGTTACAAAAGCGGTGAAAAAGGTTACAACCAAGCCGGTGATCATCAAGCTTTCTCCCAATGTGACCGACATCGTAGCGATCGCCAAGGCCTGTGAGGCGGCGGGTGCCGATGGCATCAGCCTGATCAACACCATGCTTGGTATGCGCATTGATTTGAACCGGCGCAGACCTGTTATCGCCAATAAAATGGGCGGCTTTTCAGGGCCTGCGATCTTTCCGGTTGCCGTTCGCATGGTTTATCAGGTGTCCCATGCGGTGAAGATCCCGGTAGTGGGCATGGGCGGCGTTTCTACCGCCCGGGATGTGATCGAAATGATGATGGCGGGTGCCACCGCCGTGGAGGTGGGCGCTGCCAATTTGGTGGATCCCTTTGCTTGCAAAAAGATCGTGGAGGATCTGCCTGCCGAAATGGCCAAGTACCGCATCGAAAATCTGTCTGATATGATTGGCATTGTAGAATAATTGAAAAGGAGAGATAAAAATGGGAAAAGACGTTATCATTGCCTGCGATTTTGATAGCAAGGAAAAGGTTTTTGCCTTTCTTGACAAGTTCAGCGGAGAGCAAAGAAAGCCTTTTGTCAAGATTGGTATGGAGCTGTACTATGCCGAGGGCCCCGAAATCGTGCGCGAGATCAAGCGCCGCGGACACAAAATCTTTTTGGATCTCAAGCTCCACGACATCCCCAATACCGTGAAGAAGTCTATGGCGGTGCTTTCTCGCTTGGACGTGGATATGACCAACCTGCATGCCGCCGGCACCGGCCGCATGATGGAGGCCGCCATCGAGGGTCTGACCAGACCCGACGGCACCCGCCCCATGCTGATTGCTGTGACCCAGCTGACCTCCACCGATGAGGAGACGATGAAAGCAGATTTGCTCATCAATGAGCCCATTGATAAAGTGGTGATGCACTATGCCGCTACCGCTAAGCGCTCCGGTCTTGACGGTGTGGTCTGTTCCCCCCTGGAGGCAGGCAAGGTTCACGACAGTTGCGGCAAGGATTTTGTGACAGTGACCCCCGGCGTGCGCTTTGCGGACGGTGACGTCGGCGACCAGAAGCGCGTGATGACCCCTGCCGCCGCCAAGGAGATCGGTTCTGATTATATCGTGGTGGGCCGTCCCATCACCGCCGCAGAGGATCCCGTTGCCGCTTATCGCCGTTGCGTCAGTGAGTTTGTGGGATGATCAATGAAAAAAGTGGTTCTGCTGGGCGACTCGATTCGCTTGATCGGCTACGGCAAGCCGGTGGAACGGGCGCTTTCTGCGGATTTTGAAGTCTGGCAGCCCGATAGCAATTGCCGCTTTGCCAAGCACACGTTGCGCGGCCTGTGGGATTGGCGAAAGGAGCTGGAGGGTGCCGACATCATCCATTGGAACAACGGCCTGTGGGACGTATGCCACTTGTTCGGTGACGGTGCCTTTACGCCCATAGATCAATATGTGGAGGAAATGGTGCGCCTTGCGAAGCTACTGTTGCAACGGGCAAGGACTGTGATTTTTGCTACCACTACCCCCGTGCGAGAGGAAAATCCCCATAACAGCAATGCCGATATTGCCGCGTACAACGCGGCGTTGCTGCCCTGCTTACGCGCGCTTGGCGTGCGGATCAACGATCTTTACACGCCACTGATTGCTGACGTTTCGCGCTACATCCGCGCCGACGATCTGATCCACCTGACCGAGGAGGGCATTGTCCTTTGTGCCGAGCGGGTGGAGCGGGCGATCCGTGAGGCGGCGGAACGGCTGAGCGACACGCCCCCAAAGAGCCGCGGGGCATGCGACAGCAAAAAACCGGGAGCACCGGTCTGATGACGATAATTATTACAAGGAGAATTGAACATGGAAGCTTACAAGAGAGAATTTATCGAATTCCTGCAAAGTGCGGGTGTTTTGAAATTCGGTGATTTTACCGCTAAATCCGGCCGTAAGATCCCCTACTTTGTCAACGCCGGTATGATCAAGACCGGCGATCAGATTTCCAAGATGGGCGAATTTTACGCCAAGGCCTACTTTGACAAGCTGGGCAAAAAGCCCACTGTCCTGTACGGCCCTGCCTACAAGGGCATTCCGCTGTCCATTTCCGCCGCTGTCGCTCTTTCTAAGAACGGTTTGGACGTGCCCTTTTTCTTCAATCGCAAGGAGGTCAAGGATCACGGCGAGGGTGGCACCTTCGTGGGCTACGTTCCGCAGGCAGGCGAGGAGATTGTGATCATCGAGGACGTGATCACCGCCGGCACCGCGATCCGTGAGTCTATGGAGATCCTGAAAAACTTGGAGGGCACCAAGGTGGTTGCTACCTTTATCATGGTAGACCGCAAGGAAAAGGGACAAACCGACAAAGGTGCCATGCAGGAGATCGAGGAGCAGTTCGGATTCCCTGTGTATTCTGTGGTGGACGTTTACGACATCATTGAGTATCTTTCTGCGGACCCCGCCAATGAGGAAAATGTGACACGCATCAAAAATTACCTGGCAGTCAACGGCGCAAAGGCATAAAAACAACGCGCAGAAAGGATTTGAAAATGAAGAGCCTGATTGATATTTTGGATCTTTCTGTTGAGGAAATTGACGGTTTGCTTTCGCTTGCGGGCGATATGATTGAAAACCCTGCCAAGTATGCCGAGGCCTGCAAGGGCAAAAAACTGGCCACCCTGTTTTTTGAGCCCTCTACCCGTACCCGTCTTTCCTTTGAGGCCGCGATGTATGAGCTGGGCGGCAATGTGATCGGCTTTTCGGATGCCAAAAATACCTCGGCCTCTAAGGGAGAGAGTGTAGCCGATACCGCCAAGGTGATCAGCTGCTATGCTGACGTGATCGCCATGCGTCACTACCGGGAGGGCGCGCCGTTGGTGGCCTCCTGCAACGCGACCATTCCGGTGATCAACGCCGGTGACGGCGGCCATAGTCATCCTACCCAGACGCTGGCCGATCTTTTGACCATTCGCCGCGAAAAAGGCCGCCTGACCGATCTGACTGTTGGCTTTTGCGGTGACTTAAAGTATGGCAGAACCGTACATTCGCTGATCGAGGCGCTTTCCCGCTACAGTGGCATCAAGCTGGTGCTGATCTCTCCCGAGGAGCTCAAGCTCCCCGGTTATGTGAAGCATGAGGTCATTCGCAAGCATGAAATGCCCTGTGTTGAGACCACCGATCTGGAAAGCAGTCTCCCTGATTTGGACGTGTTGTATATGACCCGCGTGCAGCGGGAGCGATTCTCGGATTTGGCTGTTTATGAGCGGTTGAAGGATAGCTATATCCTCACTGCCGAGAAGATGGAGCTGGCGAAAAAGGATACCATCATACTGCATCCGTTGCCCCGTGTGAATGAGATCAGCGTGAAGATTGACGAGGATCCGAGAGCCTGCTATTTCAAGCAGGTGAAAAACGGAAAATATATGCGAATGGCATTGATTTTGACCCTTTTGCGTGATGCCGAGGGGAAAGAGCCAAGACCTGAGCCGTCCCTTGTCAAGCGTTTGGGCGGTGACAAGCTTTTTGTCAATCAACACCGTTGCCGCAATCCCCAATGTATTACCGCCACCGAGCAGGAATTGGATCAGATCTGCCGCTTGATGGATGCCAAAAACGGCATCTACCGTTGCGGTTATTGCGATAAAAAAATCCGTTCTGAGGATGAATAAAAAAGCGCGCCGCGCTCTGCAACGCAGAGCGCGGCGCGCTTTTTTGTGTCATCAAAACCGATCCACAGTGATCACAGCGAAGTAGCGGTCGTCCTCGGCGGCGATCAGAGCGGCCATCTCCGCTTTGATCTCCTCGTCGGTTTTTTTGTGATCAAAGGGCACCTCCATATCAAAGATCAGGTTGGTGTGGGTGGTGCCGGGAACCATGCGAAAATCGTGAATTTTAATACCGTTATGCAGCTTTTGCGCGATTTGCATGATCCTTTCTCTCCATTGCGAGACGGTTTCGTCGTCGGTAACGATGGGGTCCAAATGTATGGTACAGAGGATCCCCAGTTCGCTTTGCAGGCGGCGTTCAATCAGGTCGATGGTGTCGTGGGTGGTGAACACGTCCTTTTTGCCGTCCACCTCTACGTGCAGGGAGGCTAACGTGTGGCCGGGGCCGTATTTGTGCACCCAGAGATCGTGGATGGCCAGAGCCTCTGGATATTCGGCCACCAGACGGCGGATCTGCTCTACCGTTTCAGGGTCGGGAGCATCACCCAGGATCGAGTTCTTGGCGTCATTTAGCACACGCAGTCCCGCCCAAAGGATCAATGCAGCCACCAGAAGGCCCATGACGGGGTCGATATAGGCGTTATAGGGAGCGGGAACAAGAGGTGCGACTATGGTGGCGATCAGCACGGCGGCGGTGGCACTTGCATCCGAAAGGCAGTCAACCGCGGTGGCGGCGATTACCTCCGAGCCAATTTGCTTGCCGAGCCGACGGTTGAAAAGGCCCATCCAGAGCTTAACGGCCACCGAGACCGAGAGGATGATGATGGAGAGGACAGAGAAGGTGGGCGCCACGGGCGCAGTCAGCTTTTGCACCGATCCGCGTACCAGCTCTGCACCGATGAACAGGATCAGGAATGCCACGATCATAGAGGCTACGTATTCAATGCGCGCGTGGCCGAAAGGGTGCTCGCGGTCAGCAGGCTTGGTGGAGATTTTGAAGCTGACCAGTGCGATCACCGAGGAGCCGGCGTCGGAAAGGTTGTTGACGGCATCGGCACAGATCGAGATGGAGCCGGTGAGCAGACCTGCCAGCAACTTGATGCCACAGAGCAGTATGTTCACAAGGATGCCAAGGACCGATGCCATCGTGCCATAGGCGCGGCGTACGGTGGGATCCTTGGTATTCTCGCTGTTTTTGATGAATAGCTTTTTGAGCAGTTGTATCATAAAAACCTCGCAGGAAATTATTTTTCGCCTTGTAGCTTTGAAAAGCACTGTTATTTATTATAGCGAAAATTCTTGCCGCGGTCAAGGGTGCTTTAAAATCGGAAATAGAGAAAGGGATTAAAACCGCCCGCGGAAAGCTCCGCCAGTGATAGCAAAAGGGCGGCCAGGGGCAGTGAAACAGAAAGCCAAAAACGGCGCTTTTTAAATACCGTTTGCCGGTATATGATCCTGGGGAGCGGGGTGGAGCCAATGGCGCATAGCGCAAGGAGCGGCAGATACCGTACCGTGTCATAAAGATCAGCCCTTGTGAGAAAGCCGCCCGCCCCGAAAAGGATCCCCAAAAAATCTCTCATGGCGGCGAAAGAAAGTGTGGGCGTGCTGCTATCAAAGGCAAAGATCGCCCAGCCAAAGAGGATGGCGATGAGTGTGCCGATTCTCCCCATGAGTGGGGGGAGAGGCGGTAATTTTGAGAGGAAAAATTTTTCAAAAATCAACAAAAGAAAGTAATAAATTCCCCAAAGGACAAAGTTCCACGCCGCCCCGTGCCAAAGGCCTGTGAGCGCCCAAACAGCAAAAAGGTGCAACACGGTACGAAAAACGCCCTTTCTGTTGCCACCAAGCGGAATATACACATATTCTTTAAAGAAGGTGGAAAGCGTGATATGCCAGCGCCGCCAAAAATCGGTGACGCTTTTTGCCATATAGGGATAGCGGAAATTTTCCGGAAAGCGAAAGCCAAAGATTCGCCCAAGGCCAATGGCCATATCCGAGTAGCCGGAAAAATCAAAGTAAATCTGAAAGGCAAAGGCAAAAAGAGCGGTCCAGGCACCGAGGGCGGAAAGACCGTGCCGCCCTTGCAATAGCGAAAACAGCGCCCCCATGCTGTTGGCAAGCAGCATTTTTTTGGCCAGCCCCGCGATAAAACGGCGGCTGCCGGCGGCAACGCCGCCAATGCTGTGCCGCCGTTGACGTAACGCTGTCGCCACATCCTTGTAGCGCACGATGGGCCCCGCGATCAGCTGAGGGAAAAGCGCCACATAGACCCCCAAAAGGGCGGGATTTTTCTCTGGCTTTACCTCCCCCCGATAGACGTCGATCAGATAGGAAAGCGCCTGAAAAGTATAAAAAGAGATGCCTAAGGGCAAGCGCGGATTTTGCAGGTAAAACCCCAAGGCATTCGCGAAAAACGCGGCATATTTGTAGTAAAAGAGAAGAAAGACGTGAAACATCACCGCTACGGTCAATAGCGTCTTGCGGTGAGGACTTTTTGCCAAAAGCAGTCCAAAAAGCGTGTCTGCCAAAATGACGCCGATCATCAAAAGCAGGTAGAGAGGCTCTCCCCATGCGTAAAAAAGCAGGCTGGCGATCAATAATACACCGTTTTGATAGGCAAGAGTGCCGTCTTGCCTTGCGTTTCCCTTTTTGAGGCGTTTGTAAAGTGCCGGCGGCAGAAAATAAAAAAACAGCGTGAGGGGCAAAAACCAGAAGAGGAAGGAAAAGGAAGAAAACAGCATAGTACCCTCCACAAAATAAAGCTATGCTTATTTTTTTCCTTGCGCTCGCCGCTCATTACAGTATATTTTTCCTTTTTTGAAAAGAGGATTGATCCGCTAAGCTATCCCAAATGCCCGATTTTTGTCAAAAAAGGCATATTATATAATAATATAATGATATTTTGTGCAAGATGACTATTGAAAAAAATGACAAGATGCGCTATAATCAATTCCATGATACCAAGCGATGTTTGTTACAAAGGGAAGGACCTCTGCCTCGAATACCGATTGGTACAATTTTATTTTTCTACAAGGAGAAAAAACATCATGAAAAAGATTCTTGCAATCGTTCTGGCAGCTTTGATGATTGCCGGTTGCTGCGTCGCGTTCTCTTCCTGCAAGGGTAACGACGGCACCATCAAAATTGGTCTGTCCGGTCCTCTTACCGATAGTGCCGCCGTTTACGGTAAGGGCGTTGCCAACGCCGCGCAAATGGCAATTGACGAGATCAACGAGAAAGGTGGTCTCAACGGCATTAAGTTCGAGCTGAAGGTTATGGACGACGTCAATGACAAGACCAAGGTTCAGAACAACTACGCTGCTCTGGTTGACTGGGGTATGCAGATCTCTCTCGGCTGCGTGACCACACAGCCCGCTCTGGAGTTCAAGACCCTTTCCGCTACTGACGACATCTTCTTTATGACCCCCTCCGCTTCTGCCGATGCAGTCCGCTCTGAGGCCAACGGCTATCAGATGTGCTTCGCCGACAAGAAGCAGGGCGTTGCCGCTGCCAACTACGTGAACGGCCTGGGCCTTTCCAAGATCGGTGTGTTCTACCAGTCCGATATTGACTATTCCAAGGGTATCTATCAGGAGTTCCGGAACAACCTCAGTGGCTCCATCACTGTTGTAGAGGCTTCCTTTACCAATCAAACCAAGACCGACTTTACTCAGCAGGTCTCGCTCCTCAAGGATTGTGAGTTTATCTTTATGCCCATCTACTACCAGGAGGCATCTTTGTTCATGACCATGGCTAAGGACGAGGCCGGCATCAAGACCTACTACGGCTGCGACGGCCTTGACGGTCTGGACACCGTTCTGGATCTTTCCACCATTCCTCAGGCGATCACCATGCTGACTCACTTCAAGGCTGACGCAAATGATTACGCTAAGACCTTTGTTGCCAACTACACCGCAAAGTACGGCACCGATACCCTCAACCAGTTCGGCGCTTCCGCTTACGACTGCGTTTACGCCATCTTCGGCGCTCTGAAGAAGGCTGTTGAGGCCGGCAAGACCGTTGACGCCTCCACCTCCGCATCCGAGATGTGCGATATTCTCAAGAATCAGTTCAATGGCGGCTATGAGTACACTGGTGCTGTAACCGGTGGTACCGAGGGCAAGGTAAAGTGGACTGCCGATGGCTTTGTAAACAAAGAAGCGCAGGTCCACGTACTCAAGGAGGCGAACAGCTGATCGCTGTTGCCATAACCGAATAAACTTCTTGTTTGCTGGCGCGGAAAACCGCGCCAGCAAACTTGTCATAACAGGAAGATGAACATATGGAATTTTTAACATCTCTTCTCAATGGCCTCAGCTCCGGCGGCACCTATGCCATCATCGCCATTGGCTATACAATGGTATATGGCATTGCCAAGATGCTGAACTTTGCCCACGGTGATATTATCATGGTGGGCGGCTATGCCATGTTCAGCACGCTTTTGCTGATCAATCAACCGGTCGTTGCTCTTATCTTTGCCATTGTATTCTGCATGATTTTGGGCGTGTGCATTGAGCGCTTTGCCTACAGACCGTTGCGCGGCGCCTCGCCCTTGGCGGTCCTGATCACCGCCATCGGTGTCAGCTCGCTTTTGCAAAGCCTGGCGCAGATCATATTCGGCGCCGCCCCCAAGATGCCCACCAGATTGCAGATCAGCGGCGCTATCCACATTGGCTCGCTGGCAATCAGCTACGGCACGATCGTGACGCTCGCCGTCACCGTGGTGCTGATGGTGGCATTGACGGTATTCGTCAAGTATTCCAAGGTCGGCCGCGCGATGGTTGCGGTGTCCGAGGATAGAGGCGCCGCCCAGCTGATGGGTATCAATACCAACGCCATCATTGCCATTACATTTGCTATCGGCTCCGCGTTGGCCGCTGTGGCCGCCTATCTGATGCTGATGAAGGCGCCCAGCCTGACCAATACACTTGGCGCTATGCCCGGTATCAAGGCATTTACCGCCGCGGTCATCGGCGGCATCGGCTCGATTCCCGGCGCAATGCTCGGCGGCGTTTTGCTTGGCGTGATCGAGAGTTTGTCGCTGAGCATTCCCGTGTTGGCTCCCTTTACCGATGCCATTGAGTTTGCTATTCTGATCGTGATCTTGCTGGTCAAGCCCGCGGGCCTGTTGGGCAAGACAAGGAGGGAAAAGGTATGAGTGCTATTATCGCATTTTTCAAAAAGCCCTTCATTCGCAAGTATGCCAACTATTTTATCATTGCGCTTCTGACGTTGGTCTTTGGATTGCTCTCTGCGACTGGTTCGCTGAAGATGGGCAATCAGTTCCTCATGGAGCAGATCGCCATTGCCGTTTTGCTGGCGGTTTCACTTGGGATGGTGGTTGGCTTCCTCGGTGAGCTGTCGTTGGGTCACGCCGGCTTTATGTGTGCTGGTGCCTTTATTGGCGGCAAGATCGCGCAGATGATGGTGAGCGCCATGGGCGTTTCTCAGAATAACATTCTCGTGCTGCTGGTCTCTTTGCTGGTTGGCGGTCTGACGGCCGCACTGTTCGGTTTTATCATCGGTCTGCCTGCACTTCGTTTGCGCGGTGACTACCTTGCCATCGTGACTCTCGCCTTCGGCGAGATCGTCCGCGCTGTCGTGATGAATCTGCCGGATACGATGTTTGGCGGCACGCTTGGCGTGGAAACGCCTCGCTTTGACAGAAAGTATTTCTTTGTGATCGCTTTGCTGATGGTGCTTGTCTGCCTTGCCGTTACGCAGAACCTGATGCATTCCAAGCACGGGCGTGCCATCATTTCAATCAAGGATAACGAGATTGCAGCAAAGGCTACCGGCATTGACATCACCAGGTACAAGCTGTTTGTCTTTACCATCTCCTCTTTCTTTGCGGGTGTTGCCGGCGTGCTTTACAGCTACACGCAGTCTCGCGTACAGAGCGCGACCTTTGATTACAACTACTCCATTGAGATCTTAGTGATGGTAGTGCTGGGCGGTATGGGCTCGATCAACGGCTCGATGATCGCCGCCGCGCTGATCACCTTTATCAATGTCAAGCTACAGACCGTACTGACCGGCAATCTGGCAGTACTGCAAAATGTGATCTATGCCTTGATCCTGATTGCGATCGTGATCTATCGCAACGCGCCCGGTCTCAAGGGCTTTCGTGAGAAATACAACAGCAAAACGCTGTTGGCATGGCTGAAGAAAAAGCTTGGAAAGGGCAAGGTCGCTGATGCCGAAGCTACAGTTGTCGCGGCCGGCGTGGAAACTGTCGAAAAGGAGGAAGCGAAGGATGAATGAGGAAAAGATCATCGCTCCTGCCGCCCATAGCGACGTAGTGCTGAAAACCGAGCATCTGTGCATCCAGTTTGGTGGGTTGCGTGCCGTTGACGATGTGAATCTGGAGATCAAAAAGGGCGAGCTTTACGGCTTGATCGGTCCCAACGGTGCCGGAAAAACGACAGTCTTTAATCTGTTGACAGGCGTCTATAAGCCTACCTCCGGTAAGATCTACCTTTGCGGAAAAGAGATCGCCGGCAAGGCGCCCGCCGAGATCAATCGCTTGGGCATTGCCAGAACCTTTCAGAATATCCGTTTGTTTAATAGTTTGACCGTACTGGAAAATGTTATGGTCGGTCTTGCCAATCAGGTGTCCTGCAACGTGGTAAAGTCCATCTTTCGCCTTCCCCGACACAGAAGGTCGGAAAAGGAGATGAGAGATCGCGCGTTGGAGCTGTTAAAGGTTTTTCAGCTTGATGAGTATAAGGACTATTTAGCAGCAAATTTGCCCTACGGTAAGCAGAGAAAGTTGGAGATTGCCCGCGCGATGGCGACCAATCCTAAGCTGCTGTTGCTGGATGAGCCCGCAGCCGGCATGAACCCCAGCGAGACGCAGGAGCTCATGGATGATATTACCTTTGTCCGCCGGGAATTTGGCATCACCATTCTGCTTATCGAGCATGATATGCGACTGGTGGGCGGTATTTGTGAAAACCTGACGGTGCTGAATTTTGGTACCGAGTTGGCGAAGGGCGAGACCGCCAAGGTGCTTGCCGATCCTGCGGTGGTAACCGCTTATCTTGGTGAATAAGGGGGTCGTATCATGTCAGAACCGCTTTTAAAGGTTGAAAAGTTAAATGTATATTATGGTATGATCCAGGCGCTTAAAGGAATTGATTTTGAAGTCTATCCGGGCGAGATCGTTTCGCTGATTGGCGCGAACGGTGCGGGAAAAACCACCACTCTCCACACCATTACCGGTCTGATCCGGCCCAAGGAAGGCAACGTGTTCTATAAGGGCAACAACGTGACCCGTGTGCCCGCTCACAAGATCGTGGGTATGGGCATGGTTCATGTGCCGGAGGGGCGCCGCATTTTTCAAGGGCTTTCGGTTTATGAAAACCTATTGCTCGGCGCCTACTCCAGAAAGGATAAGGAAGGTATCAAGCGGGATATGGAAATGGTGTTCCAGCAGTTCCCGCGTCTTGCCGAGCGCCGTACCCAGCTGGCAGGCACCCTGTCAGGTGGTGAGCAGCAGATGCTGGCCATGGGCAGAGCATTGCTTTCCGCACCGGAGCTGATCGTGTTGGATGAGCCGTCGATGGGGCTTTCTCCTTTGCTTGTCGGTGAGGTTTTTGAGATTGTCAAATCTTTCCGCGAGGCGGGTAAAACCGTACTGCTTGTCGAGCAGAACGCCAAAAAGGCGTTGGCCGTTTCTGACCGTGCCTATGTATTGGAAAACGGCGTGATCACCATGAACGGCAAGGCTGAGGATCTTGCTAACGACGATCGTGTGCGCAAGGCATATCTGGGCGCATAAAATATAACAAAAACAGACCCCGTTTCTGCCCTTTTGGGCAGAAACGGGGTCTGTTTTTGTTAGCGTTCCCGATTATTTTGCGAATCGCTCGGCAAAGCGAACACCCGCCATAGCATCGGCGCAATAGGCATCGGCCCCAATCGCTTTGGCATATTCCTTGGTTAGTACCGCGCCGCCAACGCATATCTTTACACCCGGCAATTCCCGGTGGAGCAAGGCGACCGTCTCCCGCATGGCGGGGACCGTGGTGGTCATCAGGGCAGAGAGCCCCACGCAACAAACGCCATTTTCACGGGCGGCCTTTAACACCGCTTCGGGTGACACATCACGGCCAAGGTCAATCACCGAAAAGCCGTAGCTTTCCAGAATGACACGGACAATGTTTTTACCGATGTCGTGAATATCCCCCTTAACGGTAGCGATAATCACCTTTCCTTTGGTGGCAGGTGCCTCGGGTACGGATGCCTTCGCGGTATCAAACGCCGCCTTGGCGGCTTCCGCGCTCATCAAGAGCTGAGGGAGATAAAGTGAGCCCTTCTCAAAGCGATTGCCGCATTCATTGAGGGCGGGGAGAATATCCTCCTCCACAAGGGAAAGTAAGGGCTTTTTGGCAAGAAGCGCCTTGGTCATGGCAACGCTTTCCTCTCGCAGACCTTTGACGATGGCAAATCTCAGATTTTCCGCGCCGCTTGCCGTTTTTTGCTGCTCCGCGGCAGGGGGGGCGGCGGTAGCCGCGGCACCAAGGCGCTCGATCGCGGCAATATAGTCGCCGCAGGCCGGATCCAGACCGGCAAGGGCCAAATGGGCGAAATAGGCGCGCATCATGGCGGCCGAGCCGGGGTTCAGAATGGCGGCATCCAGTCCACGGTCAAGGGCCTTGGCAAAGAATGTGGCGGTCACCGTTTCTCTGTCGGGCAGACCGAAGGAGACGTTAGAAACGCCCAGACTGGTTTTGGCGCCAAGCTCTTTTTTGATCAGCGAAATGGCATCGAGCGTGGTACCGGGGGCGGTGGGGTCTGAGCTGACCGTTAGGGCAAGGGGATCAAAGATAATGTCCTTTTTTTGAATACCGTAGGTAGCGGCACGCCTTAAGATTTTTTTGGCGATTGCCAAGCGCCCCGCGGCGGTATCTGGAATACCGCTTTCGTCCAATGTGAGCGCCACCAGTACGCCACCGTATTTGGCCACCAACGGCAGAACAGCGCTCATGCTTTCCTCGGTGCCGCTGACCGAGTTGACCATGGCCTTGCCGTTGTAGCGGCGCAGGGCCTTCTCCATCGCTATGGGAGAAGAGGTGTCTAACTGGAGCGGGAGTGGGGTTACTGCTTGCAGTTCGCCCATGACACGGGTCAGTAAAGCGGGCTCGTCTATTTCGGGCAGACCGACGTTGACATCTAAGATCTCGGCACCTTGCTCCTCCTCGGCAATGCCGATCTGCAAAACTGTACTCATATCACCGGCTCGGAGCGCTTCCTTCAATTTCTTTTTGCCGGTGGGATTCAGCCGCTCGCCAATGATCACCGGGCGATCCCCAAAGATCACCGCGCGGGAAAAAGAGGAAACCACCGTTTCATTGCAGTTGCCGATGGGCAAGGGAGAAAGCCTGCTTACCGCCGCTTTGAGCGCCGCGATATGCGCAGGGCTGGTGCCGCAGCAGCCGCCTACGATCCGAACACCCGCCTCTACCAATTTTTTGGTTGCGGCGGCGAAGGCCTCAGGGCCTAAATCATATACCGTTTTGCCATTTTCTTCGTGGGGCAACCCGGCGTTGGGGTTAGCGATCAAGGGCACGCTGGCGTGGTCGTAAAGGGTTTTGAGCAAGGGGAGCATCGCTTCGGGGCCCATTGAGCAGTTCAATCCCACGGCGTCTACACGTAGCCCCTCTAACAGCGCAAGGGCGGCGATCGGATCGGCGCCGGTCATCAGCTTGCCGGTGCTATCAAAGGAAAGGGTAACAAAGATCGGCAGGTCACAATTTTCTTTGGCGGCAAGAACGGCGGCCTTGACCTCAGCGGTATCGCTCATTGTCTCAATCAAAACAAGATCGGCAAAGGCTTTGCCGGCCTTTATCACCGCGGCAAAGGCAGCTACGGCATCTTCAAAGTCCAGATCGCCAAGCGGGGCCAGCATTCGTCCCAAGGGGCCGATGTCCAGGGCCACAAAGGCGTTGCTTTCGGCGGCACGGCGGGCGATCTCCAAAGCCTCTTTGACCCGCTCGGCACAATCGGTGGGATAGCGCAAGGGGTTCAGGCCAAAGGTGTTTGATTTGATGATATTGGCACCTGCCGCGATATAATCCCGGTGCAGTTTTTCGATTTTTTGAGGGTGCGTACGGTTCCAGCTTTCAGGCGGTTCGCCCGGGGCAAGTCCTGCGGCTTGCAGGCAAGAGCCTGTACCGCCATCAAAAAAAAGGATACCATTTTGCACTTTTTTCAGTATTTCCATGTTTTTTCCTTTCAACAAGTTTATCCAATGCCGCTGAGGCCGACCAAAGCGGTCACCGTTTTGGCGGGGGAGAGAAGCAACGAGTCGTTCAATCCCACGCCGATACGCGAAAGCTGCAAGATTGTGAAAATTTGTTGTTGCGCCTCCAAGGGAAGGGGGCCATAGCCGGGGGAAAAGCGCTTGCCCGCCTTGCCTGGGGAATATTCCTCCAGGACGGTTCTGACAAGGGTGTCGCAAAGAGCCTCTGTCAAAGCGCCGGCGGCGGCATCCAGCACGGCGGCCTTAACGGGGGCGCTATAGGCGTATCGGGCAATGCGCCGGTCTATTTCATGCCCCAACGTGGCGCAAAAAAGCAGGAAACGGTCACAGCCCTTTAATTGGTTTTCTTTTAATGACGGGTAGATGGCATCGGCGAAGGCGATGTCAAAAAGCCCAACACGGCAACGGCAATCGGCAATTGACTTTGCCTCTAAAAAAGCCGCGGTAAGCAGTGAACCGATGGCGGCATCCGGTTTTTTTACACGCAGATACGCCAATGCCTCATGGCGGGAGGGGTCCAGCTGTGTGGCATCGAAACGATAGCTTTTGATCATTTCAAAATCTCCGAAAGCTGAGTGAGGATAGCAGCGGCAACATCCGGCTTGTTCATAGAATAAACATGAATGGCGTTCACGCCGTTGGCCAGCAAATCAATGATCTGTTCGGTGGCAAAGGCGATGCCTGCCTGCTTCATGGCGCGGGGATCATCCCCAAAGCGGTCGACAATTCGCAAAAATCTGGGGGGGATCATATTGCCACCCAGCTGAGCGATCCGCCCGATCTGCTTGGCGTTTGTTACAGGCATGATGCCTGCGATGACAGGCACGCGGATGCCGGCGTCGCGGACCTTATAGAGAAAATTGTAAAGGATGTTGTTGTCAAAAAACATCTGAGTGGTCAAAAAATCGCATCCGGCGGCAACCTTTTGGGCAAGGTAGCGGATGTCCTCTTTTTGCGAGGGGGATTCGGGATGCCCCTCGGGATAAGCGGCACAGCCAATGCAAAACTCCCCCGCCCCCCGGATCTCTCGCACCAAGTCGGTAGCGTGCTTGAAATCCAATGCGGCAGGAGTCATGCCATTGGGCAGATCGCCGCGCAGGGCAAAGATGTTTTCGATGCCAAGGGCTTTTATTTCTTGCAATTGAGCGCGGATGTCCTCACGCCTGGTGCCAACGCAGGTGAGATGCGCCACCGAGGGGACGCCCAGATCGTTTTGAATATGTGCCGCAATGGTATTGGTAAAGCCCACTGTTGTACCGCCTGCGCCGCAGGTGACACTCATGAAAGGGGGCGAGAGGGCGGCAATTTCCTCTACTGCCTGAATGATGCTTTCGGGGGCGGGACTGCTTGATTTTGGCGGAAAGACCTCAAAGGAAAGAACAGGCTTATCGGTGTTTAATATGCTACTGATTTTCATCGTTTTTCTCACTTTCGGCAATTATTGGTTTCCATCGCCAGGATGGCTATACGCAATCGTTTCAAAGCGTGTTCCGCCTTGATCTCGGTTAATTTTTGGGCAAGATAGGAGATGGCAGGGGCGCACCCGGACAATTCCCCAAAAAGCGCGGCGGCGGCATCAGCAAAGCGTTCCGGCTCCTGTAAGTTGCCAAGCCCTTGACTTTTCTCCATGCCGGTGTCAGAAAGTGCCGCGAGCATACAGAGAAAGGAAAGATCCTTTCGTGAAAGGTCTGCCTCCAGTGCCCGCATGGTTTTGTTGGGATGCTTGTTTTGCGAGAAGGACAAGCGGTGGATGTCAAACATGTCTCGGTTCAGGCGATAGTCCTCCTCCAGGGCGTCGGCAAATCGGTCGGCAACGGTCAAGATCTCGCCCCGTCTGAGGGCATATTGTAAGCAAAAGGCGTTGACGCGGTCTGTCAAGGTTTCACCTCCCACAAAAAGCTTTTCTTATTCCATTGTATCACAAAATGCCGTAAGATGGAAGAATTTATTACAAAAAAATACAAAATACGCAAAATATAGCAAAAAGCAGATCCCTTTTTGCGAGATCTGCTTTTTGCTTGGAGCTGGTGGAGGGGATTGAACCCTCGACCTGCTGATTACGAATCAGCTGCACTACCACTGTGCTACACCAGCGAACTTATTTTATATTATATCATAAAAATTGGCGGTTGGCAAGAGTTTTTTTGATTTTTTCCGCTTTTCTGTTTTTCTCTTTGCCGTCGCCCCGCAAGCACTGAAACAACGCCTTGCGCATATAATAATACGGTAGCAAAATTTGGCGAAATCCCTTGACAAAGGGTGATAGCGCAATGTATAATATCGCTATATTATGACATTTTGGTAGAAAGGTGGAGCGATCTCATGGCAAAAAATATCCCTGAACTCTTTGGTTGTATGGTCTTTAATGAAGAGGTCATGCGACAGCGCTTGCCCGAAGATGTTTTTGAGTCTTTGCGCCGTACGGTGGAACAGGGTAAAGAGATAGATGCTTCTATTGCCGATGTTGTCGCCTCCGCTATGAAGGATTGGGCCATTGAAAAGGGCGCCACGCACTATACTCACTGGTTCCAGCCTTTAACGGGTGTGACTGCCGAAAAGCACGAGGCGTTTTTGACGCCTGTTGGTGGTGGCAAGGTAATGATGGAGTTTTCCGGTAAAGCGCTGATCAAGGGCGAATCCGATGCTTCCTCTTTTCCTTCGGGGGGCTTGCGCGCTACCTTTGAGGCAAGAGGCTATACCGCATGGGACCCCGCTTCCTATGCCTTTGTCAAGGATGGTACCCTCTTTATTCCCACCGCTTTTTGTTCCTATACCGGCGAAGCGCTGGATACCAAAACGCCGCTTCTGCGCTCGATGGACGCACTTTCTTATGAGGGGGTGCGAATCATTCGTCTCTTTGGCGATACCGAGACACGCCGCATCAATACGACCGTGGGCATAGAGCAGGAATATTTCATTATTGATAAAGAAATGTATGACAAACGTAAGGACTTGATCTACGCCAGTCGCACCTTGTTTGGTGCGCCGCCCCCTAAGGGACAGGAAATGGAGGATCACTACTACGGCGAGCTCAAAACCCGTATTCAGAATTATATGGCGGATCTGGACGAGGCGCTTTGGCGCATGGGTGTTCCCGCCAAGACTAAGCACAATGAGGGTGCGCCCGCCCAGCACGAGCTGGCGCCCGTTTATTCTACCACCAATATGGCCATTGATCAGAATTTGCTGATCATGACCTATATGAAGAAAATCGCGGAGCAGCACGGTCTTGTTTGTCTGCTGCATGAAAAGCCCTATGCTGGCGTGGCCGGATCCGGCAAGCACAACAACTGGTCGATTGGCACCGACGGGGGCAAAAATTTATTAAAGCCGGGTAAGACCCCTGCTGAGAATAAGCAATTTTTACTGATTTTGGCCGCTGTTGTCAAGGCGGTGGACGACTATCAGGATCTGCTTCGTCTCTCTGTCGCTCATCCGGGTAACGATCACCGTTTAGGCGGTAACGAGGCACCGCCTGCCGTGATTTCAATGTTTATTGGCGATGATCTGCAAGAGGTGGTGGATTCCATCATCAGCGGCACCGACTATAAGAGCCATAGTCGCATCAAGATGAACCTGGGTATCCCCTCGGTTCCCACCTTTACCAAGGATACGACCGACCGTAACCGCACCTCGCCCTTTGCTTTTACCGGCAATAAGTTTGAGTTCCGCATGCCCGGTTCCTCGCAGAATATGGCAATGCCCAATATCGTGCTGAATACAGCGGTGGCAGAGTCCTTCCGTCAGTTTGCCGACATTTTGGAGGCCGCCGAGGATTTTGATGCCGCACTGGAAAAGCTGATCAAGGATACTCTGACTGCCCACAGTCGCATCATCTTTAACGGCAACGGTTATTCCGCTGAATGGAAGAAGGAAGCCGCCCGCCGTGGGCTGCTTAACCTCAAGACATCGGTAGACGCTTTTAAAACCTTCTCGGAAGAAAAGAATATCAAGCTTTTTGAGACCCATGGGGTCATGAACGCCGCCGAGATCCGTTCCCGTGTCGAGATCCTGTTTGAAAATTATGTCAAGCTGATCAATATCGAGGCCCAGACTATGGTAGAAATGGCCATGCGTGATATTTTACCGGCCGTGAACGCCTATGCCGCTGAGGTGGCTAAGGGCGCCGCCGACAAAACTTCGGTCGTGCCTACCGCCAATATCAGTATGGAAACCGATTTGATCGAGCGGCTATCCGAATTGTCGGCCAAGGCCTATCTGGCCGCAAAGGAGTTAAAGGCGGCCGACGCTTTAGCTATGGCCAAGGCGGATAGTGAAAAGCGGGCGACCGCCTTTGCCGAGCGGGTCATTCCGATAATGGATAAGCTCCGCCGCCTTGTTGACGAGATGGAAACAATGACTTCCGCCAAGTGGTGGCCGGTGCCGAACTATGGCGATATGATGTTTCGGGTTTGAAAGCCGCCATTAACGCAAAGCGGCGCTTTATTCGCTCAACATCATAGGTTGTAGCAACAAAAGAAAAGCGAGCGTATGCGAGATACTCTGAACAGCGTATCACGCATACGCTCGCTTTGTTTGTTGCTATAAGAGATAGAGTTACCCTTTGGGCACATCTGGTCGCGCGTATAGCATCCCGCATTTTCTTGGGGTATTGCACTTGATAATATCATTCACCCACAAGCAAAAGGGCATACGGCAAAGCCGTATGCCCCACGGTCAGTCGTGGACTTCCATCCGCTCCTCGTCGCTGCGGAAGAGCAGGGTAACGCACCAGACGCCGGCAATGCCGACAGCGGTATAAATGATGCGCGCCAAAAGGGTATCCACGCCGCCGCAAATCCAAGCAACGACGTCAAATTGAGCCAGACCGATCGCACCCCAGTTCAAGGCACCGATGATGGTCAGAATCAACGCAATACGGTCAATGATTCGCATGGTTTTCACCTCACTTTCGAAGGAACTTCTGCCAAAAACAGAAGCATCTTCGCCATTAGTGTGGCTTTCTTTTGCCGCGCCAAACAAGGAAAATTTTTGTTTGGTGATTTTTTGACATTCGCTTTTCTTTACAGCGCGGAAAAAATGTGTTATACTAATGATATACAACGGCCAAACATTTTTAGCAGGAGGTGTGTGAGATGGAAACGGATATTGCCGCACGGGTGCCACAGTTTGTTAAAACTGTTATCGATGTGTTGGAGCGTGCCGGCCATCGGGGGTATCTGGTAGGCGGTAGCTTGCGGGATTTGCTGCTTGGAAAAGCGCCCCACGATTTTGATCTTACCACCGATGCTACGCCGGGGGAAGTGCTGGAGATTTTCCGGGATTTTCGTGTGATTCCCACGGGCCTCAGGCACGGTACCGTAACGGTTTTGTCCGATGGAAATCCGATCGAGATCACCACGCATCGGGTAGATGGCGATTATTTGGATAGCCGCCGCCCTGAAAGCGTTTCCTTTACCCGCCGACTGTCTGATGATCTTTCCCGCAGAGATTTTACCGTAAACGCGATGGCCTGGAGTGAGAGCGAAGGGCTGATCGACCTTTTTTCGGGCAGAGAGGATTTAAAAAAGGGGATCATCCGCGCGGTAGGGAATCCGGCAGCTCGCTTTACCGAGGATGCGCTGCGTATTCTCCGCGCCTTTCGGTTTTCTGCCCAATTGGATTTTGCCATTGAAGAAAAGACGCTGGCAGGGGCAAAAGCCACCAGAGAAGGTCTTGCCCGTATTTCGGCCGAGCGTGTTTTCGCTGAGCTTTGTCGCTTGTTGACCGCTGCCGCGGCCCAGAAGGGCCTTAACGCCCTGGTGGCGGCAGATTGTGTTCGCTATGTCTTTTTTGATACCGTTTTGCGGGAAAATCGCTTTCATACGCTGACAACACTACCCGCCGAACCCGAGTTGCGCTTAGCGCTTCTTTTGCTTGGTGATGAGCCGAGCGCGGTACGGCAGCTTTGCCGCCGTTTGAAGGCATCCAACGCCTTTACCGAAAAGGTGTGCGACCTGCTTCTTGCCGCCGCTGAGCCCTTGCCTACCAATCTTTATGAGGCAAGGCGCCATGTGTGCCGCTATTGGCAAGCTTTCGCTGGCGGAATGCTCTTGCGCCAGGCGTTGGGTGAGGATGTGACGAAAGCGGCGGAGCTTTGCCAAGCGGTAGCGAAAAACGGTACCGCTATTGAGCTCAGGCGCCTGGCGGTGAATGGCAAGGAATTGCAGGAGAGGTTGGGCGTTTTGCCTGTCCGCACCGGCGAAATGCTTGCCCGCTTGCAGGATTTTTGCTGGCAGGATCCAGCGAGAAACAAAAAAAATAAATTGATTGAACTGGCGACCGAGATCATCGGTCGGGAAAAGGATTTTATCAATGGATAAAAAAATTGAGATTCTTTTTGAGGAGCGGACCTTTCTCTCTGCCGACGGCCAGAGTAAGGTGCATGCCTATATCTGGCGCCCCGAGGGCGTTGCCTATCAGGGGATTATACAGCTTTCTCACGGCATGTGCGAATATGTGCAGCGCTATGACGCTTGGGCGCGCCGCTTTTGCGCCCATGGGTATATTTTTTGCGGCAACGATCATCTGGGTCACGGTCATACGGCACCGGATGAAGATGAGCTTGGTTATACGCACCCCAAAAACGGCGCCGAATATCTGATCGAGGATTTGCATACCATGACGGCTATTATGCGTGCCGATTATCCGGATTTGCCGTTGGTGCTGTACGGACACAGTATGGGTTCCTTTGCGGCCCGCGCGTATCTGACCAGGTATGGCGATGCGCTTTCAGCCGCTTTGATCAGCGGTACGGCAGGGCCTGATTTGCCTACCGGCCTTGGGCTGACAGTCACAAAAATGATCCAGAAGATGAAGGGGGATCATCACCGCAGTAAGATGTTGACTGCCATTGCCTTTGGTAGCTATAATAACCGCTTTAAAGAGGAACAGGATTCCTTTTCCTGGCTTTCCAAAGATCAAGAGGTTCGCGATAAATACCGTGCGGATCCTTTTTGTAGATTTGTGTTTACCACGGCAGGGTACCATACCATGTTTACCCTCTTGCATACCGTTTCAGATAAAAAGTGGGCAAACGGGGTGCCGAAATCCCTGCCTCTCTTTCTATTTGCGGGGGATCAGGATCCGGTTGGCGGCTATGGCAAAGGTGTGCGGAAAATCTATGACCGTCTGATAGCGGCGGGGTGTGAAAAAGCCAAACTGCGGCTGTACACCGGCGGCCGCCATGAGATGCATTGGGAGCCGGAGCAGGAAACCGTTTTTGAGGATATAATTGCGTTTTTGAAGGAGACCATCCATGAGCATTGAGGAGATCAGACAAACCGTCGGCCGCATTTTGGCGGTGGATTTTGGAGAGGCGCGCACAGGCCTTGCGGTGTCAGACAGGGCAAGATTACTGGCCTCCGGCATCGGCAATATCCCCGGGGGCGGTTTGGAAAAAACAGCTGACGCCATCTTGGCGGCGGTTGTGGAACAGCAAGCGGTTGGCGTGGTGCTGGGCTTGCCGGTGAATATGAACGGCACAGAGGGCCCCCGCGCCGAGCGAGTGCGCCGTTTGGCTGAATTGATCGGTGAGCGCGCTCCTCAGCTGCCCCTTGCTCTAATGGATGAGCGGATGACTACCATGGCCGCTTCCCGTTTCCTCAACGAAACCAACACCCGAGGAAAAAAGCGCAAAGGAGTGATCGACACGCTTTCGGCTCAGATCATTTTGCAAAATGCTTTGGACCGTTTGAAAATGCGATGAATAAGGAGATTCGTTTGCTTGCTTTGGGGGATGAAACGCTCTCTTATGAATGCGAGCGCAAGGCGGTCAAGCGGCTGAATCTGCGAGTGCGTGGGGATGGCAGCATCTATGTTTCCGCCCCCATGCGTATGCCGCTTGTCACCATTGAAGCGTTCCTTACCGAAAAGGCCGACTGGCTACGGGAGGCCAGAGCGCGCATGCTTGCCCATGTGAAGACGGCCTTTTTGCCGCAAAGCGGCGCAAGCTTGCCCCTGGAGGGCGTGGAACACACCCTTTTGCCGGTCAAGGGGCGTGGTGCTGCCGTCCGACAAAACGGCAAATTGCTGCTGCCGGTATCCAACCCTGCGGATTTCGCCGCTGTGATGCGGGCGTTGCGCCGTTTTGTAAAAAGCGAGGCAAAGCGGGTCCTGACTGCCAGGGCGCGGCAAATTTATCCGCATTTTGCGCACCGTGTACCTACTTTCCCCCAATTGACCTTTCGTTGGATGTCCTCCCGTTGGGGTTCCTGTACCGCCGCGAAAAATCACATAACTTTAAACGAAAAGCTGCTATTTGTGGACCCCGCTTTGGCGGATTATGTGATTGTTCACGAGTTTTGTCATTTTGAGCATCAGGATCACTCTCCTGCCTTTTATCGGTATTTATCCGGCTTTTATCCCAACTATGCAGCCGCCCGTCGGGCGCTTTCCGCCGCGGCGATCCCGGAGATTGCGATAGAGGAATAAACAGAGCGCGGTATGCGCGACGCTCCAAGCGGAGTGTCAGCGCATACCGCGCTTTTACGGATGGGGCATGAAACAACTTACGCTTGCGGTGTTTCGGTGGTTGAAGTATGCGCGGTAGGATCTTGCGCTGTTTCGGCGATTTCCTCAATGACGGCGGGCTTGCGACACAGAACCAAGGCACCGTAGAGCACGGTCCAGCCCAAATAAGCGCTATACATGAGCGCGGCGATAACGATACCGACAACGCCGGCTGTGCCGGTAGCTGCCAAAATGGCACAAATCAGACCAATGAGGAATAGGAAGCAGCAAACAGCCACATGAGCGACAAGCGAGAGCGCCGAGTAAGTGCCGTTGACCTTAACAGAGATGCTGTCTTTTGCTTCGCCGATAAAGGCGTGGAAGCGGAAGCCGCCAAGCGACCAAAGATAGGTGAGCAGAGAAAGCACCGCATAGCAGAGAATGATGCTCACAAGGGACAGGGAAAGCATAGCGTACAGGAGGAACACCCAAGGCCAGGAAATGAGATATAGCACGGCTTGGGTAGCATGCTTGACCTCTTTTCCTTCTTTATTGACAAGGTCATG